>JAWOIH010000014.1:0-5508 GCA_046484725.1 Candidatus Desulfacyla sp. | reverse complement strand
ATCGATGGCGAGAAATATCTGGTGGATCTGGACGGACAGAGCGCCCAGCTTTGGACCAAGGATTGGGCGCTGAGGAAAGCCTGAGCGGGTCGAGAACACCCATTAAAAGGGAACCCGCTCAATGCGGCCTATTTCTTATAGGGCTGAATGGTCGTCAAGCCGCCCATAAAACGATAATGCCGCTGATTGAAGGTATGCGTGGCAGACCCATTGCGAGGGCCGTCTGACCGATCAAGACATCCAGCGTGCCCGCATTGTGGCTCAAATGGTAACTCGTGAAGGCATCAAGCGCCTTGTCGCAGTGCTCTGGAGTAAGCCATGCAACTCCATAGGGATCGACAGCGCGTTGCAAGTGGTCCTGCTCCGCCTTGTTTCTGCAACCCTGTATCAGCTCCATCAGAACGTATCCTGGCAGAGCTATTTCTTCATTTTCATCCAACGCGTCGAACCACTCCAAGGCAGGGGGGTAGTTCCGAAGGATATCTATCATCACGTCGCTATCCAGGAGAATCATGGTGAAAATCCCTCCGCTGCGCCTGCTCCCTCAGCCGCCTGGCGAAGACGGCGCTATCCTCTATGTCAACCCTGTCTTCCCATAGACCGATAAGTCCGGAACGTCTGAGATCGCCAACGGTAAGGTGCGGGTGTCGCTTCTTGCTTTTCTCGGTCTGCGGCAACACAATGATTTCAACAAGTTCCCCCTTCTTATACGGCAACCCTTTGATGGTCAGTTCCCCATCTTCTGCAACCGTTTGTTCAAGCCTGACAACCTGCATAAGTCGCCTCCTTTCATTCATACGATATTCCCATCATCTGATGGCTTCATCCTGTAACACCATACTCCACTGCCATCGGGTTTTCCATCCGCTTGGATGCGTCCAGGATTTCCATTCCCACGATATTTCCGATCTTGTCGAAGTCGAGAATGATGCCCGGCTTCTCCTCATCACTTTCCTCAATCGCCGCATTGCTGAATAGGATGCGGAGGACATCCGCCTGTGCGTCATAGGTTATTTTCATGGAGTGCTCCAGCATTTCTCGATGTTCCAGCCTCGACCAATTAAGCTGACGACATGAACCGCCTCAGGGTCAAAAGCCAACATACCATCCCGGTGATCATTAGAAGGCTGGAACACCCCGTGACCTCCCACTGTCGCCGGCTCTTTCGCATTAAAATTGACAGCGTCCTTTATCCAATTCACCTTTCAAGTTTACAAGTTGGGAGCGTCCCGGACTCTCTCCTGGGTTAGGGTTCTCTCTCCCTCTGGTATTTCGTCAACCACTCCTTCCCTTTGGCAGTCAGCCGGTATTTCTGTTTGCTGCTCTTTGGTTTTTCAGGAATGGTCATTTCAACGAACCCCGCATCAAGCAACGGCTTTAAGATTTGTTTCCTGAACTTGGTGCGATCCGTACGGTGGGTGATGGCCATCAGTTGAACTAACGGCCTTTCATCACGGCAGCTTTTTAGAATTTCAACTTGGTGCCAACTTGGTGCCAACTTGGTGCCAACTTGGGGTTCAACATGGAGTGTCAAGCGCTCTTTTTCTTCCAGGTTCTTTTCCGACCCCTGGCGAGTGGGCAGCACTGCAGGAAGAAAAGAGACATATACGGAACCGGCCTGTTCAGACCAAACCGGTGCTGGATTAGCATTTTCTGTGCACCAGTCCAGGATATTCAATGTTCCGCTGCCCCATCGCTCGATGATGCCTGCGCGGTAAAACACATTGGCAATGATGGGGTTCCAGGGTCTGGACTCATGGGGTCTGAGCAGTTTCTCAGGTGTGATGCCAAAATGAAGGGCCCCCGGATTGGTAATTTCCAGATGATCGTCATACATGGCCACCGCCACGGCGCCCCCTGGAATGGTGTAGTCCCGGTGACACAGAGCATTGGCCAGGGCCTCCCGTGTAGCCCTTGGCGGATAGGCGGGTTGGTCTTCCCGTACCATTTTGCCCGGGATGACGCGACCGGCGATGGGCACATGGTCCATGAGAAAGGATTCTCCTCGGCGCAGGAGCGAGAAGGCGTGTCCCCAGTATTGTCGATTGTCTGAAAAATCGGCCAGACGGTCTCTACCTCTGAATCGGCCCAGACGGATCCCCATTTGCGGATAGAGGGATTTGAGGGAATCATTTTTGCCGTAAAGCGCTACAGCGGCATTTAAGAGCCTGCCTTCCCGGATCAATTCCAGGCCCAGAAGAATGGATGGAATATCCCGCCGTTCAGTCGGCTCCAGTCGGCCCAGTTGAATGGCATTGTCCAGGGTGATGAAGATCTCTTCTGCGTCCAGGTCTTGGATCGTGACGCCGTCCGCAACCGGCTCGTTTTCCCAGCGTCTGGTGGCATGGAGTTTTTCCATCAGCCTGCGGCCATATTCGGTACGGGGCATCGGTATGGTTGTAGGCCCGTTTCGAATGTAGGCACGGCCCTTATAGTCATACAGGCCACTGCTTCCAGGTATGTGAAGAACAATGACGGCATTTCCCGACGGCAAGACAATGGTTTCCACATCGGGGAAGGCGGGCGGTTCGATTTCCCTCAGTTCATTGCCCACATCTTCCAGCGTCCTGGATGTAACTGTCTGCCCCACAATTTTCCCGTCATCGGTTACACCGAAAAAAACAAACCCACCCAGACCGTTCAGCATGGCACAGACGGTCTTTGCCGCATGGGTTCGCTGCCCGGTTGACCGTTTGAATTCCAAACGATCCGATTCTCCATCCTTAACAAGATGTTCAAGCTCTTTCAGGTTCAATGAAAATTCCTCAAACGCCACTATGAGGCTTTCAAATCCTCAACGGTTTTCCCAAGCAGCCGCGCTTCCTCCACCACATGGTCAGCAAAAAAGTCGCCCATACCGATGCCGTACGCCGGGTCCTTTTCATCATGCCACTGTCTGAGCCAGGGCACCAGTTCCTGAAGCCCTGCAAGCATCGGAAGGATGCGATTGCGATCCGCCTCCCAGCCGGAATTTTTGGCTTCCTCCGGATATGTCGCCAGTGCCTGGGCCTGGGTGCTCCTTATGGGGCACGGATAACCGCAGGGGAACGCAGGTTTTTGAAGGTGAACACCCCGAAAGCAGGGCCTAACCGGCAACGTCATACTCCACTGCTCTCGGGTTTTCCATCCGCTTGGATGCGTCCAGGATTTCCATTCCCACGATATTTCCGATTCTGTCGAAATCGAGAATGATGCCCGGCCTCTCCTCATCGCTTTCCTCAATCGCCGCATTGCTGAATAGGATGAGGAGGGCATCCGCCTGCGCGTCATAGGTAATTTTTTCATGGTTGCCTTCGATATCTCTCAATGTTGCAGCTTCCGTGTACGGTGACGCCATGATCCGCCTCGGGAAACTGAAAACCCCACAACGTGATCATTACAAGCTGGGGAGGTCCCATGGCCCCCGCTGTCGCCGACCCTTTCGCATTAAAGTCGATTCCAGTGAACAAAGGCCTGGCAAAACGAAAACTGATAGCGTCCATTATCCTGTTCACCTTTCAAGTTTACAAGTCGGGAACGTCCCGGATTCTCTCCACGTCCCGGACTCCCTCATACCCTTTCCATTTGCCAATAATGTGAAAGAACCCTTGGGATCTACTTCGGATTTCCGTCCCATTATCGTCTCATTTCGTTCTCAACCAATTGATATATATATCTTTTATCGTATCAGTCCGTCTCATAAACGTTTTGTCCATAATCCAAGGTATAATAGGTTCCACGGCCGGAACCGTGCACCTTGACCAATCCGTCCCTCACTAATTTGGATAGGCGTCTGTTCATGGTGGCCTTGGGAATAGAGAATGCCCCCACAAATTCTCTGATGGAGGCCTGCCAAGACGTAACGTCCAAGTTTACAAGTTGGGAACGTCCCGGACTCCCTCACTCATCCGTTGGAGCTTCTTCCCCAATAATGCAATTTCAGACAGCTATTTTCGGGATTTTGCCATGGGCTTGACGCCCCCTTTTTCCATTTCAGACTGAACCGTCTCCACTTGCGCCTTCAGTTCCTGTTTGGAAGGCAGATAGAGCTGATATTTCGATGCAAAAATGTTGGCATCCTTCGACAGAGTAAGTTCCACCAAGGCGTCGTTCTTGCGGCGGCAGAGCACGATACCGACGGTGGGCAGTTCACTGTCCAGCTTCACGTAACGATCAAAGTAGTTGACATACATTTGCATCTGACCAAGATCCTGATGGGTTAGTTTGTCGCGCTTGAGGTCGATAAGGACATAACAGCGCAGCAGCCGGTTATAAAAGACCAGGTCCACATAGAACTGGTCGTTATCAAATGAAAAACGCTTTTGACGCGCCTCAAAAAGAAAGCCCTTCTCGAGTTCCAGCAGGAACGTTTCCAACCGATCGATTATGGCCGATTCCAGTTCGTTTTCCGAGTATGCAGGCCTTTCAGCCAAACCGAGAAACTCCAAAACAAAGGGATTCTTGATAAGATCAGCTGCCTTTTCCACCACATGGCCTTCCGTTGCCAGCCGACGCACGTCCTCCTTGTCGCGGCTCAGGGCCAGACGTTCGTAAAGGGAACTGGCGACCTGACGTTCCAGTTCCCTGACACTCCAGTTGTTTTCGGCAGCCTCGATCTCGTAAAACCTGCGTTCGTCGGAGTCCCCGATGGTGAGCAACACAACGTAATGGGACCAGGTTAGCCTGATCTTGTGGATTACTTCGGCAGAAAAGGAATTCGAAGAGGCTGGAGACGCCGTTGTCAGGCTTTTGGAAATCCGAGACGCTGTCTCGGAAATTTCAGGCCCCAAAATCCGAGACACTGTCTCGGGCATGTTCATTTGTGGGAAGAAATTCTCGTAGGTCAGGTAAAATCGCCGCATTTGTTCCAGAGAGTCCACAGAGAACCCACGCCCGATGCTCTTTTTCAGGGCTGTTGAAAGCTGCCTAAGCGTAGCCGTTCCATACTCGGCACGGTCTGATCCTTTCTGCTCATACTCCACGATATACCATCCGAAAAGCCAGTTGCGAACAACCAGATACCCGTCCACAGCACGGGCAGCACAACCCCGCATTTCCTCATGGGTGCGCCTACAAAGTTCGACGAGATTCTCAAAGGCAAACGTCTCTGTCATCCTCCAACTCCAACGATTTTTCGCTGTCTCTAATCCTTCCTCAATCAGGTACCCGTGTATTGTAGGATTATTCTTATCGGTAACCCAGTCGCTTGGCGAAAAGGGGATCTGATCACGTGATTGATCCAAGTTCATGGGTGTATTCTCTCAGGTGTTGAGGCTATTGATTTGGCATTATTTCCGGTCAGTCAACCCTGCCCCCGTCCCTTTCGCTTTAAATTCAATTCTGGAGAATAAAACCCTGGTAAAAAGCAACAAAAGTACCGGCATCCGCCATTACCTATTAAACTACATTCACGAAACAACGATCTTGTCAGTTAACCCCAGGTCTTGGATGATCTGGGCGAGTTCGGTTTCAAGATTGGCGCTGGCACTCAT
Organism: Candidatus Desulfacyla sp.; assembly: GCA_046484725.1. Lineage (GTDB taxonomy): Bacteria > Desulfobacterota > DSM-4660 > Desulfatiglandales > Desulfatiglandaceae > AUK324. The sequence continues at coordinate 37 of JAWOIH010000014.1, read as the reverse complement.
TTCAATGGTTGTGGAGAATTTCAATTCAATATTAATA
>JAWOIH010000367.1:0-7330 GCA_046484725.1 Candidatus Desulfacyla sp. | reverse complement strand
GCCTCTCATCAGGCGCACTTGCCTCCCCACATCAGCTACGCCTGGCGATCGACGTCAAGGCCACCTGATGCTACCCGTCAGGCATGCATGATGTACATGGTGTGTAGAGGCTTACGCTGTAAGTGAGGCGCGGCGGGCGTCATAGAGGAACTCTCTCAGAAAACCGATCTGCTTTCCCTGAACGCCTCCATCGAGGCCACAAGGGCCGGAGAAATGGGAAGGGGATTTGCCCTTGTGGCCAATGAGATACGGAGCATGGCCGAGAACTCCAAGAACTCATCCCATGAGATCCGGGCCATTGTGGACGATATCTTCAAGGACAACAAGGCCGTCATCGCAGCCCTCAAGAAGAGCGAAGAGGATATCGAAAAGGGCCGCGGAATCATTCATGGGATCGTGGACACCTTCGGTGAGATGCTCTCCGGGGTCGAGGAGATATCGACCGAGGTAAGAGAAGTGGGGGACGTCGCCAGAAAACAGGTGAAAGAAATACGGGGGTTGTTCAACCAGGTCCAGGAGCTTTCCAGGCTCGCTCAGGAAAACTTTATATCGACCCAGAAGACAAGCATCGGCACCAGAAACCAGAAAGAGGAGATTCAGGAAATCGTCCGAGCGGCCAACGCCTTGAATGCGCTGTCGAAAAAGATGATGGAGACCCAACAACGATTCAGGCTCCGTGGGGCATAGGGCATGGACTGTTTCCTATTTGAGGCGGCAGGAGACTGCCGGGGGATTGAAGCCCGATACATCTATCGCATTGCGGACGATGCAAAGCCGGTCCCGGTGCCCCTCCTCCCCTCCTGTCATCTGGGGATCATCTATTACAGGGGCGACCTCTTTGACGTCATCGATGCGGGCCAACTCCTGGGAAACCATAGCTCCCTCTCCGACAAAGCCTCCCGTGTGATCCTCTTGAAATGGGATCAGCGGAAACTGGGGCTGATCCCCGATCGAATTGTCGGGATAAAATGGATCAAGGATATAAACACCTCCCAGACCGCCTTCACCAGAGAAGGCCGCGCCATTCAAATGATCACCCCCGGGGAAATCTGGAAGATGCTGTCGGATCTGCCCTATGGACATTGACAAGTACAAAAAGATCTTCATACAGGAATCAGGCAAATATCTACAGGAACTGAATGCGGCCCTTATACGGGTGGAAAAGGATCTCCTTAACCGGGACGTCTGGAGCAGCATCCACGGCAAGATTCACTCCATCAAGGGAATGGCACGGTCACTCAGTCTGGATACGGTATCCGGCCTGTCCCATTCAATGGAGGCGTGGTGCAAGGAATTCCAGGAGGGGACCGTCACGCCTTCGGCCGATGCCGTTCAGGTGCTCATGGACGGTGCGGAGCTGCTGAAGGCGCTGGTGGCGGCAACGGCCGACGGAACCCCTGTTGAAGCAACACCGCAGCTCAAAAGGATTGAATCGCTGCTGACAAAACGGCCGGACGAGCTGGTACACGAGGCACAGCCCGACATACGTTCCATTTCCCCTCCCTCCAAAATCGACCGCATCCGGGTTGAATATTCGTTGATCGAAGAACTCCTTGCCCGATCCCAGGAAATCATTTTGCTGGAAAAAACCCTCCCCCCCCTTTCAAAATACCAGATATCGTCCGGCCTGAGAAGCTGGATTGACCACTACATCTCCATGCTGAGAGGCCTTCACTTTCAGTTGTCCCGGCTGAGGCTGATGCCTGTCCAGGATTTTGTTTCCCTGTTTGACAAGACCGTCCGGGACCTGGCCAGAAAATACGACAGGGAGGTGAGTCTTGAGGTTGCGGGGGGAGAACTTCAGGTGGATATCGGGCTCATGGAGCGATTGAGAGAGCCCTTCCTCCACATCTTGAGAAACGCCATCGCCCACGGCATCGAGCCGCCCGATGAACGGGAAAGGAACGGCAAACGTCGTGAGGGAAAGATTGTTTTTGCGGCGGACAAGCGTGGAGACAGCCTGGCGCTCACCATCAGCGACGATGGCAGGGGCATCGATCGAACGTCCGTTGAACGCTACCTCAGAGAAACGATGGGTATGTCCCATGAGGAGATATCCTGCATGCCCCGTGAGGAATTCCTCCAAACCATCCTCCGCCTGGACTACTCCTCCGCAGGTGAGACGACCCAGCTCGCAGGGAGAGGGATCGGAATGAATGTGATCGCCAGTTCCATCGAATATCTCAGCGGGTCCATGACCATTCATTCGGAACCCCTCGAAGGAACGCAGTTTGTCTTCAGGCTTCCCCTCTCTCTTTCCATCCTGTACGCGATTGTCTTCAGGATAGGTCCGTACACCCTCTCGGTGCCCACGTCCCATGTTGCGTCCATTGAAAGGCTGAAAACGGAAGCCCCGGGACAAGGCGGGGCCATTTATGATCTGGGCGACAGGCTCGGAATCCATCCCAACACGAGAAATCCGACCCATATACTGAAGCTCAGGCGCCCCTCCTCCACGAACAATGCACCTGCCGGGGAAATCCCAAATCGATTCAGCGTTGACGGGATCATCGGCAATATGCCGCTCATGGTCATGCCCTCAGGGGAACTCCTGGCCCGGACCAGATCCTTTGCAGGCGTCGGCATCATGGAAAACGGGGACCTGTCGATCCTTCTGGATATGGAAAAGGCTTGGGAACTCCCTGAAATTCAGAAGAAGGCCTGAGATAAAGCCAGACTACTCGTTTTCCAGCGTCTCTCTTAATTTTTCGGACAATTCCCTCATCGTGAACGGTTTCTGAATAAATCCCTTGAACCCACGCGCCAAAATCTCAGAGACTTCTTCATTTAAGTCATATCCGCTGGATAAAAGCGCCTTTATCCCGGGATTAATATTGCATAATTTCTCGAATGTTTCGCCGCCTCCCATGTCCGGCATGGTCATGTCAAGGATAACCATGTCAATCTCGGACCAATGCTCTTTGTAAACCTCTATGGCCTCTCTCCCGCTTTTGGCCGTCAAGGACCGGTAGCCCATATTTTCCAGCATCTGCTTGGTAACATCCAATACCCCTTCTTCATCATCTATAAATTGAATGGTCCCCTTCCCCATCACCGGTTTTGCGGAAGACCTCCTGGCGTCAAAAGCCTTGTCTCCTGATGCCGGCAGGAAGATATCAAAGGTGGTTCCTGCCCCTACCTTACTGGAAACAGTGACAAAGCCCCCATGACTCCGGACGATTCTATAGGTGGAGGCAAGCCCCAGGCCTGTTCCTTTACCCCTTTCCTTTGTTGTGAAAAACGGTTCAAATATCCGCTTCATCGTTTCTCTGCTCATGCCGGTTCCATTGTCGGAAATAGACATTTTTGCATATCTTCCGCTCTGAACACCGTACGGGTTCACAAATTGCTCACTAAGGGTGACGTTTTCGGTTTCAAGACAAAGCGTGCCGCGCGCTGTCATAGCCTGCCATGCATTAACATATAGATTTATCAACACCTGTTCTATCTGAACCGGATCCGTTGCAGTAATCCAGAGATTCTCCTCCAATCTTCTGTGGATGACGATTTCTTTATTGGTACGGCCAAACATGGAGGAACTCTTGTTGATCAGGTCATTAAGATTGGTCGGAACAAAGTTGCGGCTCCGGCTCCTTCCGAGACCCAGAAGTTGATTCGCAAGATCTGCCCCGCTTTGGACATAGTTCTCAATTGCCTTCAATTTATCAAAATGGATATGATCTGGTTCCAGCTCTGCCAAGATAAGGGAAACATTTCCCTGGATGCCCATGAGCAAATTGTTAAAATCGTGGGCGATGCCTCCTGCAATGGTACCCAATGCCTCCATCTTCTGGGCCTGATCCAGTATCTCCTCCATCCGCTTCTGTTCGGTCACATCGCTGAAAATGATAATGGCCGTTGATTCTTGCCCATCTTGAATCGGTAAAATATCAAGCCTCAATTGATGCCCATTCAACTCAACCGCAGATTCCTCGAATACCTTTTTTGGGGGTTCCCCCAGCCTCTTCAGAAGATCTCCCACTCGTTTAAAGCTAGGATCGGAGAGCATCTCTGTGAAATGGGCGCCCAGTAAGTCCGTCACTTGCATATTCAAAAAGGAGCATGCCGCAGAATTTGCATAAATCAACCTACCCTCAGAATTTATCTCCAGAATTCCTTCAGCCATACCCTCCAACATGGCCTCGAGATGTCTCTTGGCAAACAGCAACTCAGTGGTAATCGTCCTCTTGTAAACATCTCTGACCCCAATCGTCTCCCTTGATCCAAACCTGGAACGTTCACCCCCGGAATGTTTAAGGACGTCAACAAGGTGTCGGCCCATTTCGCGAAACGGCCCCTTGGCAATGCATGCGTCGACGCCCAGTTCGGCAATGTCTATCTGCTCCTCGGCAAGAGTGGCTGAAAGAATGATGAGACGGCTCTCCTTCAGCCTCCCCATCCCCCGAATGAGCCTGCACAACCTCTTTCCATCAATATTCGGCATGACGAGATCTACGATGATGGCCTGGGGCGTAATTTTCCCCAAAATGTCCAGAGCAGAGAGCCCATCTTTTGCGGTGATGACCTGGTATCCCTCCTTTGAAAGAACGTCACTGACAAATCTCAAGATGAGCAGGTCATTATCTACCACCAGGACTTTATTCATATAAAGATTCCCTTTCGACTTAGGCCGATTCTTGTATGAATGATTTCACTTACTGCCTGTTAAAATTCTATTTGGCTTCGATAAGCATAATTTATGTTTCAATGGCCGTCTTGATTCCTTTTAAAAAATTGGGGTTTCACGAGATCATTCATACTTCAAGGACTGGCGGATTTCCTATTCATCTATCATGCCATTTCATAACTAATTGATTTTTAAGTTTTCTTAAGGATTTAAGAGGCCTTTTACCGCATAGGAAAATGTCCGGATGCACATTTTCCTGTGCATGCTTACATAATTCCGAAGACAAAAGTATTTTTATGCGGATTCAGGTGTGAAAAAGGAGAGTTTTTAGATGCCTGGAAGGTGCTGGCATTTTTTGGCCCCCGGTCAGGAATTCTCTAAAAAATAACACCAGCTGAAATGCCCAAGAAACTGTGACGGCGCACTATTCTTTGGGCATTCCGTTCAGAGGTGAATCCTACCCGATAATCAAAAGAGTTCTATAGGCAACACGCGATTTAACATCACTTTGTCTGGATCCCCAGATCATTCATTTTCATCAAGAGAGTGTTGCGATGGATGCCGAGCGCCTCAGCCGCCCTTTTCCTGCTCCCGTCAGCTTCGTGAAGCACCTCGCTAATATATTTTTTCTCAAAGGCTTTCACGGCGTCTTTCAGCTCGATTCCTTTGAATTCCCCGAGACCAGTCTTGGGTGAAGACATATCCTCAACATCAATCACCATTCTCTTTGTGATGGTGGCCATTCGCTCAACCAGGTTTTCGATTTCTCTGACATTTCCCGGCCAGTCGTATCTCATCAGGCTATTCATTGCCTTTTCGGAAAAAGTCTTGGTCGGCCTCCCTGTTTTTTTGGAATGTCGTTCCAGGAAGTGGTTCAGCAGGAGGGGGATATCGCCCCTTCTATCTCTCAGAGAAGGCAGGTTCACGGGAAAAACATTCAACCGATAGTAAAGGTCTTCCCGAAATTGCTCCTCTGATACCAGTTTATTCAGGTCCTTATTTGAGGCAGCCAAGAACCGGACATCTACCTTGATCACCTTGGTGCCACCCAGCCTTTCCAGTTCCTTTTCCTGAATAGCCCGAAGAAGCTTGGCCTGCATCTTAAAATCAAGCGTATTGACATCATCCAGAAAAACCGTGCCCCCATCCGCAATCTCAAGCTTACCCATGGTGGTGCGGCTGGCGCCCGTAAAGGCCCCTTTATAATACCCGAACAGCTCGCTTTCCATCAGGGTTGAAGGAATAGCGGCACAATTGATTACCACAAAGGGGTGGTTCTTTCGAGGACTTCGATTATGTATGGCCCGGGCAACCAGTTCCTTCCCGGTCCCACTCTCCCCCTGAATGAGCACTGTACCGTCGCTCTCGGAAATGGTTTGTATGAGATCAAAAATATCTCTCATTTTCCTGTCCTTGCCGACCATCCTTTCAAAGGGCTTATACCTTTCCAGTTCGGTCCTTAGATAGGTAACCTCTTTAACAAGACGGCCCTTTTCCAATGCCCTTTCGATTATGGTCAGGACCTCATCCACAGAAAAAGGTTTGACCACATACTCATAGGCACCCAGCTTTATCGCTTTAACCGCAGGTTGGATCTCCTTAACAGCGGTCACCATAATGATCTCCGTATTGGGGTCCAACTCCTTGAGCTTCCCTAGAAGATCCAACCCATCAATATCGGGCAAGCGAATGTCCAGAAGTATCAAATCCACAGTTGTGGCCGTAAGAATGCCGATTGCTTCCTCGCCGGTGGCGGCAAGAAGCACGTCGTATCCATCCTTTAAAACCATCTTAAATGACTGGCGCACGCCATTTTCATCATCAACAACCAATATGGTAGGCCTCTTGTTCATATCTCCCCTCTTATGACCGCTTTTAGATTGGCGCCTCGCCATGCCATCGCACGATTATCGAGCGTTTCTGCGATAATTCCCGTTCAGTTCACCCATCGCCCATCCCTTCCTCGGAAATCATCCTTCCTGCAAACGTCGGGGTGCGGAGATGGGTGAATAGGTACCGGGAATTAACATTTCGAGCAGATGCTATTAAGTTAAGATGTGATTCCCGACACTTTTTGTGCCCAAAGCAATTGTTCCTCAATAGGTCGCAAGAATCATCTTGTCGACCCGCCTCCTCAGTAAAACCGCCTTACGGGATCGGGATTCTTGATGGTCCTATCTATTCGACATTACCAGTTTTTTGTTGAAAATGCACAAAACATTGTGCATTGAAGTGAGTTTTATGGAGATTCAAGTCCCTTATTGCCTGAACCTTTCCGAACGAGAGCGCATTTTCAGATGGACGTCAGGACACCGGAAGATCATTGTCAGGGTTCCGGGTCGTGGATTTCCGCTCTCTTTCTCCGTTTTTCATCAGTTCAACCCCTTGTCTCCGTGGCGTCTTCCGGTATTGATATCTCATTTGAATCATTCGTTTATCACAGGATCCACGGACACTGAGCGCCACCCTAATGGAGACCGACCCAAGGCTTTCAATTCTCTCCTCTCAAAGGGTCGGTGGGATCTTAGATGTGTTTAATCATTTGAACTTATTGAGGAACATGGATGCAAAGGATAATTGGACCTCCCTGTCGAAGCGGATTACATGTTTCTCAACCAAATGCCAAGGCCTATAATCCTCTGCCTTTTTGGAGACCATCTGCCATTATCATGCATTTCTAATCAATTTTGCCCAATTGAAGAA
>JAWOIH010000363.1:0-8751 GCA_046484725.1 Candidatus Desulfacyla sp. | reverse complement strand
CTCGATCCGGGCGGGGAACGACTCCTTGTGGCAGATCGAATGAACGGTCAGCCCATCGAAAAGGGAGGGAAGTTCTTCTTTGTGCCGCCTGACGATCTGCTGGCCGACCGGGACGTGAAGGCCGTTGAAACGATCGAGGTCATTTCCATTAAACAGAGCCCTCGCGTTTGTGTTATCGGGGTTGGATGCGGCGACACCGATCTCGTCACCCTCGAGGCCATCTCCTATATGGCCAGGGCCGACGTCTTTGTCTGCCCCCCGGATATCAAGACGCAGTTTTCCAAATATTTGGGCAACAAGCCGGTGCTGGCCAACCTGTATGAGTTTGTCCCTCCGGTGATGAAGAAGAAACACCCGGACCTATCTCCTGGCGATTTGAAAAGGCTGATGGAAAAAGAACAAACCGCCGCAGCCAAGACCATTCAGAAGGCCCTGGACCAGGGCAAGACCGTGGCCATTCTCGAATACGGGGACCCCACCATCTGGAGCGGCTGGAGATATATTTACGACCAGCTCCCTGAGGGGGCTGTTCAGATCGTGCCGGGTATCAGTTCCTTCAATGCATCCAACGCCCTCATCGGCAAGGACGTTGCCTGCAACGGGGCCATTGTCATCGCCACCCCGAGGGGCTTGAAAGCAGACCCGGACATGGTTAAGGCCATTGCACAGAAAGGGGAAACCCTCTGCGTCTTTATGGGTCTGAAGGATATAAAGGACCTGGTTGCTTTCCTTAAAAAGTGGTATCCTGGAACAACGCCTGCATGCCTGGCTTACAAGGCCGGATATGCTGCCGGCGAGGAATTGGCAGGAACTACGCTTGATGGGCTTGCAGCGGCCGCAGACAAGGCCACGGAGAAATTCCTCGGCCTGATCTATGTGGGACCCTGTCTCGCGGGTGCTTCCGGGAGGGGTCAAGTGGTCGAGTAGGGGAATAGAGGAATAGAAGATGGATTCGATGATCGGATTGAAAATAGGGTTTTCAATCCCTCCATTCCTAAATTCCTGAATTCCTGAATTCCTAAATCCGCAATCCCGGTTTATCCGGATCAGGGGCGCACACAACATGGCACCTAAAGGCGAGCGTCGCGCGGGGTTGAAAAGGGAACTCGGCGCGGGCTCTGCCACAATCCTCGTCATCGCCAACATGATAGGGACCGGGATATTTACCACGTCCGGTTTTATCATGGAGGCCCTTGGCGATCCCACGACCATGCTCCTGTGCTGGTTTTTCGGCGGGGTCCTGGCCCTTTCAGGGGCCCTCTGTTATGGCGAACTGGGGGCCATGTTCCCCAGTGCCGGCGGAGAATATGTGTACCTGCGGGAAAGCCTCGGAAAATTGAGCGGGTTTCTCTCCGGGTGGATCTCCCTGATCGTCGGGTTCTCCGCGCCCATTGCGGCCGCGGCCATGGCCTTTGCCTCCTATTTTTTTCGCGTGTTTCCAAACGGCCCGGCCGGGATGCCCGATGCGCCCTTGATCGATATCGGGTATCTCCACATTTCGCCTCTGTCCCTCCTTGCCGTAGGGGTGATCATCCTCTTCTCGCTCATCCATTGCTACAGTCTTTACCTGGGGAGCCGGGTTCAGAATGCACTGACAGGGTTCAAGGTCGTGGTCATCCTCGCATTTGTGGCAGGCGGGATCTCATTCGGGCATGGGTCCGTGGACCATTTTTCTGCCGGATCGGATAAGGGCGTCCTTTTCTCCACAGGATTTGCCTCCTCCCTCATCTTTATCTCCTTTGCCTACAGCGGGTGGAACGCGGCCGCCTATTTAGGCGCTGAGATCAAAAATCCGGCCAGGAACCTCCCCCTCTCCCTGTTCTGGGGGACCTTTTCGGTCATGATCCTCTACCTCCTCCTGAATGTCGTCTTCATCTATGCACTCCCTGCATCGGAGATGAGCGGAGTCCTGGAGGTGGGCGCCGCATCGGCCTTCGCCCTGTTCGGGGAGGGGGTGGAAAGGATCTTTGCGGGGGCGATCACCTTCTGTCTCCTCTCTGTTATCAGCGCCATGATCATGGCCGGCCCCAGGGTCTATTATGCCATGGCAAGGGATCATCTCTTTTTCAGCCGCTTCGGCCAGGTCACCCGGAGACATGGGGCGCCGGCCCAGGCCATCTTTTTGCAGGCCGCCATCGCCATGCTGATGGTCGTCACCTCCTCTTTTGACAAACTCCTTATATATATAGGCGTTACCCTGTCGCTTTTCGCCATGCTCACGGTGATCGGCATGATGGTCCTGCGGGCAAGGGGGCTTTGTCTCAAAACCCCCTACCGGACCTTCGGCTATCCGATCACGCCCCTCTTTTTTATCCTGTTCAACCTGTGGATGATCGTTTTCTGCCTCAAAGACAACCCGATGGTGGCCCTTTACAGCGCCGGCACCATCTCCTTGGGAGTCGTGATCTTTTTCTGCTTTAACAAAAATGCCGGGAAGGTGGGGTGAAATTTGTTGCAGGCATAGAACCAGAATCGTGGGTTACGGTGAAAGAGCGTTGACAGAGCTTCGGACTGATACCACACTCATACTCCCGAAAGAATACCGTTTTGTTATTGTAAATGCCATAATAATATGTAAAAATAGGAATAAATGATATGAAAATTAAAACTTCCATCACTCTTTCAAAGGCGATTCTGGAGGAGATCGATCAGCTGTCCGCTCAATATGGGAATCGATCCGCCTTGATAGAGCAGGCAGTCCGTGCGTTTTTGGACGGGGTGGCACGGCGGAGGCGGGATCTACAAGATATGGAAATTCTGAATCGCCGGTCAGACGCCCTGAACAACGAGGCAGAGGAGGTTCTTGCCTTTCAGGTAGATTTATGAGGCGGGGGGAGCTCTATCGCGTCTACAAGGCGTCGTCCCAAGACCTTCCTCACCCATTTCATCGGGACCCTTGGCCCCGCCAAAATGGAGGCCTTGAATCAGGCGTTGGCGATCGCTGTGGGTTTGCGTTAGCATCGCGACACGGACCCGCATGCTCGGCCGGAGTTGCGGCCCCATTGCATGCCCCGGCTTCTCACGCCCAAGGGTTGCCCATTCCGCTTTCGGCTTGACAAGAGGGAATGGAATCATTATAAAAAGGTTCGAGACAAGAAGTCTCGAAGGGTAAGAAGCCCAAACGTCCCAAAAGAGAATATCGAAGGATCATTAAACACCACGAAGGTGAATCTTCCCCGAAAGGGAGGGCCTTTGTGGTTTTTTTTTGACAGAAAGGAGCATGCGTTGCTGTTAAAGCCGTTTATGCGCGAGGGGATGATGCCCCTCCCCGTGACCTTTATCTCCACCATCAGCCGCGACGGGGTTCGCAATATTGCGCCCTGGTCCTGCGTGATGCCCGTATTGCGGCCCCTGGATCTCATCTGCCTGGCCTCGGCCAAGAAACGGGACACCCTGGTCAATATCCGGGAGACCGGCCAGTTTGTTTTGAACCTGGCAGGCGCGGCCATGCAGGAGAAGATCATCCCCACAGCCAAATACAGCGCCCCTGACGTGGACGAATTCGCGGAAGCGGGTCTGGAGGAAAAGCCGTCCCAGCTGGTCAAACCGCCGGGCATTGCCGGGTGCTATGCCTGGATGGAATGTGAACTTGTCAAGGAATTCGAGGAAGACCGATACGTGCTCATCGTGGGAAGGGTGGTGCGGATCGAGGTGGCGGATGGGGTCTTGAAACCGGATGGATCCCTGGACATTGAAAAGGCAAGTCCGCTCCTGATGACCGGCAGCAAAAAGGGAATGCATTTCTGCACGCTCAAGGACCTGGGCGTATCAGAGCCCTTTTCAGCCATGTTCCCGGACGGGAAGGATCCCTTTGCAGGAGGCGCAAGGCTCGAGGCGTGAGGCACGAGGGGTTCAAGCAGCAACAAGAAACAAGAATCAAGTTGAAAGCTGAAAGGCTAAAGCAACGAGAAACGAGTTCAGGAGAATATCATGAATGCAGACGAGATTTTGGAACAGGAAGACTTCAGGCGGTGCGCCGAGTTCCATGGGCACATCTGCCCAGGACTGGCCATCGGGTACCGGGCCGGCAAGGCGGCCCTTGCATGGCTTGAGGAGCGACGGGCCCCGGATGAGGAGATCGTGGCCACCGTGGAGACCAATGCCTGCGGAACAGACGCCATTCAGGTCCTGACCGGGTGCACCCTGGGCAAGGGGAACCTCCTGTACAAGGATCGGGGGAAACATGCGTACACGATCATAAGCCGAAAAACGGGAGAGGGGGTCCGCATCGCCCTGCTTAACGGCGTCATGAAGCTGAGCGATCGGCACCTGAACCTGATTCAGAAGATCAGGGAGGATCAGGCCACGCCGGAGGAGAAAAGCGAATTTCAGACGCTTCACCTGAATAAGGGACGGGAACTCCTTGAAAGACCCTTGGAAGCGCTTTTTTCCGTCAGGAAAACCAGCGCCCCGGTGCCTGAAAAGGCCATGATCGAACCTTCCATGCCCTGCGACCGCTGCCTGGAGCCCACCATGCTCTCCAGGCTGGAAAAAATCAACGGACAATCCTTGTGCAGGGACTGCGCAGGATGATGATTGCCGCAGACGACATCGAGGTCAGACCTCAACGGGGGTTGGTCGCCTCTTACAAAGGGATCCTTCGCAAAAAGGTCCTCTTCTTTTTTGTCCTGCTGGCGTTCCTGGCAATACTGGCCGTCTACGCCATCGCAGCCGGGACCTATGACCTTTCGCCGCTGAAGGTCATCCGGGCCCTGCTGGGATATGAGGAAGGTGCTGCGGGCATCGTGATCTGGAATATCCGCATGCCCCGGATCGTGGCAGCCATGGTGGCCGGATGGGGCCTGGCCGTCTCGGGCGTGGCCATGCAGTGCCTACTTCGAAATCCCCTCGGTTCTCCCTTTACCCTGGGGATCAGTCATGGGGCCGCCTTTGGCGCGGCCCTCGCCATCGTGGTCCTGGGAGGGGGCGCGGCCCAGAGCAGCGTTCTGAGGACCACGGCCTCCACACTGGTGTTTGTGGAGAACGTCTTCTCCGTCACCTTCTTTGCGTTTTTAGGGGCCATGGCGGCCACCCTGGTGATCCTGGCCCTCTCCAGGATGAAGCGGCTCACGCCCGCATCCATTATCCTGGCCGGCGTGGCGCTCTCGTCCCTCTTTGTTTCAGGGACCATCCTGATCCAGTATTTCGCCACCGAGGTGGAGATTGCCACCATTGTCTTCTGGACCTTTGGCGATGTCTCCCGGTCGAGCTGGCAGGAGATCGGCATCATGACGGCGGCGGCTTCAGTCGTCACCGTCTATTTTGTCCTGAACCGATGGAAGCTGAATGCCCTTTCTTCAGGGGAGGACGTGGCCAAGGGGATCGGGGTGGATGTGGAGAAGGTGCGATTGTGGGGCATGCTCATGGCCGCCCTGGTGGCCGCCCTGGTGACCGCCTTTCACGGGGTCATCGCCTTTCTGGGCCTCCTGGCCCCCCATATCGCCCGGCGCATGGTGGGGGCGGATCATCGTCTCTTGATTCCCTTTGCCTCTATTGTGGGGGCGCTCCTCCTTCTCCTGGCGGACACGGCGGGCCGGATCCTGATAGGCTCGGGGACCCTCCCCGTAGGCGTCCTCACCTCTTTTATGGGCGCGCCGCTCTTTCTCTATCTTCTCACAAGGGGGTACGGAAAATGATGCTTACCATTGCCGGCGTCGAGTTCAGCTACAACAGCCACCCCATTCTCAGCGACATCCACCTGGAGCTGGATCGAGGTCAGATCCTGGCTGTGCTGGGGGTGAACGGGGCCGGAAAATCGACCTTTTTGAAGTGCATCAACCGGATCCTCCGCGTCAGGAAGGGATCGATCGGTCTTGACGACCGGGATGTCCTCCATATGAAAGGCGATGAAATCGCCCGACATATGGGATATGTACCCCAGAGATACGGCGAGGAGGAACTGGCGGTCTTTGATGCAGTCCTTTTGGGCCGAACGCCCTACGTGAAATGGAAGGCCGATGAAGCGGATCTTAACATCGTTGAAACCACCATCCGCCAGATGGGCCTGGAGTCCCTGGCCATGCGGCCGGTGAACACCCTCAGCGGCGGCGAGATGCAGAAGGTGGTTTTGGCCAGGGCCCTGGCCCAGGAACCGGACCTCCTTCTGCTGGATGAGCCCACCAGCAATCTGGACCTCAAAAACCAGTTGGAGGTCATGGGTCTGGTCCGGGCCGCGGTAGAGGCACGGGGCCTGTCGGCCGTCATCTGTCTGCACGACATCAATCTGGCATTTCGATATGCCGACCGGTTTCTGATGCTCAAGGACGGGAGGGTCCACACCCAGGGAGGGAGGGATGCGGTCACCCCGGAGGCGATTCACCAGGTCTACGGGGTCCGGGTGATCCTTGGCGATGTGCAGGGATATCCCATTGTGGTTGCCCTGAATGGAAACGGGGGGAAGCCGGTGAGCTGATGAGCTGTTAGGTCGAGACAAAAACGTTTTAAAGAACGAACGTCCAACGTCCAACATCGAACATCGAATGAACCACAACGAATGACCAACGACTCATGCCCAGGCAAGGGTTCATAAGGGCTTACCAGCTTATGAGCTTACCAGCTTTCAAGCTTACCTCCTTATGAATCTCTGAACGTCTACAAAGAGGAGAAAAATATGAAAAGGGTTTTGCATCTTTCTGTGCCGTGCTGGATCCTGGCCATGGTCTTATTCCTGGCCGGGGGCCTGGCTATGGCCGGTGATTCAATGACAGTTACGGACATGGGCGGCCGCAAGGTAGCGGTCCCTACACATGCAAAGCGTATTGTCGCCATCGGACCCGGGGCCTTGCGTCTCATCTGTTATCTGGATGCAAAAGACAAGGTCGTGGCAATCGAGAATTTTGAAAAGGTCCGGGCACAGGGTCGCCCCTACTGGACCGCCAGCCCCGAACTCCAGGATCTCCCGGTGATAGGACCCGGCGGCCCCCAGCACATCAACAAAGAGCCCGACCTCGAGGCGGTCCTCAAGGTCAAACCCGACGTGATTTTTGCGACCTATATGAAACCTCCTACGGCCGATGCCCTTCAGAAAAAAATCGGCATCCCGGTAGTCATCCTTACCTATGGCCCTTTTCCGGATTTTGATGAAAAGGTCTATGCGTCGCTGAGGATCGCCGGCAAGATCCTGGGTAAGGACGATCGTGCAGAAGGGGTCGTGAACTTTATTGAAGACGCCAAAAAGGACCTTCAGAAGAGGACCGAGGGGATCGACCCTGCCAGCCAACCCACGGTGTATATCGGGGGGGTCGGCTTCAGGGGGCTACAGGGGATTGAAAGCACCGATCCGACCTACCTCCCCCTCGATTGGGTTCGGGCCAACAACCTCGCAGCCGCCGCATCCGGGGAAAGCCACCTCTTTATTGACAGGGAAAAGCTCCTCATGTGGAACCCGGACGTCATTTTCGTGGACGCCGGCGGATACGGTCTCATCAAACAGGATTTTGAAAAGAAGCCCCGGTTCTATCAGTCCCTGAAGGCCTTTCAGAACGGCCGTGTGTATGTCCTTCTGCCGTATATCTACTACGTGGCCAACATCGGCACGGCCATCGCCGATGCCTACGGGGCCGGCAAGGTCCTGTATCCTGAGCGGTTCCAGGATATCGACCTTGCAGAAAAGGCAGATGAGATCTACACCTTCCTGGTGGGTGCCCCGGCATACCAAACGATGGCCCGCGACTTTGGCCAACTCACAGCCCCGTTTTAGCTGCCCCCTGCAAACCGGGGGACATCCGCGCGACAAAAGGCGCCGTGGGCTGTCCAACCCTTCAGAAAAGACTGTCCGCCCCTTTCGGGGTGCAGTCTCTCTTTCCCATCGCTTATATTGACGAGGAAATCTCAGGATACGCCCCCGAAGGTCAATCATCCTCAAACGCCGCATCAAACACCTTGAAAATGCTCAGCGATCGCATTCCCCGCTGCTTGCGGTCCCGCTTGCAGCGGGATTAGCGAGCGAAACAAAAAATGGTAAAAAATCCTTACATTTGGGAGATTCCCTGGAGTTTGCTACAGGGTTCTTCAATTTTCCATGTGCATCCAGTAGGTTTTCCCGCTATACTTGCCAAAATCACTTGAGGCGGGCCGACAGGGGCGGGGAGATGGAGAGTGGTGGCGGAAGAACGCCGGCATGCTGGAAAGAGGAAAATCCTCAGGGCATGAGGCTTTTAAACCGGAGACATTATGGAAATCAGATTTTCATTTGAGGAACGGGAGATCCAGAGATCGGTTCGGAAATTCGTTAAAAACGACCTCCTCCCCATTTGCAGGCAGGTCGATGAAACAGGGGCGCTTCCGGACGGTCTCAGGGAGAAGTTCCTTTCCATGGGCATCCTCAAAACCTCCTTCCCCGAGGCGTGGGGGGGCGTGGGGGGGACGTTTACAGGGCTGGTCATCGCGCTAAAAGAGCTGTCCTACGCGACCCTGGTGCCCGCCTGGCTCCTGTTTGAAAACTTCATGGTGGCCTATCCCTTGTTGAGCCATGGGTCCGACCCGTTGAAGTCCGCCTATCTGGGTCCTCTCCTCTCTCTTGAACAAATCGGGGCCTTTGCGTTTACTGAAACCGACACCGGATCCGACCCCCTTCAGCTGAAGACGACCGCACAGAAGGTGAGCGGGGGATGGCTGATCAACGGTTCAAAGCGGTTCATTACCCATTCGGGCATATGCGATCACCTGATCCTTTTCGCCAAGACAGGAGACAGCGTATCCGCCTTTCTGGTGGAATCCGGCAGGGACGGATACAGGGCAGGAAAAAGGGAG
>JAWOIH010000359.1:0-15612 GCA_046484725.1 Candidatus Desulfacyla sp. | reverse complement strand
GCCGGAATCCAGGAAGTCTGTGGAGAAAGTATTCACCCCGGTTTATTGAGAAGATACAATAAAAGGACCTTTCATTTATTTGGGTATTATACGCATCATGCATTCGCATCCGCAATAGATAAATGAAGGCGGGCAGCAATTCTCATTTTGCGATTGATGATGCCGCATATCCCGTTCGTAGTGTCGCCGTCAGGCGATTTTTCAGGACCTAACGGCCCCCCTACAAACTGATCGTATCGCTGCGAAAGGCACAATGGGAATTGCCGAAGACGCTGTTTCGGCATTGACACGCCCCGTGGGTTAGGTTATAGGTGTGATCAAGAGGTATCCAGGTGGCGGGATCGGATCATACGAAGCATGCGCCCAGGCCTTACAGGTTGTAAAACCATCCGACATGGGCAGCCGACTCATTTAGAAAAACCTGGCCTGCCGAAGAAATCTTTTACTCGATATTCAAGCAGGTTAAATCCTTTCCATCGCTCGCCCGGTCTTTGGCATATCCGTTGCTTTATAACCTTAACAATGGAAATGCAAAGGAGGAAGCGCCATGAACCAAAGTGGGGGCAAACAAATCCTGGTGACGCTGGACGTCTCGGAGCCTGCTCTTGAGACGGTCAGATATCTCTCTCATCTCCCTTCGCTCCAGGACAGGAGGATTGTGCTTTTCACGGTATTTGCCAAGGTGCCCGAGTCCTACTGGGACCTTAAGACGGCCCCTGCCTTAAGGGCAAGGGTCATGGAAATCCAGTCGTGGCAAACCCAACGGTCTCTGGATCTGGATGCCTATATGAAGGATGCCAGGGATCTTCTTCTGAGGGCAGGATTTTCCGCGGAGCGTGTGGAGATCGTCATCCACGAACGGCAAACGGGCGTTGCCCGGGATATCATCCAGGAGGCCCGGAAAGGCTACGAAGCCGTGGTCGCTGGAAAGAGAGGTCTGGGCAAGGTGGCGGGTATTGTCTTGGGGAGCGTGGCCATGAAGCTGCTCCAGGGCATATCCTTTGCTCCCCTTATCCTGGTGGGAAAAGACCCCCGCCCCGGAAAGATCCTGGTGGGCTTTGACGGATCCGAAGATGCAATGAATGCGGTCAAGGCCGTTGCCTCCATCCTGGGTAAAAGCGGGTGGGAGGTCAACCTGACCCATGTGATTCGATATGGGGAGGAGCAAAGGGAGGCCATCGCCGAGGCGGAGCATCAGATCGCGGGCTCAATTGATGAGGCCATGGACATCCTGCTCGCCGCCGGCATTCCCCGCGGCCTCATCACGACCCAGATCCTTACGGGCGTTACAAGCCGTTCGGAAACCATTGTCAAAGAGGCCGGCCAACAAGGGTACGGGACCATCGCCCTGGGCAGGCGGGGACTCTCAAAAGTATCAGACTTCTTTATGGGAAGGGTCAGCAACAAGGTCGTGCAGATAGCACGGGGACATGCGGTATGGGTGGTCAGTTAATCGACCTTTAGGCCCTTTGAACCTTGCAACGGGTCACAGGCTAACCAACATCCGGTCGCTGAAGGTCGAGAGACGGGTATCGTCTTCCCTGAGGAGGTTTCAGGAAGACCCGCGTCGGTTGAGGGGTTCATGAATGGGGGAGGGGAAAAACAGATCTTCTATTGCCGGCGGGTATTCCCATTCTGAAGCGTCGATGGGGCCGCTTGTGCAGGACCTTTTTCCTTCGCCGCTTGCCTTGTCCGCCCTCCTGGATTCCATTCCCGTGGGTGTGGCCGTTCTGGACGACCACCGCCGTTTGCTCTATTTCAATCAATACCTGGAGTCCTTGACCGGATTTCATCGCGACCAGGTTTGGGGACTGCCCTGCCGTGATGTGCTCCGGACCGATCTCTGCCACCCGCATTGCCCTTTTATCGAAGCCTCAAGCCGTGTGGAGGACGTGTCTCTGGAAGGGGACATCATCAACAGGGACCGGCGTAAGATCCCCGTTCGCGTATCATCGATCCCCCTGCTCGAGCCGGAGGGGAGTCTGCTCGGGTACATGGAAATCGTTGAAGATATCCGGCTGCTCAAGGCCTCGGAGACTGCCGGCCATGCCTACAGTTTCGGCGAAATGATCGGCCACAGTCCCAAAATGGAAGAACTTTTCCGAATCATGCCCATCATCGCCCAAACCGACTCGTCGGTGTTGATCACCGGCGAAACAGGAACGGGGAAGGACCTGGCCGCCGAGGCCATCCACCAGGCCTCTGACCGCGCCCGAGGCCCCTTCATCAAGATCAATTGTGGCGCCCTGCCCGAGACCCTTCTGGAATCGGAGCTCTTCGGGCACACCAAGGGGGCCTTCACCGGGGCGGTCTCTGACAAGCCCGGACGGATGCGCCTGGGGCACAAGGGCACCGTCTATCTGACCGAAGTGGGTGATCTGCCCCTGTCTCTCCAGGTCAAGCTGCTGACGTTTCTTGATGACAAGATTATATATCCCCTGGGCAGCACCAAAGGTTTCCAGGCCGACGTCCGCGTTGTCGCCGCTACCCATCGCCCATTGGAAAAAATGGTCCGGGACGGTCGCTTCCGCGAAGACCTTCTTTTTCGACTGAACGTTGTGCGTTTGCATCTTCCGCCCCTACGGGAAAGGGAGAGTGACATTGTCTTGTTGATGGGTCACTTTCTTGGATTGTTCGCCGACCGTTTTCGCAAAAAGATAGCAGGCTTTTCTGAGGAGGCCACACAGATACTGCAGGAATTCCCTTACCCGGGCAACGCGCGCGAGCTGCGGAACGCAATAGAATACGCCGTCAATATATGCCAGGACGAACGCATCAAACCCGAACATCTGCCGGCTTACCTGGCGGCCCCCCAGTCGTCGCCGGCCGAACCGGAAAGGGGAGTACAGGAGGGCCCTTCAGGGCCGCCGACGAAAGGGTCTCGCGTCCCGGGAGGCACCTGGACGGACATGGAACGCCAGATGATCCTCGACGCCTTGATCCAGGCGAAAGGGCGAAAGAACAAGGCGGCCTCGGCCCTCGGCTGGGGCAGGAGCACGCTGTGGCGAAAGATCAACCAGTACGGGCTGGAATCATAGCCCCATTGTGCAGGGTTGCCATGAAAGAGAGAGGATAGTGGGAGGCAAGCTACTGATTACCTTGAGGGAAAACGATGTGGCGCCTCGTTTTGATTTGACTACGGAGGTCCTTCTGGACAACGGCGGACCCGCAGGTGACGCCACCGGACGAAAAACCCTCGTACTTCCTCGTGCCTCGGCCGAGGAACTCTGCCACCTGATTCTCGCCGAAGAGGTGCGAACGGTGGTGTGCGGCGCTATAGAAGAAGAGTATTACCAGTATCTGACGTGGAAGAAAATCACTGTCATTGATTCCGTCATGGGGCCGTGGGAAAAGGCCCTGGAAAGATACCTGGAAGGACGTCTACAACCCGGAGACATTCTCCACCGACTCCCGGAACCTACACGACATGGGCGATCTATTCAATAACAACCTGTCCTTGTTCAAGAAAAGCGACAACGACCGCTCCTCACCGGCATGGTACCAGAAATTACGCCGAAACATAACCATCCTCATGTTGCTGGTGACCCTCGTTCCGCTCTCCTTCATCGCCATGTTCAATTATTACGTGTATCAGGGCGCCTTAAAAAATGAGATTGTGACGCCTTTAAAGGCAATGGTCAACAAGACCAAGCATTCGTTTGAACTGTTCCTGGCCGAAAGGAGTTCCGCAATCAGCTTCATCGCTTCAGCATATTCGTTTGCGGACTTGGCGGACCAACATACCCTGAACCGCATCTTTCGGGTCATGAAGAAGGAGTTCGGGGGGTTCATAGACCTGGGACTCATTAACAGCGCCGGCAGGCAGGTCTCTTACGCCGGCCCTTACCGATTGGAAGGGAAGGAATATGCCGGCCAGCCCTGGTTCCAGGAAGTCCAGGTCCGGGGCACATATATCAGCGACGTCTTTATGGGGTACCGTCAGTTTCCCCATTTTGTGATGGCGGTCCAGCATATGGATCCCTCCGGCCAGGCCTGGATACTCAGGGTCACCATCGACACAAGAAAATTCAACGACCTGATCGCCTCCATGGGTCTCGATGCCCCAACCGACGCCTATATCCTCAACCGGGAAGGAACCTTCCAGACCACATCCAAATTTTATGGTAAAGTCCTCGAAAAATGCCCCAATTGTCCACCGCCCATCAGCCACGAGGCCAACATCATGGAGACAGTGGACGACCAGGGCCGCGAAATACTCTTCACTTACACGGATTTCCAGTCCGCTCCCTTCCGCCTGGTGGTGGTCAGCCGGCGCTCGGAGGTGCTCAAGAGCTGGATAACTTTCAAGAACGAGATATTTTATGTATTTGTCGCGAGTGTCATCCTGATCTGTATCGTTGTCTTTAAGCTGACCGGCGTGCTGGTCAGGCGTATTGAAGAGTCTGACCAGAAGCGCGAACTGGCCTACCACGAAATGGAATACACCAGCAAACTGGCCTCCATCGGCCGCCTGGCCGCCGGAGTGGCCCATGAAATCAACAATCCGCTGGCCGTCATCAACGAAAAAGCCGGACTGATGAAAGATTTGATGAACATGGACGATGCCGTGATCGATATAGGGAGGTTTCAGTCTTTGACCGATTCCGTTCTGGGCTCCGTGGAACGGTGCCGGGCCATTACCCATCGTCTTCTGGGCTTTGCCCGCAGAATGGACGTGGCCATCGAGGTCATTAACCTGAACGAAGTCCTTCGCGAGGTGCTCGGTTTTCTGGAAAGGGAGGCCATGAACCGCAATCTGATCCTCACGATGGAACTCGCCGAGGATTTGCCCAGCATCCTCTCCGACCGGGGCCAGCTCCAGCAGGTCTTTCTCAATATCTTGAACAACGCCTTTGACGCAGTCAAGGACGGCGGCCAGGTCGCCATTAAGTCAAGGGAACGCGACCCGGATCATGTGGAAATATCCATCAGCGATAACGGCACAGGCATGTCAGAGGAGACCCTGAGGCATGTATTTGAGCCCTTTTTCTCTACCAAAAAGGGGTACGGGACCGGATTGGGACTCTCCATCACCTACGGCATCGTCAAAAAACTCGGGGGGGAGATCAAGGTCGAAAGCGAATTGGGTAAGGGAACGGTTTTTTATGTTTTTCTCCCCAAAAGAACTCAACAGGAAGGGGAATAACCGATGGAAAAAGGAACAAAGGTGCTCCTTGTGGATGATGAAGTGGAATTTGTCCGCACACTGGCCGAACGTCTCGAGATAAGGGGTATCCAGGCCTTGGTGGCCACCGGCGGCGCCGAGGCGTTGCAGGTCGCCGACGAGCAGAGACCTCCCATCGTCGTCCTGGACGTGATGATGCCGGGTCTGGGCGGCATTGAAGTCCTCCAGCAGCTGAAGGAAAACCACCCGGATATCCAGGTCATCCTGCTGACCGGGCATGGCTCCACCAAGGAAGGCATTCGGGGCATGCAATTGGGGGCCTTCGATTACCTGATGAAACCCGTGCACATCGAAGAACTGATCAAAAAGATGGGTGAGGCCTACGAGGCCTCGCGGTAATCCGTTCTCACACAAGAGAGGTTTAAATGAATCAACAGGAAATCGCCTTTATGGGACGCATCACCGCGGGTCTGAGCCACGAGATCAATAACGTCTTGGCCATTATCAAGGAATCGGCCGGCCTGATGGACGACATCCTCAAGCTTTGTCCGGAGAACGTTGTTCCGCACCAAGACCGGCTCTTCAAGGCCTCGGTCAACATCCGGAAACAGGTGGATCGGGGAGTGGACATCGTCACCGGGCTCAACCGCTTCGCCCACAGCATGGACGAACCCTGGACACAGGTGGATCTGAACGACCTGACCGCCAGGATCACGTTCCTGATGCAGCGGTTCGGCCGCCAGAGGCGGATTCGTCTGATCGCCGTGCCCCATCCCGAACCTCTCATCATCCAGACCGATCCCTTTCGCCTTGAAATGCTCCTGGCCGCCGGCCTGGACTTCTGTCTCGTGCGGGCCGGTGAAGGGTCCGATATCGTTGGGCAAGCACGGCTCGTTGAAGACCGGCCGGCCATATGGATGGGTTCCGGCCCTGACGTGTCCCCAACCCTTTTTGCTGGCAAAGGGCCCTGTCCCCAAGACCTCCTGGCGCTTCAAGCCGACGTGAAACACCTGAACGCCGATATCTTCGATGTTGGAACAGACGCCTTGCCTGGGTTACTTATCCAATTCAGGTGACACATGAGGTATTTCAATCTGTTTCATTTGGGTGTTTCAGTTAGTTTCAAAATGTAGCAAACTTAATGTCCTCAAATCTCCAAGAGGTCGATCCTGCTGTTTTTATTAATGTTATTATTTTGGCACAGACCTTGCTATCTGAAAGGGATTCCATTGGCCTGGGCATGGTAAGGCCCTGTGGCGGGTCGGAAACGGTCTGACCCTCACCAACGATTTTCCGGGACGATAAATGACGCGTGTCAGGCCTGGAGTATCGGGTAAAAAAGGTGTTCATCGATGACCCCTCGAGTGTTGATCATGGAGACGGATGCCTTGAGCAGGGGGAGTCTCGGCTCCTGGTTGAAGCGTCACGGCTGTCAGGTTTTTGAAGCGGACCATCAGATGGAGGCCCGAAGCGTTCTACAAGAAGAGGACGTGGATGTGGTCCTCTTGGGCCTGAACGATTACGGGACCGATTCCCTCTCCATCATCAGGGGCTTAAGACACTCATCCAAAGATGTAGCCTTCATCCTGTTGACGCACCCCCAAAATATCCGCCTCTCCATAGAAGGCATGAAACTGGGCGCATTTGACGCCTTGACGGTCCCGGTTGACGTGGATTTGCTGGTGGAACGAATTTCCGACGCCTGCTCCGGCCGAAGAAAGGCCCGTGACCTTGGTCTGGAAAACCTGGGAAAGTTCAACAGGCGATCTCTCGGGTCCCTCATCAAATTTATGGATACCGTAGGTTTGAAGAAGGCAAGGGGTTGGTTCGGGATTGCCAGATTCCCCTGAATCGGAGGATACTGTCTTTGCCTTGTAACGGGACAAGGGTCGGGCCATATATCCCTGAGTCTCTCTCATTGGAAGAAAGGGATCGGTGATGGAAAAGTTCAAGGTATTGCTCGTGGATGATGAAGAGGAGTTCGTAAGGACCCTTTCCGAACGCCTCCAGATGCGTGATTTGGATTCCCAAATGGCCTTCGA
This sequence comes from Candidatus Desulfacyla sp., assembly GCA_046484725.1. Taxonomy (GTDB): domain Bacteria; phylum Desulfobacterota; class DSM-4660; order Desulfatiglandales; family Desulfatiglandaceae; genus AUK324. The sequence continues at coordinate 8,445 of JAWOIH010000359.1, read as the reverse complement.
CGGCGAGCAGGCCCTCGAAGTGATGCGGGATGGGGTTCCCGATGTTATGGTGCTTGACCTGAAAATGCCGGGCATTGACGGCATGGAAGTCCTCCGCCGGATGAAGAAGCTCTACCCAAAGGTGCAGGTCATCATTCTTACGGGACACGGCTCGGACAAGGACGAAGCGGGGGCACGGCGTTTGGGGGCTTTTGAGTATCTTCAGAAACCGGTTAACCTGGAATACCTGATGGAGGTCCTGAAGAGGGCCTACCAGAAGAAGATGGAGGCTTCGTCCCTGGACGCAACCTTCGACGAAGCCGGATAACGGATACCGGCTTGGAGTATAGGAAATACAAAGGATTCAACCCCTGAACAGGATGGGACAATCTGCAGGATGGAGAAAGGAGACATCTTATGCCGGATGGTGTGAAGGTACTCGTGGTTGACGACGAAGAGGAATTTGTTGATGCCCTGGCCCAGCGGCTGGAGGTCAGAGGGTTTACGGTCATGACCGCCTTCAGCGGCGATGATGCCCTGACCGTCGTACGGGACAAACCGGTGGATGTGGTGATCCTGGACGTGCTGATGCCTGGAAAGGACGGGCTTCAGACACTGAGGGAAATCAAGCAGCTCAAGCCTTTGGTGGAGGTCATTATGCTCACCGGACACGCAACCGTGGAGACGGGCATCGAAGGAATGAAACTGGGCGCCTATGATTACCTGATGAAGCCTACCGACACAGAGGACCTGGTGGCTAAAATCAACAAGGCCTATGGGCGTAAGGCTGAGCATGAGGAGCGCATCAGCCAGGCCAACATCGATAATTTGGTCAGGACACGAGGCTGGTAGTCAAGCCGGTCTGAAAGTGCCTTCAAAAAACAGATGAACCGTTGTCGGGTTAAGGGTTGTTAGGCTTGTTTGTAAATTCTGTCACAGAAACGAGGTGCGTTTTTTATGAGTGAGCAGATCGTGAAGGATATGATGGTTCCCCTGGCGGAATACGCCACCGTCTCCCAGGACGCCTCCCTGTACGAAGCCGTGCTGGCGCTTGAGAAGGCGCAGGAGGACTATGTTCAGAGCCGATACACACACCGCGCGGTCCTGGTGTATGACGACCGGGGGCGCATTGTCGGCAAGCTGAGTCAGAGTGACGTGCTGCGGGGCCTGGAGCCCAAGTACAAGAAGGTGGGCGACATGAAAAGCATCACCCGCACAGGCTACAGTGTCGAATTCATCACCTCCATCATGGAAGGCCAGGGCCTCTGGGAAGACCCCTTGGCCAATATCTGCCGGAAGGCCGCTCAAATCAAGGTCAGCAGCATCATGTACACCCCGGTGGAAGGGGAGTATGTCAAAGAGGAGGCTTCTCTCGCTCAAGCCATCCACCAGTTGATCATGGGGCACCATCAATCGCTTCTGGTGACCCGTGACGGGGAAGTGGTGGGCATTTTGCGTCTGACCGATGCATTTGCCGCTATTTGCGCCATGATCAAGACCTGTCGTCTCTAAGACCGACGGTCCCTTCCCCCGGGGGCTTTTAGACCCGGATCCATTATTTGCTTAAGGAGATCGGTAAATGAGTTCCAAATCAAACATCACTGACGCAGAAGGAAAGATTAACTGGACCCGCTTAATCCTTATGTTTGTGGGGCTTTCGTTGTTTGTCGTCGTCTATTTTTCGCCCGCCTGGCCGGACGCCGTGGACCCCATGGGCAAGCATTTCCAATTGTCCCAGGAAGGGAAGGGCGCCCTGGCCGTCTTTCTCATCGCCGGGACCTGGTGGGTCTTCGAGGTGGTTCCCATCGGCGTCACCAGCCTTCTCATCGGCGTCCTGCAGGCCCTCTTTTTGATCCGGCCGGCCAGCGAGGCATTCAAGGATTTCATGGATCCATCGGTGATGTTCATCTTTGCCTCTATTGTGGTGGGCCTTGTTTTCACCAAGACCGGCCTCACCCGCAGGATGGCCTACAAGATGTTGAATATTGTCGGGGAAAGAACCAGTATGATATACCTCGGCTGTTTCTTAGTGACTGCCGCCCTCACCCATATCATGGCCCATACCGCGGTGGCCGCCACCATATACCCGTTGCTGATGACCATCTATGCCCTCTACGGCAGTGATGACAAGCCGAGCAAATTCGGCAAGGGAATGTTTATGGGCATGGCCTATGTGGCCGGCGCTGGGAGTATTGTCACGCTGCTGGGCGCTGCCCGCGCTGCGGTGGCCATCGGCTTCTACAATGAGATCGTGGGCAAGGAAATCAGTTTTTTCGGACTGACCTATTATATGTTCCCCGTGGGCTGGATCATGGTCTTTCTGCTCTGGGGGTTCTTCATGGTCTTCTTTAAACCGGAAAAAAAGGTGATTCCCGGTCTCAGGGAAAGGGCCAGAAACCTTAACGCCGAACTGGGGCCATTGACCACAAAGGAAATCCTGGCAGGCCTCATCGTCTTTGCCATGATCGCGGCCATGTCCCTCCGCTCCTTTATCCCGGCCCTTCAGCCCATCGACAAATCGGCCATTATTCTTATCTCGACCGTCCTCTTCTTTGTCCTGCGCATCCTGGATATCAACGACCTGGAAAGCATCCCCTGGAACATCATTCTCCTTTTCGGCGGCGCCATGAGCATCGGGTTCTGCCTCTGGCAGACCGGGGCGGCCCAGTGGCTGGCCATCAACTGGCTGGCCATGTTCAAGGAGGCCCATTGGTTTGTTTTTGTCATGGGCATCACCTTTTTTGTCCTGGTCATGACAAACTTCATTATGAACGTGGCCGCCATCGCCATTTCCCTCCCCGTGGCCCTGGTCATCGCCCCGTACCTGGGTGTGTCTCCGGACGTTATCGTGTTCGCCTCCCTCGTGGCCGCGGGCATGCCCTTCCTCCTGTTGGTGGGGGCCGCACCCAATGCCATCGCCTACGAATCCAAGCAGTTTTCCAGCGGCGAGTTCTTCACCTATGGCATCCCGGCCAGTATCATGCTGATGGTGGTGGTGGGGTTTGCCGTTTTTATCCTCTGGCCGTTGATGGGCATGCCAATTACCGTCAATTGACCGAGACATTCAGCAAGACGGGAGGCCGCGACCCGTTCGGGTCGCGGCCTCTTTTCCCCCGCGGCCCCCTGGCATCCAGGGATGCCTTCCGCCCTCCAACCAGAGAAATCCGCCCGGTTTATCCGGGTCCGCACCATCCTTCCATACCCTTTACAGGTTGTAAAATCCCCTGACACGGATCCACCGTCCCACGAGTGGAAGGCCGATCTTAGGTGGGAGGGTATCGCAATATATTCAAATGCTTATATCCTTGATCGGGACCCAAGGGGTTTTGGCACATAGTTTGCTGTTCCTGGATTTAGGCCAGCGGATCTGTTGGGACAGTGCCCCGTCAAGGTCCCGTCGCTTTTCCGGACAGACTCGGGCCGTAGATACCTGCTGCACGAGGAGTGCGTTCAGGTGAATCTGTTTGCCTATCAGGGAATTGATCCCCATGGTCTCGAAATTGTCAGCATCCGTACGGGGTTCTCGGGCAAAGCGGTCAGGACCCGATTTTCATACTTGAGGACGATGGCTCCTTGTGATGATCGATGATGAGAAAGGAAAGGGGATGTGCATGGACACAGATTCCCCGAACAGGAGATTCACCATACTGGCGGCGGACCGAAACCCCCATGTCAGGGACTTCCTGAAGCGGGAAATGACGGCCGAGGGGTTTCAGGTGGATCTGGCTAAGAACGCGAGAGAGGTCCTCGAACGGGTCTATCAGAACGAGTCCATCGATCTTGTCATCATCGATCCGGATATGCCCGACGCCTCCAAGGAGGAACTCCTGGCACAGCTGTCTGACCGAATCCCCAACCTGCCGGTAGTCATCCATTCGTTCTCAACGGACGATGCCAGCCGGACGAAGGGGCCGTCCGATGTCGCCTTTGTGGAAAAGGAGGGGGGGAGCATAGAGGCCCTGAAGACGATCGTGATGGAGATCCTGAGCAGGACACATCGCCCGGCCCTGGGCAATTCCTCCGGATAACACCCCTATCCCTCAAACCAGCAACCTGGCAAATTCCTTGACAGAAGAAAGGGCCGCCCCTAAGATACCCTCCCATCATAGACGGGAGGATCGCTCTAAAGGCGAAATTGCAACCATGTGGAGAGGCATCAACCTGCGAATCCGCATTTACCTCATCCTGGCCTGCCTCGTGGCCATCACCATGGGGGGAGGCGGGGTAATGGTCTGGTACACCTACCGGATGCAGCACCTCCTCTCCCATATCGTGGACAGGAATGTGGCGACCTTCCGTGCAGCCCTGACCCTTGAGAACGCCCTGGCCAATCAGAAGGGGTTTGTCACTTACTTTGTTTTGGACGGAGATCCCGACTGGCTTCGGCAATTGGGGGAATACCGGCAGATTTTCAGACAACGCCTGGAGCACGTCCGGCTCCTCGTGGCGACGACAGAGGAGAAAAGGGCGCTTGACATCATCGAGTCGGAATACAACGACTATCTTCACATCAAGGATCAGGTCATAGAGAATTACCGGACAGGGAATCACCCTCCCGCCACCAGACTGCACAAGGAGGTTCGGGACCGGTTTTTCAGCCTTCTGAACCGGTGCGAACAGTTCAACAACCTGACCCTGCAGAAGATGTCTGAAGTGCGGAGCAGAAGCCGTGCAGAGGCAGGGGAGCTTCGCGTCATCGCCGTGGCCGTCATGGGCGCTGCCCTCCTTCTGGGGATTGCCCTGGCCTTTGTCCTGGTGAACCAGATCCTGAGGCCTCTCCGGATGCTGGCGTCGGAAACCCGCTCCGAGGGGGAATGGGATGGATCGAACAATGAGGTGAAGGCCCTCACCCGAAGCGTCCGGGGTCTCATGGAGGACGCGGATCAAACCCAGGTGGCCCTGGCCAGGAGCCGGGAAAATCTGCTCCAGGCCGAAAAAATGGCCCTGGTGGGCAGGCTGGCCGCGGGCATGGCCCACAGCATCCGCAATCCCCTTACGTCCGTAAAAATGCGTTTGTTTTCCCTGGGCCGGGACCGTACGCTTTCCAGGAGCCAGGAAGAAGACTTCTCGGTCATTTCCGAGGAGATCCGCCACATAGACGCCCTGGTGGAGAATTTTCTTGAGTTTTCCCGACCTCCCAAGCTCAAGATGCAGGCGATCAGCCCTTCCATGATCGTGGATCGGGCCCTGCAACTGCTGCACCATCGGATCAAATCCTTCGGGGTCACCATCAAGACCGAGAGCAAGGGCTCGATACCCAACATCCAGGGGGATATCGAGCAATTGACCGAGGTCCTGGTCAACCTCGTTGTGAATGCCTGTGAGGCCATGGACGGGGATGGATCGATTCTGATCCGGGAGGAGGTCGTCGATGGGAAAGAGGGCAGGGCCATGCTCATTGAGGTCTCTGACACAGGCCCTGGAATCCCGGAACCCATCCTGTCAAAGGTTTTCGAGCCGTTCTTCACCACCAAAGAGGAGGGAACGGGCCTGGGCCTCAGCATTGTCAGGCGCATTGTGGAAGAACATGGGGGAAGTCTGGAAGTCCGTTCCAGGGAAGGGAGCGGCGCCACATTCACCATCGCCCTGCCAGTGGACCCTGACGCCCAAAACCCCTGAACCGGTATCCCAAAAAACGAACGTCCAACATCGAATGATGGAGCCTTTGAACCCTTTTGCCTTGACCTTTCAGCTTTGAGCTTTCCGCTTTAACCCCTGAGCCCTGAAGGGAGCACCCATGAGCACCGTATTGATTATTGACGATGATGACCAGCTCCGCATCAGTTTTGAGAGGCTGCTGACCGAGGAAGGCTATGAGGTGCGCACCGCCCCCTCCGGCGAGATGGGACTCAGGGTCTTTGGGGAGGGGTCGCTGGACCTCGTCATTCTTGACATGCGTCTCCCGGGAATGAATGGCCTGGAGGTCTTTAAGGCGATCCATGCGCGGGAGCCCAAACTGCCGGTGATCATCATGACCGCCTATGGGACCACGGATACGGCCATAGAGGCTACCAAGTTAGGGGCCTTCGACTACGTTCTAAAGCCCTTCGATATCCCCGAGATGTTGAAGGTGATCCGGCAGGCCCTGGACGCAGGGCGCTTCATGCGCTCGCCCGTGGCCATGAACGCGGTTCCGGAGGCCACATCCAAGGAGGCGATCATAGGGAGGAGCAGGGCCATGCAGGAGGTCTACAAGGCCATCGGCAGGGTTTCTCCCACCGATGCCACCGTCCTGATTCGCGGCGAATCCGGGACCGGGAAGGAACTGGCGGCCAGGGCCGTGTATCAGCACAGCCTTCGGGCGGACAGGCCCTTTTTAGTCATCAACTGCGTGGCGATCCCCGAAAACCTTCTGGAAAGCGAGCTGTTCGGCTACGAGAAAGGGGCCTTTACAGGGGCCGCTCACCGCAGGGTGGGAAAGATCGAACAGGCCGGCAACGGCACGGTCTTTCTCGATGAGATCGGGGATATGTCCCCTGGGATCCAGGCCAAGATCCTCCGGCTGCTCCAGGAGAAAAGCATCGAACGCCTTGGGGGGCGCGAAACCATCCCGGTAGACGTCCGCATCATCGCCGCCACCAACCGGGACCTGGAGGCCGCACTGGAGCAGGGTCGATTTCGCGGAGACCTCTACTATCGCCTCAAGGTGGTGACCGTCCATTTGCCGGCCCTGAGGGACAGGGCCGGGGATATCCCCGCCCTTGTGGACTATTTTCTTGCGCGGTTTTCCCGCGAGATCGGAATGGACAACCCCGGAATCTCGAAAGAAGCCCTTGCGATCCTGAAGGACTACGCCTGGCCGGGCAATATCCGCGAGTTGGGCAACACCATCCAGAAGGCCTTGATCTTCAACCGTGGGGCGCCTGTCTCGCCGGAGGATATCTCACAGGTCTTTGAGTCAAGGGACACAAACAAGGGACGAGAGCCGGAACAAAACGGGGATCTCATCCGACAGTGGGTTCGCCGTATGCTGGCTTCACAGAAGAACGACCCTCTCTTTGATTCAATCATGGATACCTTTACGGCCATCGTCCTTGAAGAGGCCCTCAATCTTACCGGGGGAAATCGGAGCCGCGCCGCCAGGCTCCTGGGACTGTCCAGACCCACGCTCCACTCCAAGATCGAAAAGTACGGAATCACATTCGAAACCTCTGTCAAGGGGTCCTGAGTCGCGTCCCTCTTCTTTTCCTTTACACGATGTAAAAAAGGCTGACATCCCTTTTCCCCATTCCGACCCCTTCAATCTGATGCATTGCCATTGACATAATTATTGCAATAGGTTATGGTTTGAATCGCCGTCATTTTTCCGGCACGTTCCTTGCTGAGAAAATGAGAGAGGCCGGCGACTCGTTCGCATGGCAGGGATGACCCGTTAAGAGAGGATGCCCTTGAGAAATCAGCCGAGTCAGCGCGACCAGAATAGCGAAACCAAGGGGTATTATCGTTCCCTCACCCGAAACATGGTACTGACGATCATTCTCGTATCATTCATCCCCTACTTCATCGTCACCGCCATCCTTCTGCAACAGTTTCATGCGTCCCACCGCGAAAAGGTCATTGCCCATCTCGAAGGATTGGTCAAAAAGCATAAGCAGAATATCGACGCATTCCTGAAAGAAAAGCTGGGGAACCTCAGCCTCCTTGCCAAGACCTTCAGTTACGAAGAGCTTGCCAACGAGGAGTTTCTGAAAGACAGGCTGGAGATGCTGCAACAGACCTATGGGCCATTCTTCGTGGACCTTGGGGTCATCAATGCGAGGGGTCTTCAGATCAGCTACGCAGGTCCGTTTCAACTGGTAAAGGCGTCCTATGGGGACGCAGACTGGTTCAGAAACGCCATGGAAAGGGAATATTACATCAGCGATGTCTTTTCCGGCCTCCGGGGCCTCCCCCATTTTATCATCACGGTCAGGGAAAACTGGATGGGAGATCCATGGATATTTAGAGGGACCATCGATTTTGTGGCCTTCAACAACCTGGTCGAACATATCCGCATCGGCCAGACGGGCTTTGCCTTCATCCTCAACAGGAAAGGAGAACTCCAGACCAAGCCCTCGTACCCCGTGCATCCCGAGCATGAGCCCTATGCGGCGATCCTGAAAAAGGATAATGTCCCCGAAGGCCAGGTCAGGGCCTTTGAATGGACGGACGAATTCGGCGTGAAACAGATCTATGTGACGGCCTTTCTCAAGGGTGGAGACTGGCTCCTGGTATATCAGCAGAGGGTCTCGGACGCCTTTTCAGATTTTGAGAGGGCACTGCGTGTGACCATGGTGGTGCTGGCGTTGGGCCTTCTGGTCATACTGACAACGGCATTTCTTCTGTCGAGAAGGATGGTGGGCCGAATAGCAAAGGCCGACCGCGAAAAACATATGATGAATGAACAGGTGGTGGAAACAGGAAAACTCGCCTCGGTGGGTGAACTCGCAGCCGGCATAGCCCATGAGATTAACAACCCCGTAGCCA
>JAWOIH010000231.1:0-4479 GCA_046484725.1 Candidatus Desulfacyla sp. | reverse complement strand
GGACCCGTTCCACCTGACCGCCGAAATCGGCATGCCCGGGCGTGTCGATGATGTTGATCCGAAAGCCCTTGTAGTGAAAAGAGGCATTTTTGGATGCGATGGTGATGCCCCGTTCCCGTTCCAGATCGATGGAATCCATGAAGCGCTCGGCCACATGTTCATTGGCCCTGAACATCCCGCTGTGCTTGAACATCTGGTCAACAAGGGTGGTTTTGCCATGATCGACATGGGCGATAATGGCGACATTTCTGATGGTATTCTGTTCCATAAAGGTTCTTCTCTGACCATCCGGAAAGGACGGTAATGTATAAAGGTTATATGGGGGATTGTCCCCCTATCGTGTTTAAGGTAACCTTTCTATATCGTTGATTCAAGCTGAAATGTCAATAAAAAACACGGCATCAGCAATTTTCAGCAAATGTCTTGCCCGGGGATATCTCTCCGTCAGCGCCACGCCCTGAGCGTAAAATCCTGTTGCATTCTGAGGGATAGAAGGTTAAGAAGGTAAGGAGTTGAGAAGGTAAGAGGGTAAGGCAATTTGACGTGTTGAGAAAGATTGATGACGGATCACACCCCCCCTGAATACATCCTTGTTGAACAGGATGCCGATCTCCACGGGCTTATGTCGGAGCTTCGAGGTGAAGCGGTGATCGGCGTGGACCTTGAGGCGGACTCCATGTTCCATTACCAGGAAAAGGTCTGTCTGATTCAGATCGCCACACAGCGGTTGAACCTGTTGATCGATCCGCTGTCAATGAAGGATCTTTCTCCTCTTGCCCCGGTTTTTGCCGATAGACGCGTCCGCAAGGTCTTTCACGGCGCAGACTATGACATCCGTTCGCTCTACCGGGATTTCGGAATTGAGGTCCATTCCCTGTTCGACACCCAGATCGCCGCCAGATTCCTCGGGTCCAGGGAGATCAGTCTCGCCAGCCTCCTACAAGAGAATTTTCATATATCGAGCGATAAGAAATATCAGAAGAAGGATTGGTCTCAAAGACCTCTGCCTGCCCCCATGATGGAGTATGCGGTCCAGGATATCTGCTATCTCCTCCCCCTGGCCCGCATTCTTGAAGAGAAATTGAAGGAAAAGGGGTTGCTGTTTTGCGTGGAGGATGAGTGCGCCCTGCTCAGCGCGGTCAGGCCCAATGCACCCAGAAGCGGGTCGTTTTTTACCGGCTTCAAGGGGGCGGCCAGGCTTGATCCACGAAGCCTCGCGGTACTGGAAGGCCTCCTCCGTTTTCGGGATCAGTTGGCGAAGCGTCGGGACTGCCCCCATTTCAAGGTGTTGGGCAACCAGCCGATCCTGGATATCGTCCAGGGCAGGCCGCTGTCCAGGTCGGATCTCAGCGGCATCAAAGGACTCAGCCGCAAACAGATCGATCATATGGGGGAGGCGATTATCGAAAAGGTCCGGGAGGGATTGCGTGTCCCTGATGAGGACCTGCCGGTCTATCCCAGGAAGACCTGGCAGCGCTTGAGATCCAGAGAGGGCGCTCGCGTAGAGGCATTGAAACGCTGGCGTGACCGGGTGGGCGATCAATGGGGAGTGGATCCGGCAGTCATCTGCACCAACGCCCAGATACGGGAGATCGCCATTTCCAATCCCCAAAGGCCCGAAGATATGAAGGGCATCGAGGAGATTCGAAACTGGCAGATCGAGCTGCTTGGCCCCGAGATCTGCAATCTGCTTAAAGACACCGGCTGACCGGCATCCTGAAACCGGATTTTCTTGCTTCCAGCATCTGCTGTTTTTCCGGTTCAGGGTGCAAGTTCAAGCCGTTATGTCACTCGTTTTTCATTTGAATAATGGGTCACCGGTCCCTACTTTTCTGCTGCTGCGGCCAGTTGTTGGAGCGTTCTTTCCAGATTTTCAAGCTCCCTTCCATATCCTGCCCAATCCCCCTCACGCAGATATGCCTTGGCCTTGTTGTAGTGATCCAGGGCAACCATGCCCAGGCTGGAGGATTTCAAGATTTCCACGGCCGCTGGCACGACCCGTTCCTGGGGTGTGATGTCCCCCCCCAGTACGCGGCTCAGGGCCTTGTCCAGATTTTCCTCCATGGAGATCCGGTTGGAGGATACGGCAACCACCCTTTTGAGTTCCGGGAGGGCCGCGGACTGATCCCTTGCGGATGAAGGCGCTGCCTGTCTCATACGGGTTTTTCCGGGCCCCGTGGCCGGGGCTTCCCCAACCAAATCGCCCCTCTTTTCCTCCCGTTTCGCCTGAAGGTAGATCGGTTCCACGTAGATAAAGGAGTCACACACCGGAATGACCAGGAGGTTCCCCCGGATGACCCGGGAACCCCTCTGGTCCCAGAGGCTCAACTGGCGGGAGATCTCGGTCTGCTGATTGATCCGGGCCTCCACCTGCATCGGGCCATAGACCAGTTTCTCCTTGGGCAGGTTGTAGACGATCAGGTTTCCATAGTTTGGGAGATCGCTTCGGGCCGCCAGCCATCCGATCATATTGTCCTTCTCCGAAGGGGTGTAGGGAAGCATAAGAAGGAATTCCTCTTTGTCGCCCTGGGGAAGCTTGATGATGATATAGTAGGGCTCCATCTTCTGCCGGGTGTCGCCGTATATTTCGTCGGGGAGTTGCCAGAGATCCTCCTGATTGTAGAAGACCTGGGGGTCCTGCATGTGGTACTTGGCGTAGGCGGTCGCCTGGATATGGAAGAGGTCCTTGGGATACCGGATGTGCCGCTTCAGGTCCTCAGGCATCTCTTCAAACGGCTTCAAGAGGTCCGGGAATATGGCTGCATAGGTCTTGGCAACGGGGTCCTCTTCATCCATCAGATAAAAGGAGACATGCCCGTTGTAGGCGTCTACCGTGACCTTGACGGCGTTGCGGATATAGTTGAGCGGTTCGTGTCTGAAGGGCGACGAGGACCGGACCGAATAGGGGTACATATCCGATGTGGTGTAGGCGTCCAGGATCCAGTAAAGCCTCCCCTCCGAGAGGACCAGATAGGGGTCCTGGTCGTAGCTCAAGAAGGGCGCCAGCATCCTGGCCCGCGCCCGGATGTTGCGGTTGTACATGATCCTGGTTTCAGGCGTGAGATATTCGGTGAAGAGGATCTGGGTATCCATGAATTCAATGGCATAGAGGACCCTCCTCATGAATGAATCAATCAGCACGCCCCCCTTTCCCTGGTAAACGGTGTAGACGTTGCTGTCCCCCTTGGGATAATCAAACTCCTCGGTCCGGGTTTTTACCAGGACATAGTGATGGGTCTTTTCCCCGTAATAGATCTCAGGCCGGTCAATTTTGAGCCCCACCTTGGATACGGGCGGGACGTCTTTGATGAACAGGTCGGGGAGGCCTTCGCTGGTCACCTCATTGACCGGACTCGCGGTCAGTCCATAGCCATGGGTATAGATGAGATGCCGGTTCACCCAGGTGTTGGCCTGGGGGGGGAGTAGGTTGACCTCCATTTCCCTTGCCGCCAGCATGAGTTGCCGGTACTGGTCGTTGATTTGATAGCGGTCCACGTCCACACTGTTGAAATCATAATAGAGCCGGATGGCCTGGATCTGTCGATAGGTCTGGAGCAGGGGCCGTTCATCCCAGATCCGGATATTCTGGACGGTGGTCTTTTCCTTCTGGACCTCTTCGAAAGTCAGGTCGTCTTTTACATCAAAACTGACCTCTTTGATCCGGTTGAGGCCATAGGCCGTTCGGGTGGCATCGATGTTATAGGCGACATACTTGGATTCCTTGGCCAGTTCATTGGGCTTCACGACGATTTTCTGGATCGCCATGGGGAGGACAGCGCTGAAAATCAGGATAGAAGCCACCCAGACGGCGCCCGTCCCGAGCATGAGCCGGGTCCGAGACTTGAAGGCCTCGAGAAACAGAAAGACCGCAAAGACAATAGAGACGCCTGTCAGGACCCTGTAGCCCCAGACCTTGACGTTTACATCCGTATAACTGGCGCCGAAGGCAGGGCCCAGGGTGGAATACATGAGGCCGTAGATCTTGAGGTGATATCCCCAGGCCATGAGGAGGACAATAATACCGCCTAAGAAAATCAGGTGCTTTTTGACCGCCGGCGCTACACTGATTTTTGGCAGGGAGGGCGGCCCTCCTTCCACCTGGGCGACGTCGCCGATGACCTGTAGGGCGCCGTTTTTCAGGTACCAGATAATGGTCAGTCCGGCAGCCAGGAGGAAAAGGGTCAAGAGACCGCTGCGGATAAAGGCATAAAAGGGGAGGACAAACACATAAAAGCCGATGTCCCTGTTGAAGATGGGATCGGCCTCGCCAAAGGGATGCCAGTAGAGGTACCGGAGGACCATATTCCATTTATCTATTTGCAAAAAAGAGGCTCTTTATTCTGTTCATTTCCTCCGCCTTTTCTTTTGCAGCAATCAAATCTTCAACAAGTTTTTTCTTCTCAGTAACATCTTCCTGTATAGCAACAAAATTAGTAATGCTCCCGCTTTTATTTACAATGGGAGAGATTACTATATTTT
>JAWOIH010000198.1:0-22870 GCA_046484725.1 Candidatus Desulfacyla sp. | reverse complement strand
GCAAAGGTGGACATCACATCCACCTACTGTCCTGAGTGTCAGAAAAAGGCAAGGGAGGAGATTGCCCGAGAATTTCCAGGATAAATTTTAACGTATCAAATTTTCCAGATTCCAGTCAACGAGGAGCCGCAGTCTGGCGCCGGCACCCTTTTTTCTGTAGATGAGGTGCCCGTTTTCAAGACCATACAGGAAGAGGTCCCGGGTGGCGGCCACATCCTGGCGGCAGTAGTCGGTCAGCTTTGCCATTTCCCCCTGGCGGAACCATTCCACGGCCTGGAGACCGTCGGCGGTTTTTCCCTTGTTCAGGGTCTCTGTGGCCAGGTGGTCGAGACCGAGGCGGAACCCGAGCCGGCGGTAGACATCTTCCAGGATGTCGAAGGTAGGCAGTTCGGACAGGTCCTGGTCTGAATAGGCCCCCAGGACACGGTAGTCAAACCGTTTGATGTTGAAACCGATGATCAGATCGCCCGTTTTCAAATGGGTGAGGAGATCGTCGACCCGGTCTTCTTCGAATATCAGAAAATCGTTTTGAATGCTGTCGAAGAGGACCGCCACCGAGATCCGCATGAGGTGGCTGTTCTGCCACCCTCCCACCTCCTGGGCGGTCTTCTGGGTCTCGAGGTCCAGGTAGAGGATCCGGGGACCTCTGGCCTCTTCAGGCGGGATGGCCTGATCCGGAAAGGGTTCAACCTGCCCCGGATCGTCCTCATAAGATGACATGTCGCTCAAGGGGATATGCCCCAGCAAACCCTCAAGGATCAGCCGGGCCGCTCCTTTGTCTAACGGTTTGTTCCCCGATCCGCATTTGGGCGAATGGATGCAGGAAGGGCACCCCTCTTCACACGGACATCCTTTGATGACCTCCCAGGTCTTTTCAAGGAGTTCGAGAACGGCGTCGAACCCGCGCTGGGCCAGGCCTACGCCCCCGGGATAGGCGTCGTAGATGAAGATGGCGCTCTTGCCCACCTGGGGGTGATAAGGATAGCATATTCCGCCCACATCGTTTCGGTCGCAGAGGGCAAAGAGGGGGAAAATGCCGATGGCCGCGTGTTCGATGGCGTGAATCCCCCCCATGAAATGAAGGCCCTTCCCCTCTATGAACCGCTTTAATAGAGACTCGATTTCAATCCAGAAACCGGTGGTTTCAAAGACGTGGGGCGGCAGGTCCAGATCAAAGACCCCGATCAGGCCCTGGCCGGGCAGCGCCCGCTTCTCATAGCCGTTAATCACCTCGGTGACCCTTAGCCTCCCTTCCCGCACAAGGAATTGTCCCCGGGGACGGCTCCGTTTCACCTCGATGATCTCGGTCTCTTTTTGGCTGCGGGTGCGGGTAAAGTATTTGTGAGTGGAGCGGCGGACGACAATATCCTTCTTGTCGAGCAGGAGCTGGTCCACTTTGTACGGCCGGGCCCGGTGAAGATAGATGGCCCCCGGATGACACTCCTTGAAGGCCCGCATGCCGTCCACGGTCCCGATGGCCTCGCCGGTAGCCGCATCAAAGATCGTGTAGGTCTCCCCTGCGGATCGGATATTGACCGTGAGTGCCGGGTTCCGTCTCGAGGGAAACCAGGTGGGCGACCCGTCGGCGGTCCGGTTCAGAAGACCCTCTCTTTCCAGTTTGTCGAGATGTCCGACCAGGTCATTGGGCCAGAAGGCCTCGTCGGTGAGGGTGAGGGGGATTTCTGCTGCTGCACAGGGAAGATGGGCGGCCACCACATAGGGATTGTCCGGGTCAAGGACCGCGGCCTCAAAGGGCCTTTCAAAGAGGTCGTCCGGATGCTTCATGAAGTATTGATCCAGTGCGTCGGGCTTTCCCACCAGGATGACCATGGACTCCCGCCCCGATCGACCCACCCGTCCCCCCCGCTGCCAGGTATTGATGATGGTGCCGGGATACCCCACCAGGAGGCAGATGTCCAGGTAGCCGATGTCGATCCCCAGCTCCAGGGCGCTGGTGGAAATGACGCCTAAGAGGCTGCCGTCGCCCAGTCGTTTTTCAATCCCCCGTCTTTCCGAGGGCATGAAGCCGGCGCGGTAGGAACTGATCTTGTTCCTCAGTTCAGGCGCTAACTGGGAGACCCAGAGATGGATCAATTCGGTCACCTTCCTTGCCTGCGTGAAGACGATGGTCCGGAAGCCGTTACGGAGACAATCGACAAAGAGCCTGGCCGAATAGAAATTGGGGCTTTCTTCCGGATTGAGGAAGAGAAAATGCCGGCCTGACCTCGGGTTTCCCGTGGAGCGGACCACCTCGAGCCTCTCCTCGATCAGGGTTTCGCCAAAGGCCTGCGGGTTGCTGACGGTGGCGGACAGAAGGATAAATCGGGGAGACGAACCGTAATAACGGCACAGACGTTTGAGACGGCGGATGACCTGGTTGAGGTGGGAGCCGAAGATGCCCCGGTAGATGTGGACCTCGTCCAACACCACCAATGAGAGGTTCCTGAGGAGCGTTTCCCAGTTTTGATGAAAGGGCAGAATGCCGCGATGGAGCATGTCGGGATTGGTGAAAAGGATATCCGGCATCTTTCCCCGGATCTTCTTTCGGTGATAGGGGGTGGTGTCTCCGTCGTAGATGGCGACCGAGATCTTTCTGCTTTGGATCCCTTTCAGCCACAAAGAGAGGGTCTTCAACTGGTCCTGTTCAAGGGCCTTGAGGGGAAAGATATACAGTGCCCGGGCGTCTCTGTTCTTTAACATCTCTTCAATGACCGCGACATTGTAGATCAGGCTCTTGCCGCTGGCCGTTTCCGTGGCCACCAGGAGATTCGATCCGTTCTTCAGGTGGGCGATGGCCTCTGTCTGATGACAATAGAGGCTGTCCAGTCCCAGCCGTTTTATGGACTCGAGGGTCTCGTTGCGGAGGTCCGGCCAGGGACCGAATTCAGGCGTTCGGGGCGGGAGGTACCGGTGGTACGCAAGGGCATCGTGGAAATCCGGATGGGCTTTAAGCCGGGTGATATATTGGGAGAGGGTCACAGGGAGCGACTATCCGGCATTTGCGTCAGGATTCTTTCCGAATTTCTTCTGAAGGGCCTCTGAGATCTCCTGCTCGTCCGACCTGGGATTGGCTCCCACTTTTCTACGAACCTCCGCATGTGAGGCCTTGAGTATGTCGGACATAAAGGTGTCGTTTTCGTCGCTCCAGGCGCTCCAGCCATCGATGCCGATATATTCGTTATAGGACGTTGTGTAGTAGGGGTCGTAAATCCGTACCCCCCGCTTCGCATCAGATTCGTAGCTGACGAATTTGCCGTCAAAAAGCCCAAAATCCTCATCACCAAGCCCCAGTTTCTTTAAAAGGGGTTTGTGCGCTTCTTTTACTTCCATGATTGACTCCCTGTGCCGGCGCTGCGTTCATCTAATGGGTTAAAGAGGCCAAAAGGACTTAAAGTGCCCAAAGGGACCCACGATACGGAATCAACCATCAATCCTGGACTCCCAGGCGTTTTTTTGTCGATTCCAGCTTATGCTGGGTCTCCTCCCACTGGAGGAGCCGCTCGTCCAGTTCGTCACGGATGTCCCGGTATTCGGCAAGGAGGGGGATGCTGATGTCTTTATCTGCAAAGGTATCGGGATCTGCCAGCAATGTTTCCACCTGCTGTTGTCTGGATTCAAGGGCGGCGATCTTTTCTTCCACCTGCTCGAGCCGTTTCTGTATCGGGTTAAGCGTATCATGGATGACCTGCCGCCTTTTTGCCTGCTCCCGTTTATCGTTTTTGCGATCCCGTTTGCCGATCTGTGGGGCAGACCCTGCTGTTTCGAGGGCCTTAACACCTCCGGGGGTCGCTTCATTTCGGGCTTGGCGTTCCTTTTGCCCGGGGGCGTTGTCCATCTTGCGGAGGTGGTCGTAATACTCCTCCAGACGGCCCGGGTATTCCACGAGCCCCCGTCCCCGAATGTCCCATATCTTTGTGGCCAGGCCGTTGACAAAAGACTGGTTGTGGGAGACAAACAGGAGGGTCCCGCCATACCCTGCCAGGGCATGGATTAATGTCTCCGAGGATTCGATATCCAGGTGATTGGTGGGTTCATCCATCAACATGAAATTGCCCGGTTTGACAAGGAGCTTTGCAAGAGATACCCGGGCCCTTTCACCGCCCGAAAGGACCCCGATCGGCTTGTCCACGTCGTTCCCTGAAAAGAGGAAGGCGCCGCAGACCGACCGAACAAAACCGACCGTGGCGTGGGGAACTGCCTGATAGACCTCTTCGATGACCGTATTCCGTGGATTGAGCCAGTCGGAGTGATGCTGGGCAAAATAGGCAAGGCTGACCTCATGACCCAACAAGATCCTCCCCCGGTCCGGTTCCAGTTCACCGGCCACCAACCGCAGCAGGGTGGTCTTGCCGCAACCGTTGGGGCCGATAATGGCAATCCTTTCTCCCCGCAGCACCTTCAGGTCGAGGGCTTCATAGAGAATATTGTCGCCGAACTGTTTTGACACGCCTTCGATGGATGCCATCTCTCTCCCGCTCCGGGCCACTTCAGGGAAGGAAAAACGAATGGTCTTTTCCTTCTGGCGGGTTTCCACCAGTTCCATCTTTTTGAGTAATTTAATCTTGCTTTGGGCCTGCCTTGCCTTGGTTGCCTTGGACCGGAACCGTTCGATAAACTTCTCAGCGTCTCGTATCTTCTGCTCCTGGTTCCTGGCCTTTGCTTCCAGGGACCGGATTTCTTCCTGCCGGGCCTTGAGATAAAAATCATAATTGCCGTTATACGACCGCATCCCTTCAGTCTCAAAAGAGACAATGCGGTGAACCTGCCGGTTGAGAAACTCCCTGTCGTGGGAGACAAGGACCAACGCCCCCTTGAAGCCTTGGAGAAATTCCTCCAACCACTTGACAGACGGCATATCCAGGTGATTGGTGGGTTCGTCCAAAAGGAGCACATCCGGTTTCTGGTAGAGGAGGGCGGACAGGGCGGCCCTCATCTTCCATCCGCCGCTCAGGGATGAAATGGATCGGGTGAAATCCGTGGTTTTGAAACCCAAACCCAGGAGGATCTTTTCCGCTTCATGCTGTGGAAATGTCTGCTCCAACCGATTGATATCATGGTGGATTTCTGCAATCTCTCTGCCCAGTCGGGCCTGTTCCGCCTCATCGGGCCGGGCCCTCAGGGCGAGGTCTGCCGAGTGGAGGGCATTTTCGAGGGCTGCCCGTCCCGGAATGGCGTTGAGTACTGCCTCAAGAAGAGGCCCTGAGGCGGTTTCATGGACATCCTGCGGCAGGTAGCCGATGCGGGTTCGCCGTGCAATTCTCACCTCTCCGGTGTCAGGAGAGATTTCGCCTGTGATGATCCTGAACAGAGTGGTTTTGCCCAATCCGTTGCGGCCCACCAGTCCGATCCGGTCGCCCGGTTCCACCTGAAACCCGATGTCGTTAAAAATCTCCCTTTCGGAAAAGGTGAGAGAGACCCTGATAAGGGTGATGAGACTCATGGGTATAACTGCTCCTTCTGACGTTGTCGCATATATATAATGGTTCTCACGGGGTTTTCAAGTTCCAACTGCAGGCTTGTTGTATTTGAGGGTATGTGGTAACATGAGGGGGAAGGCGTGAGGTGTGAGACGCAGGGCGCGAGGGGAAGGGGAGGGGACCCGGGAATCGTGGGTGCCCGGCCATCGATCCGACGGGTCAATGTTTTGCGGGAAAAGGAGATGTGAGTCATGGAAACGGTCAGAAGCACCCTATGGGGAATGGTGGGGCGAATATCCGACACATACGGGGATCGTGATGCCCTTATTCACACAGAGAGGGGAGTCCGGTTCAACTACGCCCTCCTGTCGTGGGAGGTGGAGCGTGCGGCAAAGGGGCTCGTCCATTTGGGGATTGAGACCGGGGACCGGGTCGCTCTATGGGCCCCCAATGTCCCCGAGTGGCTGATATCCATGCTGGCGCTCAGCAGGCTGGGAGCCGTGATGGTTCCCGTGGATCCGGGGGCCGGGAGGGATGATCTTCAATTTGTCCTCCAGCAGTCGGAATGCAGGGGAATACTTGTCTCAAAGGCCCTGGAAGATGAGGAGTGCCTGAATGCGGTCCTCTATTCAAGGGATGTGATCGAATCTCTTGAGCATGTGGTGGTGATCGCGGACGAGACCTTTTCGGAGACCGTTCCATGGGCCGAGCTGACCGCTATGGGAGAGGATGAGGATGCGCTGAAACTGGCCGCCATGGAAAAGGCGGTAACGCCTGATGACCCTGTGGCGATCATGTATACATCGGGGACGACGGGCACACCCAAGGGAGTGGTCCTGGATCATATGGGCCTGATCAACAAGTCGATCGCTTCCACTGAGCGCCAGGGGATCGGCCATCAGGACCGGATGTGTCTTTTTTTTCCACTTTTCCACATGTTTGGAAATACCTGTATCGCGCTCGCCGGCCTTATCAGGGGGGCCGCACTGGTTATCCCCTGCGATGCGTTTGATGCTTCCAGGGTACTTCAGGCGATTCATAAGGAACAGTGTACGGCGATATACGGTTCCCCGTCCATGCTGATCGCCCTCCTGGATCATCCGGATTTTCGCAAAAAATGGTGGAGTTCCGTGAAAAAGGGGACGGTCGGCGGCGCACCCTGTCCCATGGAGTTGATGAAGCGGCTCGTAGAAGATGTGGGCGTCTCGCATATCACCGTGGCATATGGGATTACGGAGGCGTCTTCATGGATTACCATGACCCGACCGGATGATCCCATCGAGCTGAGGGTGGGGACCATCGGGACCTCGCTTCCCTGCAACGAGGTCAAGATCGTTGACCCGGCTGCCGGCGAAGATCTCCCGCCCGGGATCCAGGGGGAGCTGTGTACCAGAGGTTTTCTGATGAAGGAATACTACAGGATGCCGGGCGCCACGGCCTCGGCCGTTGACCGGAATGGATGGTTCCACACCGGGGACCTGGGGGAGATGGATGACGCCGGCTATTTCAGGATCACCGGTAGGCTGAAAGATGTGATTGTCAGGGACGGCGTCGAGATTCATCCGGTTGAGGTGGAAGAGTGCATGTATCGGCACCCGGATGTGTCGGAGGTCCAGGTCTTCGGTTTTCCCCACCCGGAAAGGGGACAGGAGGTGGCGGCATGGTTGAGATTGAAAGAGGGATCCCATGTATCCGGGATTGCTCTGGCCGCATATGCAAAGGATTATCTGGACGAGACCCTGTTGCCCCACTATTTCAAGATCGTGTCCGGCTTCCCCATGACCAAGAGCGGGAAGGTGCAGAAATATAAGCTGGCTGAAATGGCCGTTCGAGAGTACCTCGCGGGGGAAAAAGGCGGGGCGAAGGGAGGGGGGCCGCCTGTAAAGCGGGTGGTCCATTCGGATAAGGCCCCGGGGGCCTTGGGTCCCTACAGCCAGGCGATCCGGGCAGGCGACCTTCTCTTCACATCGGGTCAGGTGGGGATGGATCCGGCGACCGGGAGGCTTGTATCGGGGGGGGTTGAGGCCCAGACCCGTCAGGCCATGGAGAACCTAAAGGCCGTGCTGCAGGCCGGGGGCGCCGATTTATCAAAGGTGGTAAAGACGACGGTTTATCTCGCCGATATCAATGATTTCGCAGCGTTTAACGGGGTGTATGGGACCTATTTTGCATCGGATCCGCCGGCCCGGAGCGCGTTTCAGGTGGCGGCCCTCCCTTTAGGCGCGGCCGTGGAGATTGAAATGATCGCCGTTTCCGGTTAGACGGTTGTCAGCTTCTTGTGTTCCTGCATAATGCACTTGTTCATGACGACCTGGATGCCTGTTCCCCTGGCCTTTTGGGCTGCGGCGTTGTGGACAACGCCCAACTGCATCCAGATGGCGCGGACCCCTTTGTCGATGGCCTGATCGACCACCGGCGGGATACGGGTCGGGTTCAGAAAAAGATCGACCATGTCTACCTGAAATGGGATATCCGCCACAGACCTGTAGCACGCCTTTCCGAGTATCTCCCTCTGACCCGGATTAACGGGAACGACCTCGTAGCCCTCCTGCATCAGGTAGCGGGCCACCCGGTTGCTGTCCCTTGCTTCCTTTGGAGAGAGACCTACCACGGCGATCGTCCTGCATCGGGCGAGGATTTCTTTTATCTCTCTTGAAGGGGGGTTTCCGTCAGGCAGTTGGCACGAGATCTTCTGCATGGCGACAGGACCTAACTGAGCAGATTCCTGACCGTGTCCGCCTTTTTTTTTACATCCATGACCTTTTTGACGCCCGGCACCTGTTCCAGGACCTTGTTGGCCATTTTGGCCTCCAGAGAGGGAGGGGGTTCCTCCATTTTCCTCTCCTGCTCCTTCTCGTCTTTGATGACGGTTTTGTCCGAGCTCAATTCCTTTTTGACATTCTTGAGTTCCCGGACAGCTCCTCCCAGCCCTTTTCCGATGTCCGGAAGCCGCTTGGCCCCGAAAATGAGAAGGACAATAATCGCGATAATGATCAGTTCTGTAGGACCGAGTCCAAACATGGGTGCTCCTTTGCGTGCGACCGGAAAATCCGGGGAAGTGGTCAAAGTGACTAAAGTGACTAAAGTGAGCCAAAGTGCCTAAGGTGATTCAGGGTGACGGATTATCCTTAGCGCAACCGGTTATATGAATCGTTCAATCCCTCAATCCCTCAATTCCTTCAACCTATGAACTGGACAGGATCTTCGTCCGCGTCTCTCGATTCAATGGCCCCGACGCAGTAGGCGGCCTCTCCCATGGCCCTCAGCCTTACAACGATTTCATCGGTTTCCTCCTCGCTCACGACGATGAGCATCCCGAGACCGTTATTGAAGGTCAGCATCATGTTTTCGTCCGATATCCGGCCTGCCCTCTGGATATAGTGGAATATCGGGTGCGGAGTCCATGCGGATCGGTCGATAACCGCCTTGCACCGGGAGGGGAGAATGCGCGGCGGGTTGTCGATGAGCCCGCCTCCTGTAATATGAGAGATGCCGTAGATCCGGAAGTCTCTTCTGATGTTGCTGATGGTCCTTGCGTAGATGCGGGTCGGTTCCAGAAGTTCTTCCCCGAGGGTCCTGCCGAAGTCCTCCACGTGGTCATGCACCGACATCTTCAGGCCGTCAAAGAAGATTTTGCGCACCAGTGAATATCCGTTGCTGTGAAGCCCGCTGGAACCGATGCCGACAATTTTGTGCCCCACGGCAATTTCTGCCCCATCCAGCAGTTCCTCGTTGTCCGCGAGGCCGACCACGAATCCCGCCAGGTCATATTCATCTTCTGGGTAGAAGCCGGGCATTTCAGCGGTTTCCCCACCGATGAGCGAGCATTTGGCGTTCACGCATCCGGCGGCAATCCCCTTGACGATGTCGACGGCACGTTCGGTTTTCAGCTTTCCCATGGATATGTAGTCAAGAAAAAAAAGGGGTGTGGCGCCTTGAACCACGATATCGTTCACGCACATGGCCACAAGGTCTATCCCGACGGTATCGTGCTTATCGAGCATAAATGCGATCTTCAGCTTGGTCCCGACCCCGTCGGTGGAACTCACCAGGACAGGTTTCTTCAGGTTCTGAACGTTGAGGGAGTAAACGCCTGCAAAGCCGCCGATGTCCGTCATAACGCCCGATGTATGGGTCTTTTTGACAATCGGTCTGATCAGATCCACAAACCGGTTGCCGGCCTCTATGTCAACGCCCGCCTCGGCGTACGCGTTCTTTCCTTGATCCGTTCCCATGGGTCCTATCCTTATTCCAAATCATCAAAGGATCATCTTGGAGATGATTTCCTTCATGATCTCCTGGGTGCCCCCTCCGATGGAGAGGATGCGATTGTCTCTGTAGAGCCTTTCCACCAGGTATTCCCGCATGTAGCCAAAGCCCCCATGGATCTGGACGGCATCATAGGTGACCCGATCGCTGACCATGCAGGCGAAATTCTTGGCCATTGAGATCTCCTTAACCTGGTTCACACCGGCGCCTATCCGGGCCGCGACCCGGTAGGTGAATTCTTGACTGGCCTCCACCAGGGTTGCCATGTCGGCCAGTTTGTGACGCGTTACCTGAAAACCGGTCAGGGGGCGGTTAAATGCCTTTCTTTCTCTCGCGTATTTCAGAGACTCCTCCAGGGCCATTTGGGCGGTCATATTGGCCATGACAGAGAGCTGTAACCGTTCATTCTGAAAGTTTTCCATGATGCCGTAGAATCCCTGACCCTCGCTGCCCAGGAGGTTTTCGGCCGGCACGCGGCAATCGTCGAAAAAAACCTGGGCCGTATCCGATGCCCACCACCCCATCTTTTTCAGTCCTTTGGAGACCGCGTACCCGGGTGTGCCGGATTCTATGACGAGAAGGCTGATCCCGCCATATCCCTCGCCGCCGGTTCGGACCGCGCAGGTCAGCTGGTTCGCCCTGACGCCGCTGGTGATGAACATCTTGCTCCCGTTCACCACATAATGATCATCCTTCCGCACCGCCCTGGTTCGGATATTGGCCACATCTGAACCGCAATCCGGTTCCGTGATGCCGAGGGCCGATATCTTGTCCCCTCGTAGAACCGGGGGGACAAGACGAGATTTCTGGGACTCGGTGCCCAGGGAAATGACAGGGGGTATCCCGATATCAAGCGACCCAAGACCCGCAGCCACGCCCCCGGAGCCGCATCGCATCAGCTCTTCGGTGGCGGCGATTTTGACAAAGATGTCGCCGTCGGAACCGCCATAGGCCTCGGGGTAGCCGATGCCGAGGATGCCTGCGGCCCCTGCCTTGGCGTAGAGGTCCCTGGGGAATTCCCCCTGCTCCTCCCATGTATCCACAAAGGGTCGGATTTCCCGTTCAACGAATCTGCGAACGGTCTCCCGGACCATATGGTGGGTTTCGCCGAAATATTTCTGAAAGCCTTGCATGCTGCGGTGCTCGTTGCCGGTTTGGCTCATTCCCACGCTCTGAGTGGGAATACACATGCGGGACGCTCCGCGTCCACTTCCACTTCGATACCATCTCTGACGGGCCTTCCTGCCGACCCGATGGAACCATCCGCTGCGGCTTTCAACGGGTTGGCGCTCGCAGGGTCGCAGAAGCGCCCAAGGAAGGCATCCCTTAAGCAATGCCTCTGTGAGCCCTGTGGAGACAAACCGCCATCTACAGCGGAAACAACTGCTCGATCCTCTGGGCCAGCATGATATTCCCACTGGCCTTAAGCTGACCGGTCATAAAGGCCTGCATTCCATTGGTCTGCTTGTTGACGATCCCGAGCCATGTGTCGCCGGACATGGTGAGCGTTACGGACGGTGATGCATGGACGCCTTCGTTGACCTGGCAGGCGCCGTCTTTGACCACCACATTCCAGCTTCCGCCGTTGTCCCCGGTGATCTCGTACTGGAAGACCTCGTTGAGCCCCTGGGCCGCGTTCGCATTAAAGACCTCGGGCATCTTGTCAAACACCTCTTTTACACTCGTTAACGCCATCTTTGCATCCTCCTTTTCTGTTTGGTTATGTGCGTCTATGGTATCCCCTTCATCCCTTAACGGCTGAGGGGCTTCCGGGGGCGGCATGACGACTGCCTCCCCCTCGGCAATGGATGTCCCCTGCTGATTCGTCCAGGAAAGCGCCATCCGGACCCATTGTTTTTTCTCGATCTTTTCCACAACCCGGGCGGCAGCCGTGATGGTGTCGCCGAAAAAGACCGGGGCCTTGAACCGGCATGAGATCTCCACTGCGATGGTCCCCAGCCCCGGCAGTTTCATCCCTAATACCGGGGCAATCAGACTCTGGGCAAGCCCGCCGTGGGCAATCCTCGTCTTGAAAGGGGTCTTTCTCGCAAAGGCTTCGTTGACATGCATCGGGTTAAAGTCGCCGCTGATGCCGGCGAAAAGGTAGACATCCGTTTCCGTGATGGTCTTGGTGAAACTGGCCTCCTCGCCGATTCGGAGCTGATGATAGCCTTTTCCCAGTTTGAAGTCCATTGCCTCGCCTCTTGGAGGCTATGCGCCGGTAAATGTCGGCGGCCTCTTCTGGAGAAATGCGGTCATCCCCTCTGCGGCGTCCCGGGTGGAGATGACCCTGCCCAGGGCCTCGCACAGATAGTCCACCGCCGCCTCAAAGGGCATGTCGCTCATGACCCTGAAGGCCTCCTTGCCGATCCGCGTGCCGATGGGGCTCTTGGATGCGAGGATCTTCAGCGTGTCTTCAACCTCCATGTCCAAGCGGTCCGGATCGACGGCCCGTGTAATCATGCCCATGTCTTCCGCCTCAGGGGCCGGAATTTTCCGACCGGTCAGGACCATGTCCACGGCCTTTTTTCTGGGGAGGTTTCGATAGAGGAGTGCCCCCACCATCATGGGAAAGATCCCCACATTCACCTCCGGGGTACGAAAATAGGCATCGTTTCTGGCGATGACGATATCGCACGACAGCATGAGTCCCATGCCGCCGGCAAGGCAGGGTCCGTTGACGCGGGCGACAAGGGGTTTGCCGCATTTGGCCATTTCCTTCAGCAGGCGTGCATAGTTCCTGGGCCCCGACATCCGGTCCTCTGCCTGTCCCGCCAGGGTGACCCCCAGATCGGCCCCGGAGCAGAAGGCCTTCTCCCCTGCGCCCGTGAGACAGACAGCGGCGATCTCCCTGTTCCGGTCCACATCGGCCAGCCGGTCCAGGAAAGACAGGATCATTTCCTGGCTGATGGCGTTTCTCCGGTCCTCCCGGTTGATGGTCAGAAAGGCCACGCGGTCCCTTACCTCATATAATAGATCCTCGCTCATTCGTCAGCTCCTTTCGGCCAGGGGGAGGGGCCGCGAATCCTTTAATATCCCAGGACTGCGTCACCGATCTTCATGCGGGAGATCTCCGTAGATGTCCCTGCTATCTGAAGGTACTTGGCATCTCGATACCCTGCTTCCGCAGGGTTGCCGCGAATATACCCCTTTCCGCCCAAGATCTGCAATGCCTCGCTGGCTATTTTTTCGGCAGACTCGGCGCAGAATACCTTGGCACAATGGGCCAGCGCGTCCGCCTCCCTGTCTTGCGACTCGGACATCCAGGCAGCCCGATAGGCCAGGAGCTGGGCCGTCTGCAACAGGGTCAGCATCTCGGCCAGCTTAAAACCGATCTCCTGATAGGAGATGATCGGCCTTCCGCCGCTTCGATGGGTCTTGGCATATGCCAGTGCGCCATCGAAGGCGCGTCGCATCAGACCCAGACTTGCGGCCGTGAGGGTCTGATCCTCCCATGACCGAACCGTTTTTAGGACGTCGTGTCCGTTTACAGGGCGAATCACACGGGTTGCTGGAACCGGACAGTCTTCAAGGCGTATGGACGATATGGCGGCGCCTTCATACCCGAGGGTAGCCAGCCTGTCGCCTACGAGAAGGCCTTTACTCGTCCTTTCCATGAGGAAAAAGGCCGTTTCGGTTTCGCCGTCGATCTTTCCAGCCACTGCGATCCAGTCCGAAATGGGTGCGTTGACCGCATGATTCTTGGAACCCGTGACACGAAGTCCCTCAGCGGACGAGACGCCTGTGGTCTCCAGCGGATCGTTCTCAATGTTCATGCCCTGTTCGGAGAGGGCCGTTGCGCCGATGATTCGACCGCTCGTGAGACCGGGAAGGATGGCGTCTTTCTGCTCGGATGTGCCGTAGACGGCAATGAGGCGTCCGAAAATCCGGGCGCTTGCCTCCACGGAGAGGAAGAGGGAAGGGGCCAGGGCGGCGAGCTGTTCCTGGATGACCACAAGGGAAACGCTGTTGCGGCCGTTCATAACGCCGGGGGTCAGATAGCCTGCCTCTCCCAGCGATGTCGACCAGCGAAGGGTCGCCGTCCGGACCGCTTCGGTTGGGTCGCCTTCCAACTGGATCAGATCGGCCTCCGCGTCGACGGCAAATAACCTTCTGATCCGCTCGCAGAGCTGTTTTTCCACTTCCCCGATGTCAAAATTCATTCAAAGATGTCCCCATCGTTCCCGTTAGATGAGTTTCGATATGATCTTTTTCTGAATCTCGGAGGTCCCGCCTCCGATGGGGGCAAGCCTGCTGTCCCTGAAACACCGCTCCACCTCATATTCGTGACAGTATCCGTAACCCCCGAAAACGGCCATGGCGTCGTTTGCCGGTCTTAGGCCCCAGTCTCCCACAAACAGCTTGGCGACGGCCGCCTCCAAGTGATTGAGGGGCCTCCCCTGGTCTTTACACCATGCGATGCGATAGCATAAGGTCCTGGCCGCCTCGACAAAGATCTTGATGTCGGCCAGTTTGTGTTTAATGGCCTGGAACTGGGCGATCGGCCGACCGAACTGGTATCGTTCCTTGGCATAGCGGGCACACTTTTCGAGGACATAGGTCATCGCGCCGACGAAAGGGGCCAATAGGGCGCTCCGGTCCCATTCCACGGTCTGCATGGCCATGAGAAATCCCCCTCCCTCCTGACCGATGAGATGTGTCTCCGGGACGCTGCAGTCTTCAAAGATCAGCTCCGAGGTATGGGAGGTCCGCACCCCCATTTTAATGAGATTGTTGCCCGCAGAAAACCCCGGAGTTCCCTTTTCCACGATGAAAGCGGAGATCCCCGCGTGTTTGAGATCCTTGCCCGTCTTGGCATAAACCACTGCCACATCGGCGACCGGCCCGTTGGTGATAAACATCTTGTTGCCGTTTAAGACGTACCGGTCCCCCTGTTTTTCGGCCCGCGTTGTCATAGAGGCCACGTCGGACCCTGCCCCGGGCTCTGTAAGCCCCATACACCCGATCCACTCGCCTGAGGCCAGTTTAGGGATATATGCCGCTCGCTGGGCATCGGTGCCGTGGGCAAAAATCGTATCCGCGCAAAGGAAGGTGTGGGCGCCATAGGCCAGGGTCAGGCCGCCATCCACCCCGGCCTCGCCCAGGGCCTCCCCTGCAAGCACGGTCGTCACCACATCGGCGTCACTCCCGCCGAATGCCTCTGGAAAATGAAGGCCCAGAATCCCGAAGTCGCCCAGCCTGCGAAAGGCGTGCGCATCGAACTCCCCTTTGAGGTCATGCTCCTGGACCCTCGGAACGATCTCTTTCCTGGCGAAACGGATGACCTGTTCCTTGAACATCAATTGTTCGTCGGTGAAATGAAAATCCATTGATGGAAGTGTCCAAAGTTAAGATGAGATCCCACACAACGTCCCTCATTCAAGTCCGGTAGTTAAGCAGCCATTGAATCGCTTGTCAATCAATATTTTCTCCGCTTTCATGGATTCGGTTTGCGATTCCAGGGCGCCGATGCAAGATCCTTAATTGATGAAAGCGATGGAAAACATGGCCTTTTTTATGCTGTTTAATTATTTTGTGATTTTTCTTGCATAACGGGATGAGGTGTGGTATGCACCCGTGATCGCGTGGTCAACTTCAGGTGGCATCATGAAGCATAAAAGACATCAAATTACGGCCTTTTTAGGGCCCGACACCCAGTTCGAGGGGAGTCTCTCTTTCAAAGGGATCGTTCGAATCGACGGGCGCTTCAAAGGCGATGTGAAGGCCGAAGGGACCCTGATCATAGGAGAGACGGCTGTAGTGGAGAGTGATGTCCATGCCGCAACCGTCATTGTCAGCGGCGAGGTTCGCGGACATATTACAGCCGGCGAGAAGATCGAGGTCCTTGCTCCGGCCAGGATTTTCGGAGACATTGAGGCGCCGTCCGTCATCATTAACGCCGGGGTGGTGTTCGAGGGAAACTGCCGAACCGAGATTAAGGATGAAGCGCTTAAGAATAAGGTGGCATTTCTCAAAAGGGCACCGGAGCCAAAAAATGGGACTTGACCCATAAAAATGTTTTGACAAGCTGTTTTTTTTTTTGTAAAAGGCCTTACTCCTTTACAGGACGAGTGCGTTTCGATTAAATCAAAAAGCAACGAAAGGATGTATCTGATATGCTGAACATTGACGGTACCCTGATCTTCCAAATCGCCAACTTCCTCGTTCTCCTTTTCATACTCAACCTAATCCTCTTCAAGCCCATCCGAAAGATTCTCTCCCAGCGGGAGGAAGAGATGAACTCCCGCCTGAAAACCATTGACGACTATCAAGGTCGCGCCGAACAGAGCGAAAAGGATATCGAAGAAGGAAAGGTTCAGGCCAGGAAAGAGGGCTATACGGCAAAGGAGACGCTGAAGACCCAGGGCTTGGAAGAGGAAAAGGGGATATTGCAGGAAGCCGGCGCAGCGGTGGAGCAGAAACTCGATGCCGCAAAGAAAGAAATCGAAGCAAAGGTGGCTGCTGCGAAAGAGGCGCTTGAAGGTCAGATTGCCGGTTTTTCAGAGGAATTGGCCCAGAAAATATTGGGAAGGAGCATTCAATGATCGGGTTTGAAACTGGAAAGGGAAGATCCTGGTTTGTCGCTGCCTGCACCGTGATGATATCATTGGCCTTCTGCGGTCTGGCGTTTGCCAGCGGCGGAGAGGGCGGAGGACACGGTGGAGGCGATGTGGCCAATCTGATGTATCGAATCTTGAATTTTGGTCTGATGGTGATCATTCTGGTGGTGGTGGTCAGAAAAACCACCATAAAAGACTTTTTTGCGAACCGCAAGGAAGAGATCCGTCAGAAGTTGGAATCTCTCAAGAGAGATAAGGAGGCCGCCGAGAGCCGATGCAGTGAGTTGGAAAAGAGGCTCCGGGAATTTGAGATTCAGAAGAAGGAGATTATCGACCAGTTCAGGGCCGATGGGGCTGCTGAAAAGGAAAAGATCATCAAAGAGGCCAGGGAACGATCCGCTCAGATTCTGGCCCAGGCCAACCTGACCATCGAGCGTGAGATTCAGGCCGCCAGGGACAGTCTGTTGCAAAAGATGGTTGAGGTGGCTGCGGCAAGGGCTGAAGATATCATTGCAAAACAGATCAACGACCGCGATCAGGACCAGCTGGTCAGCGAATTCATAGAAAGGGTGGAGAGGCTACATTGATCGGCTCAAGGATTTCCAAAAGATATGCTAAGGCGCTGCTCAGCTTGGGGCAGGAAGACGGCAATTACCTCGCGTATGGAAAAGATCTTAATGAATTCGGCAGCTTCTGCTCTGCGAACAATGAATTCATCAGGGTGGTTGCCAATCAGATCTTTTCCGTGGAGGAGCGAAAGAAGGTGCTTGATGCCGTGCTGGCCAAAAGCGCCTTTGCGGATCTGATCAAGAATTTTCTGAGGCTCCTCTTGGATAAAAACCGGATAGGGGGCATTCAGGGGATTACAGAGTATTACTCCAGACTCACCGATGAGATCTCAAATATCACCCGTGCAGATATTATTACGGCCAGGCCTCTCAAAAAGGATGCCCGGGATAAGCTGGTGGTGGCCCTTGAGGGGCTGACCGCAAAAGAGGTTAAGATC
The DNA here is from genome assembly GCA_046484725.1 of Candidatus Desulfacyla sp. GTDB lineage: Bacteria > Desulfobacterota > DSM-4660 > Desulfatiglandales > Desulfatiglandaceae > AUK324. The sequence continues at coordinate 5,618 of JAWOIH010000198.1, read as the reverse complement.
GAGGTAAAAGAAGACGCGTCCCTCATAGGGGGACTTGTCGTTAGAATCGGGGATTTGGTATTGGATGGCAGTGTGAAGGCCCAACTGGAAGGGCTAAAAGAATCATTAAAAAGGGGTGAATACAACTAATGGAGATCAGAGCAGAAGAAATAAGTCAGGTAATCCGTGACCAGATTAAGGACTACGAAAAAAAGGTCGAGGTAAGTGAGACCGGTACCGTTCTGTCTGTGGGCGACGGTATTGCTCGTGTCTATGGGATCGAAAAGGCCATGGCCATGGAAATGGTTGAATTTCCGGGAGGCATCTTTGGTCTCTGTCTGAATCTGGAAGAGGATAACGTGGGTGTAGCCATCATGGGGGACGACTCCAAGATCAAGGAAGGCGACACCGTCAAGCGGACGGGCAGGATTGCTGAGATCCCGGTCGGCGAAGCGGTTCTCGGCAGGGTTATCGACGCCGTCGGTCAGCCCCTCGACGGAAAGGGTCCCATCGAGGCAACGGAATTCCGTCGTGTTGAGATGGTGGCGCCTGGCGTCATTGCGCGACAGCCGGTGAAGGAACCCATGTACACGGGCATCAAGGCCATTGATGCCATGACGCCGGTGGGCAGGGGACAGCGCGAGTTGATCATCGGCGACCGGCAGATCGGCAAAACGGCCATTTGCGTTGATGCCATCATCAATCAGAAAAACACGGACATCTATTGTATCTATGTCGCCACGGGTCAGAAGAAATCGACCGTTGCCCAGGTCGTGAATATCTTAGAGCGCCATGGGGCCATGGAGTATACCACGGTCGTCGCTGCCTGCGCCAGCGACCCGGCGACCCAGCAATTTATCTCCCCCTATGCCGGGTGCGCGATCGGCGAATACTACCGCGACCAGGGAAAACACGCCCTGATTCTGTATGACGATCTTTCCAAACAGGCCACGGCGTACAGGCAGGTGTCCCTCCTCCTGAGACGACCTCCTGGCCGGGAGGCATTCCCCGGAGACATTTTCTATAACCATTCCCGTTTGCTGGAAAGGGCTGCCAAGCTGAATGATAAATTGGGGGGCGGCTCCCTGACGGCCCTGCCGATCATCGAGACCCAGGCCGGCGATGTTTCCGCATATATTCCCACCAACGTGATCTCCATTACCGACGGCCAGGTCTACTTGGAGCCGAACCTCTTTTTCTCGGGTGTCCGTCCGGCGATCAATGTGGGGCTTTCCGTATCCCGTGTGGGCGGCGCGGCCCAGACAAAGGCCATGAAAAAAGTGGCCGGAACCCTTCGTCTGGATATGGCCCAGTTCAGGGAACTGGAGGCATTTGCCCAGTTCGGGAGCGACCTGGACAAGGCGACGCTGAAGCAGTTGAACCGGGGTCGGCGGCTTGTGGAAGTCTTGAAACAGCCCCAGTACCGGCCCATGACCGCAGAAAATGAGGTCGCTATCCTCTTTGCCGCAGCGAACGGCTACCTGGATAAATGGCCGGAGGCGTCCGTTGCCGACTATGAAAAGCAGATGCTGGAGTTTATGGCCGGCAAGTACTCTGAAGTCCTGAAAGACATCAAGGATACCGGGAACATCTCAGAGGAGACGGATGGAAAACTGAAGAAGGCCCTTGATGAATTCGGGGAGATGTTCCAGCCGACTGCTTAACAGATGAATTCGCCTGGTTTGCTGAATGGATCGGGCGGGCCGGCCAAGAGCGGCAATAAATCCGCTAATTCAGCGAACATAGCGAACATACTGAATACTATCAAAAAGAGAGAAAGGCTACATGGCAACCTTAAGAGATATCCTGCGGAAGATCGGCGCGGTCAAGAAGACAAGGCAGATTACCAGGGCCATGAATATGGTGGCCGCGGCCAGGCTGCGCGGCGCCCAGACGAGGATGGAGGGTTTTGAACCCTATGCCAGGAAGTTCTCGGAGGTGCTTGGCAATCTGGCCATGCGCATTGAGCCCGATGTCCACCCCCTCCTCATCAAGCGAGACGCTGTTACCAGGGTCGAGCTCCTACACTTCACCGGGGACAGAGGTCTGTGCGGCAGCTTCAACATGAACCTTATCACCACGGCCGAGAAGTGGGCAAAAGAGGAACGGGGGAAGGGGATTACGTGCAGCTTAACCACCGTAGGGAAAAAGGGGAGAGACTATTTCCGCAAACGCGATTATAATCTTGTGGACAGCCATATTAACCTATACGGCAACGTGGATATATCGTTCGTCAATCAGATGACCGCCGGCTTTATCAACCGCTACCTGTCGGGGGAGGTGGATGAAGTCTATATGATGTACAGCCATTTTGTCGGCATGGCCAAGCAGTTGCCCACCCTGGTGAAACTGATTCCGATTGAACCCCCCAAGGCGGAAGAGGGGGAAAAGACGGCGGGCGGCGCCACGGAGTATCTCTGCGAGCCTGATCCCGAGGGCCTTCTGATAGAACTGCTGCCCAAACACATCAGTGTCCAGATCTACAATGGATTCCTGCAAAACGAGACGAGTGAACATGCAGCGCGGATGGCCGCCATGGACAACGCGTCCAAGAACTGCAATGATATTATAGAGAGTCTTACCTTGGTATACAATAAGGCACGACAGGCGGCTATTACGGCTGAACTGATGGATATCGTGGGCGGTGCCGAGGCCTTGAAAGGATAACGGTTTCTAACATATAAGGAGGTCTTAATTTAACCATGAATGAGGGCAAATTAATACAAGTGATCGGTGCGGTTGTTGATGTGGAGTTTGCAGACGGGGAACTCCCGAATATCCTCACGGCGCTCCTTCTCACCAATCCCGCCATTGATGATATAGAGGACAATCTTGTTGTAGAGGTTGCGCAGCATCTGGGCGACAATGTGGTCCGTTGCATTGCCATGGACGTAACGGACGGCCTGGTGAGGGGCATGAAGGTCAAAAATACGGGGAAGCCGATTCAGATGCCGGTTGGGGAACCCGGCCTGGGTCGTGTCCTCAATGTGGTGGGTAAACCCGTTGATGGGCTGGGCCCTGTGAATGCCACGGAATTCTATTCGATTCACCGGCACGCCCCAGCATTTGAGGACCAGGACACGAGCGTCAATGTTCTGGAGACAGGGGTAAAGGTGATTGATCTCCTGGTTCCTTTTCCCCGTGGCGGGAAAATGGGGATGTTCGGCGGTGCCGGCGTGGGCAAGACCGTCGTCATGATGGAGATGATCCACAATATCGCCATGCAGCACGGGGGTATCAGCGTATTTGCCGGGGTCGGTGAGAGGACCCGGGAGGGGAACGACCTCTACCTCGAGATGAAGGAATCGGGGGTACTCCCAAAGGCTGCCTTGATTTACGGACAGATGACGGAACCGCCCGGTGCGCGCGCGAGGGTGGCCCTCTCTGCTCTCACCGCGGCCGAGTATTACAGGGATGAGAAGGGTCAGGACGTGCTCCTGTTTATCGACAATATCTTCCGTTTTACCCAGGCCGGATCAGAGGTTTCAGCCCTCCTGGGACGGATCCCGTCCGCAGTCGGGTATCAGCCGACCCTGGGAACCGACCTGGGTGAACTCCAGGAGCGGATTACCTCTACCACCAAGGGTTCCATCACATCGGTACAATGCGTATACGTTCCGGCCGATGACCTGACCGACCCTGCTCCCGCCACCACCTTTGCCCATCTGGATGGTACGGTGGTGCTTTCGAGACAGATCACCGAACTCGGCATTTATCCGGCGGTGGACCCTCTGGATTCCACATCTCGAATCCTTGACCCGAATGTGTTGGGCGAGGAGCACTATTATACCTCCCGACAGGTCCAGCAGATACTCCAGAAATACAAGGATCTTCAGGACATTATCGCTATCCTGGGAATGGACGAGCTCTCGGATGAAGACAAGCTGACGGTGGGCAGGGCCCGTCGAATCCAGCGTTTTCTGTCCCAGCCGTTCCATGTGGCCGAGACCTTTACGGGCACTGCCGGGAAATATGTTCCCGTTAAGGAGACCGTTCAGGGGTTTAAGGAGATTATCGAAGGGAAGCATGATGACCTGCCGGAGGCGGCCTTTTACATGGTAGGCAATATCGATGAGGCCCGGGAAAAGGCTGAACGAATGGCTGCAGCGAGCAAATAGAGGAACAGTTCATGGGAAAACTACAATTGGAAGTTGTAACCCCTGAAAAGGTTTTGGTGAGCCAGGAGGTGGAAATGGTGGTCGCTCCGGGCACCCTGGGGGAGTTTGGAATTCTTGAGGGCCATGTGCCGTTTCTTTCGGGGATTGTACCGGGCGAGTTGCGGTATTCATCGGGGAGCCGGACAGAGCGGTTTGTTGTCACCTCAGGCTTTGCCGAGGTTTCCGACAACCGGGTTTCTATTCTTGTGGATGCAGCTGAAAGGGCCGCTGAGATTGATGTGGAGCGTGCGCGCAGGGCACTGGAAAGGGCCAAGGAAAGGCTGGCCAGGGAGAGGAGCGTCGGGGATATTGATTTTCTCAGGGCTGAGGCGGCCCTGAAAAGGGCTATCGTACGGATGCGGGTTGCGGAAAAACAAATGTAGCCGCAAAGGACGGTAGGGGAGATGTAGAAGGAGGCAAGCGCCATGGCGCTTGCCTTTTTTATTTATTGACCTTTTCGTATTTGATCGATAATATGCATTTGAATGTACCTGATGCCGATGGTTGGGGGGTAATGCATGGCATCGACCCATGGGATGTGTGACCTTCGGCCTTCCGATAATGATGGCGTCGGCCGGAGATGGATGTTTCGCTGATAGGCCGTGTTGATAAAATGAATGGTTTTTTCATCAGTTCTTAAAGATCGAGAGGATTTGAATGCCATGACAACGGGAGAAGAGACCAGCCAGTACAGGGTCTGGAATGCTTTGAATTCGGAAGAAGAAATCGATCAATTTCAATTGCTCGAACAAAAAATAGATAAACTTATAACGACGATAAAAAGTCTGAAAACCGAAAGAGAATCGCTTAATGAAAAGCTTCAGATTCAGGAAGAAAAGTTGACGGATCTGACCCGGGAGGTGGAAGGCTTAAAATCGGGCCGAGACAAGGCCAGGCAGAGGATTGTCTCCCTCTTGGAGAAGATTGAGCAGATCGAAGGTTAGGATCAGGGGTTGCTTTAACGTGGATCTTCAGGCGATTTTTACGGGATGTTGTGTGTGGGCGAGCTTGCAGAAAAGAGTGCTGTGAGGCACGTGGGAAGACCCATTTTTGAGGACCTCATCGCGTAGCCGGTATGGATCTGTCGGGGATATGAAGAAGCCTATCAGAATCAGAATTCTTGATCACGAGTATTTGTTAAAGAGCGATGAGGATGAAGCGCGAGTCAGAGAGATCGCTGAATTCGTCAATATGAAGCTGGGGGAGGTTAGACACAGCGGAGCTAATCTTTCAGAAGGAAAAGCGGCCATATTAGCTGCCTTTTATGTGGCCAGTGATTATTTCCAAGCCTTGAGAGAACGCGATGAACTGGCAAGGTATGTTGAGGACCGTGTTCGTTCAATCAATAAACAAATCGATGCGCTGTCTTAATAGGCGATGTTTTGTTAACAAATACCGCAAAAGGGGCTTTAAAGGACCATATTTCTCCGGATTTGGCATGCTTCATCTTGAGGCATGGGCTATTCCGGAGGTGTGTCATAT
>JAWOIH010000102.1:0-9826 GCA_046484725.1 Candidatus Desulfacyla sp. | reverse complement strand
CCTGGAGGGGTCTCAATCTCTTGAATCCTTTAATAAAATGCCTTATGACCAGGCCTACAGGAGTGTGGGGCTCGACAATGTATGCGCTATTTACCGAAAAGAACTCCTTGAAAACACGCCGTTTCCTGATGTAGATTTCGCCGAGGATCTGGCCTGGGCGGTGAAGGTTGTCCTTTTGGGGTATCGGATTTTGTATCTGCCCCACATCCAGGTTCGGCATTCGCACAATCGATCCCCGGAGTATGCATTCCGTCGTCAGATCGTCAACTCGCACTGGGTGGCTAAGATTATGGGGCGGGTCATGGAAGACCTTTCCTATCTGTCGCTCTGGGACCTGATGTGCGTGACCGGGTCGGTGCGTTCCCTTCTCCTTCGCCTGATAAAAGAAGGGCGGTATGGTTTGAAGGCCCTTGAAGGAGGGGGCCTGTTTTCGGATCGCTTGTTGAAACAATATCCCCTGACGCACAGGATACGGATGCGGGCCGGTTTTTCTATTGTTTCAAAATGTGTTTTAGGTCCGTCTTCAGGAGGAGAAAGGATCGCGCGACAGGCCAACGCGGATATGGCCTACCAGGTGGAATGTATTGAGAACGGGTATCCCCCGCGGGACGGAAATGAATGGTTCCAAACCCTGGAACAGGTTGCGGCAAACATTCTGGGAAGGATCTATGGAGAGGTCTACGCCGGTTGCGTGCTGAAGGGGCGGGCGGCGCCGCAGTTGGAGGAGTTTATCAGGCCGTTTTTGTCCGGGGTGTGACGTCCATGCCGGGCCTGAATTCGCGTCTCGAAATTTCCGCGACGGGATGAAATCATCGTGGTTGTGATGTCAATTGAAGATGCCGTCCAAACACACCCTGGCGTGAACCATTGTGAGCGAAGCGAACGAAGTTCGGTCTTTTTTGCCTTCAGGAAAAGGGGGTTCTGAGTTCATGAAGATCCTTCAGGTCAGCACCTACGATATTTCAGGAGGGGCCGCACGGGCCGCCTACCGGCTGCAAAAAGGGCTTCGCGAGATGGGTCACGATTCTCGGATGCTGGTCAGGCACAAGAATACGAAAAGTGTGTATGTGCACTCTGTTTATGTTGAAACGGGTATAGAGGAGGCGAGGGGGGGCTTTTTTCTTGAGAATGTGATCCAGCAGCATTATATCACACGGCATCGAACGGAGAGGAGCAATACCCTCTTTTCCTTCCCATACCCCGGTTACGATATTGCCCGAATCCCGGCCCTGAATGAGGCCGATGTCATTAATCTTCACTGGGTCGCGCAGTATCAGTCGCCGGTGACCCTGCGCAATCTATCTTCTCTGGGAAAGCCGGTAGTATGGACACTGCATGACCAATGGGCCTTTACGGGCGGGTGCCATTACAGCGCCGGTTGCGAAAATTATCAGGCCGACTGCACCCGGTGCCCACAGGTTACCGAGGACTTGTGGTCGCTCCCTGCGGCTGTACTGAAGGACAAGCTGGATCTCTTTAAAGGGATTTCCTTTACACTTGTGACACCCAGCCGGTGGATGGCCGACTGTATCAGAAAAAGCCGACTTTTCGGGGCCCAACGTGTTGAAGTGATCCCCAATTCCTTGGAGACGGATATCTTTGCTCCGCTACCCAAGGAGACGGCCAAGGAATCGTTCGGCCTGGAAAAGGATACTTTGACCATCCTTTTTGGCGGAGAGGACGCCAATGAGCGAAGAAAGGGGTTTGGGGAAATGGTGTTAGCCATTGACTATCTCACGGAAAAGGACGAATTCAAGGCCCTCCTCGAGACAAAAAGGGTGTGCATGCTCTGTTTTGGCCGGCCGAAAGAAGCGTTCAATTCCATGAATATTCAGGTTATTTCCCTGGGCTATCTGGGGTCTGATGTGGAAATACGGAATGCCTATTGTGCGGCCGATGTTTTTGTTTTGCCGTCTTTAGAGGACAATCTGCCCAATACCGTATTGGAGGCCATGAGCTGTGGCACGCCTGTGGTTGGCTTTGAGATCGGGGGAATGCCTGATATGGTGGAAAACGGCGTTACCGGTCAACTGGTGCCTCCCGGCGATACCGTGCAGTTAGGGGAGGCGATCCTTTCGCTACTTTTGAATTCGAGGAAACGGCACGAGATGGGAGAAAGATGCCGGCATAAGATAGAGACAGAATATGACTTAAGCGTTCAGGCGTCGCGTTACGTCGCATTGTATGAGGAACTGCTTTCGGAAAAATCAGTAGAACCACTTGAGGGCCTCGGGGAAAATCATGAGCACAGCTTTGCATTTTTCGGAGAGGATCTCTCTGTTTCGGCGCCTTTAGAACCCGCTGTGGGGACTCATTTTGAAAAGGTTTATGATACGGTTCTGTTCCGCGCATTAAAGGAGAGCACATTCGAGATTTACCGGAACTGGCAGGACGCCGAATTGGATAGAGTTAGGCGCCTTCAGGTGATCCGAGAACAGGGTGAGCGGATTACGGACCTCGAATTTCAGGTAGATCGATGGCTGAATGAAGCGAAGCGGTTGCAGGATGTGATGCTCCAAAGGGAGTTGGAGGCAAAGAATCCGCATGAGGAAGTGACGCTGCTGGAAAATCGCATTCTTGATATTGAGGCCGACCGGATTGCCCGATTGAATGTGATCAATGATCAGGGGGAAAGAATCTCCGAGCTGGAGGCCGAGGTGGATCGGTGGCTGAATGAGAGCAGACGGCTTCATGAGGCATGTGCAGAACTCGAGAGGGATCGCAATGAACTGAAGAGAAAGACGATGCTGCAGGGAGGAATCCCATTGCTGCAATGGATGAGAAGAGATCGCTCCTTCCTGTCTGACCGCTTGAGAGAGGCGCTTTTGATTCTGAAGGGCACAAAAGGCAAGCGCTTCGATCCGGCAGTGGCAGTCAAGAAGATCCTTAGGAGCGATGGCGTAAGGGCATCTGATTCGGAAAGGAATACAACAAATCAAATACCCTTGCGTGATGAACTGGCTGTCTTTAAAAACAGAATTGATGCCTTTAATGCATCGCAACCCAACCGAAAGATGCTGGACGATATTCGTCTGTTCAACCACAGCATGATCGATCAATTCAACAGCCTGTTCCCCTTGAAAGGATGCATTTTGCTGGATGTGGGTGCATCGCCCCACGGCTATGCCCTGGAGCGCGCCCTAACATACGGCGCAGCCTTGTATGCGGGCATCGGCCTGGATATCGATGACGGCGAATATATTTCAGGAGATGGCAATAGCGTGGGCCTGCTTCTTAAGATGGATGCCGCAAACCTGAGATTCCCGGATGGCATGTTTGATGCGGTTTTTTCGATCAGTGTATTTGAGCATGTCTCGGATGTGCTCCGAGTTCTGTCTGAAATCGCTCGTGTATTGCGGGTGGGGGGGTGTGCCCTCATTTCCTTTGAGCCTGTGTGGAGCTGCTCTTACGGGCACCATTTGCATCATTTTGGGGAATGTGCCCGCCTGGTGCCGGCCTGGGGTCATTTGATTTGGTCTCCGGATCAAATGAGAGACTATTTGTCTGACAGGTGGCCGGGTAACGCCCCACTGCTGCTGGATGAGGCCATTGAATGGATATACCATGGAGATTCGATAAACCGTTTAAATATCAGACAGTTCAAAGAGCTGTTCGAAAAAAGCGGCTTGACTGCAAGGTGGTGTAAGGATTTGCCGGATGATGAGAAAAACTGCAATTCGGTTCAGCTTAAAATGGCGTCCGAGGCTACAGGTCTCGCTCCCGATGAATTGATGACCAAAGGGCTCTGCATGTTACTGACCAAAGAGTCTTCCCGAACGTGATGTCTTGTCATGAAGCCAACACCAGCGCAGCCAAAGATTCTGATCCTTAACAATGACCTGCCCGTATTTCCAGGGTGGGGGGGCATCGAATATCTCCACACCACATACCTCGCTCAAATGACCCGCAAGGTGGGGCTGGTCTCCCTGGTTCACACAGGCGAACAGGCCCAGAAGAAGAAGCGACTTGCCGACGCTGGGGTAAGCCTGTATCTGTGGGAGAATCCAAATCTTATCACCGGCAGGCCAAGAAACGTCGAGGGACCCGACCCCTTGCGTCGGACCGCAAAAACCCTGTATGACCTGGGTCGGTCGCTTTTATGCCGACCCTATGATACGCTGTCTCAGGATTTTCAGTTCAGCACCCTCTCCGGACACATTCTCCAGGCCTTGAACGAGGAGACATGGGATGCACTGATTGTTGTTCAGAGCAGTTGCGCCCGGTGGATAGATTATCTCCCCCGGTTTCCGGTAAGCGTGTTGATGATGCACGATGCGCGCGCGCTCATGTACGAACGTCGTGCCAAGATTGCAAAAACACCTTTTGAGAGGGCCACCCTCGTCTTTCAGGCCATGCTGTATCGACGGTTCGAGCGCATTTACTCGAGAAAGTATGATCTCGTTGTCACTGTATCGTCAACAGACGCGGCGTGGGTGCGCAAGCATTACCGGCCCCGACGTGTGGTCACCATTCCGATCCCCATAGATGATACCTACTTTTCGCCCATGCCGGAAGAGCCGGTGGATTGTTGCCGCATCCTCTTTACCGGAATGATGAACCATCCCCCCAATGTGGATGCGGTCTTATTCTTTGCCCACACAATCTTTCCCAAGATCAGAAGAGCTGTGCCAAGGGCGCAATTCTGGGTGGTGGGCCGGGATCCTACGGAGGACGTGAGGCGGCTTGCCTCCCTGCCTGGGATCGTGGTAACGGGGTTTGTTCCCGATATTCGGCAGCACAAGGCCTCTTCGGCCGTGGAGGTGGTGCCCTTGCGGTTTGGCGCGGGGATGCGTCAAAAGATTCTCGAGGCATGGGCCATGAAAAAATGCGTGGTTTCAACGAGCATCGGCGCGGAAGGCCTCGACTATCAGGACGGAGCAAATATCCTGATTGCGGATGACGCAAACGCCATGGCCCAACAAGTGGTAAAGGTCCTCAATTCTCCGGAAAAAGCTGCGGAAATCGGAGAAAGGGCCTGTGAGACAGTATCGAAACGCCATTCCCCGGTCCGGCTCTCGGCCGCCTACTTTAATGCCATTTCTTCTCTTTTTGCAAGAAAGAGAGCGTGCCAGAGACCCATGCGAACCGCCATCGACCTGCGCTGGATGTTGCCGGGCGTGGCTGGGGGCATCGAGACCCTGACGCGTGCCTTTATCAATGAATTGAAAGGGCTGGATCGATTCAACCACTACACGCTCCTGGCGCCTTCGGAGATCAAATATGATTTTGATTTGCGCAACAACGATAATTTCAGCGTTATTATTGGGGATGGCCCGGCCCATTATGGGAAAATGGCCTTTCGAGGGGCCGTGCAGCGTATTCACCAGGCGGTTCATGTCCATTACTGGCGCACGCCCGAGGTTAACATTCTGAACGACGCAAAGGTGGTGGGATCAGATCTGGTGCTTTCGCTTTCGGGGTATATTTACCCTGACATGCGGCCGCTAAGAAATGTGGTGGTGGTCCCCGATATCCAGCATGAGTACTATCCCGATTTCTTTCCCCCGGATGTCTTGGCCGAAAGAAGGCGGATCTACAGCGAGTCGATTCTCGCTGCAGACGGGCTTATCGCCATTTCGGAATACACGCGGCAGACCCTCATCGAAAAATTCGGAATTGATCCAGCGCGGATTCATACCGTGCATCTGGCCGCGGATCCTGTTTTTCAGAGGGAAAACCAGGTAGACGGAAACAGGGAGCGGGTGCTCCGGAAATACCGACTTCCAGAACAGGGGTATCTCTTTTTGCCGGCAAATACATGGCCTCACAAAAACCATAGGGGTGCCATTGAGGCTCTTCAGATCCTGAGGCAGGACTATGGCCGTGAATTGATGCTGGTCTTTACGGGAAGCCACAAGGAGGCCCAGGGGGAGTTGAACCGGCTTATCGCCCAAAACCACCTGGACAGGGCCGTCAGGTTCCTGGGCTATTGTCCGGTGAATGACCTGATAGGCCTTTACGAAGGGGCCGCGGCCCTGATTTACCCCTCATTCTTTGAAGGGTTTGGGATCCCGCTGCTGGAGGCCATGTGGACCGACTGTCCGGTGGTCTGCAGCAACCTCACCTCGCTGCCCGAGATTGCCGGGGATGCCGCACTCCTTGTGGACCCCCATTCGCCCGAGGCGTTGGCCGATGCGGTCAATCGTCTAATTTCCGACGGGGCGTTGCGCACCGATCTTATCGCACGGGGACGCAAGCGGGTGGAGGCATTTTCGTGGTCAAGATTCACTATAGAGGTGGTGAAGGTCTTGCACCGGATTCACACCATGGGCGGTTAAAGACCTGGCCGGGAAGGCTAGTGAAAAGGGAGTTTGGATGTTGGCAATATCTCATGTTATTTTTGTCAGAGGATTGATCTTTCCAGGCCCGGAGGTGGAGTAATTTGACGAGCTGGCCGCGCATATCCATCGTAACCCCTTCTTTTAATCAGGGGAGATTCATCAAAGAGACCATCGACAGTGTTTTGGCCCAAGGTTATCCGAATATCGAGCATATCGTTGCAGACGGCGCATCGACTGACGATACGCTCAGCATCCTGGGCCGCTATCCCCACCTTCACGTCATTTCCGAGCCGGACAAGGGCCAGGCCGAGGCCATCAACAAGGGGTTTCGTGTGGCCACCGGCGAAATCTTGGGGTTTTTGAACTCAGACGATACGCTCTTGCCGGATGCGCTTATTTGGGTCGCAGGCGCCATGGGGAAGGGGAGCCCGCCGGACATTGTGATGGGCCGCTGTCGTTTTGTGGACGAAGAAGGACATTTTATCGGGATCGAACATCCAAGTTGTTTTGTAAGTCATTTAAGAGTGTTACAGGTTTGGAAGGGGCATTTCATCCCACAGCCGGCCGTGTTCTGGCGCAGAAAGGTATGGGAGCGATGCGGGGGCATGGATGAAAACCTGGGGAGCCAGTGGATCGATTACGACCTGTTTTGCCGTTTTTCCATGAGGTACCGTTTTGAGCCCATCAACCAGCCCCTGGCCACATACCGACTGCACGATCATTCCAAGAGCATGCGATGTACAGAAGACGCTCGGCTCGAAGAGGCCATTCGGATCAGTCGGAAATACTGGGGGCCTGTCTGGTTCCCCCGATTCTGGAGACTGGCCACCTCTCTGCTATGGTTTCGGTTGGATCGGGTGGGTCGCGCACGACAGCTGATCGCCTTGGCCAAAGAGGCCAAACGTCAGGGTAACATCCATAGGGCATGGATCTGTGCGGTCCCTGCGTTGCTCCTCGCGCCGGATGTTGCCTTCTACAGAATCGTGTATCCCGCGTTGCGTGAGAGGGCTTTGGGATCTTTCAGAAGTGCCCTGGATCGGTGGCGACGTTTGAACAGGATAGACCCGCGGACCGCTGTGTATATGGATCACACGGATGTATGGGAAGACGGTCGGGTGGGGCCGCGCCTCGTTTTGCGTTTTGAGTCTATAGAGAAGGTAAAAAGCATCCTGATAACGGGTGAAGCAGATTTGTCTTATCTACGGCAACCATTTTCACTTAACGTCTCAGTGAACGACCGGAGGGTCGGTCTCAAGAATTTAAAGGAAAATGGGCCTTTTTCGGTTCGGTTTGACCTGAAAGAGCCCGCGTCAAGCGGCCAGATAACGGTTGAAATCAGGGCGTCATCATGGTTTGTCCCCCATTTCTACTTTAAAAACGGAGATCTTCGGCCGATTTCATGGCGGTTCCAGAACGTATCTTTGAATAGAGAGATGTGATCTTACAAAGATATCTCAACCCACCGGCATGATTCTGTACCGAAGATTTGTAAATGCTTACAAGGGAACTCTTAAGACTTCCCTTACGGTCATCCGGTGCAATCACTTGCCGACGGGCTTAAACCCGGGGTGGATTTATGGAGCATCGAAGGCTGGGCAGATCTGAATTGATGGTATCTGCTGTCGGTTTCGGCACCTGTCAGCTGCGCCTGACGATGCAGGCACAGGCGATGGATACGCTGCTAAAAGGCTTCGAACTCGGGGTCAATCTTGTCCATACGGCCCCGGATTACGGAAACGCTGAAGAACTCGTGGCCCGGGCCGTTCAACAGAGCGGTCGGCACATTATGGTGGCCTCACAGGGTTACGACGTACCCGGCAATGCAACGGGACCGGTATCTCACTTTGAAAAGCTTTTTGAGACCACCTGCAAACTCCTTGGCGCCGAACAACTCGATCTTTACGGGATTGCCTGCATAGATGATCGGGAAGTTCATCAAGAGAATGTGTGGGGCAAAAACGGGATGGTTGATTTCCTCTTGAAAAAGAAGGAGGAAGGGAGACTCCGTGGGATCTTTTGCACCACGCATGGTGCACCGGAGTATGTCAGGCAATTGGTAACAAGCGGGGTTTTTGATGCTGTCATGCTGGCCTACAATATTCTGGGCTACCATTTGCTTACCTGCCACCCCCCTCCAGATCGTCATTACGAATCATTGCCCCGCAATGAGAAGGAGATTTTTCCCCTGTGTCACGAGCACGACGTTGGGTTGATGATCATGAAGCCGCTGGGAGGGGGGCTTTTGTGCGAAAGCAAGGCTTTTCCGCCGCATCGCCACGGGAAGGGCGTTCTCAAGGGGACGAGGGCCGCCGATATTCTTCGCTCGGTCCTACTTCATCCGGAAGTCTCCTGCGTGCTGCCAGGCACTGCCTCTGTTGCGGAAGCGGAGGAAAACGCCGTTGCTGGATATGCCCCCATTGACTTGGACAGAGACCGGCAAACAGGACTCACCGCAGCGGCGGCAGGTCTGAGAAGAACCGTTTGCAGCCGGTGCGGTGCCTGTGACAGCCTCTGCAGCCAGGGTCTCACGATCTCCTCGCTTTTCTGGGCGGGTTTGATGCATCAATACCCTTCCGCGGTTTTTGAGCAACCTGAAGGCATCGAATACTTTCGATTGCATCCTCAATTGGATCCCATATGTGGCGGTTGCCCTAACCCTACCTGCGCCTGTCCCGATGGGATCAACATTCCCCAGAATCTAAAGGAACTTCACCTCCAGATGGTGGATTTGATGCGTCAAGGACTCATCCGTCCTCCAGAGACAGAAAAGGGAAGGCTTTGCGGTGATGTCTCCTTCGGTGCAAGGATCGTCAGCATGGATATCCCGAAGATCATGGCCCCTGGCAAGACGTATCTCTGCCGCTTGCTTATTGAAAATGCGGGCGAACGCGGGTGGCATGCGTCAAGCAAGGTGCATCAGGCCCGTGTTATGTTGGGCGTCTTTGTGGAAGGAGAACGAATACAGACAATCGAAGTGACGCAGGATGTTCGTAAGGGCGGCCGGTGGCATTTTGTCTTTGAAGTCACAGCGCCGCAAGGGGTGAATCGATTTCGGTTGCGGCTTCATCTGCTTGGCGAGCATCAGGGGTTCTCTGAAACTCTGGGCCCCATGCTTCTTTCCAAGAAGATCCCCGTGCGTGGCGCACCTCCTGAAAAGGCGCTCGGAAGAGGAAAAATGGGACTAGCCGCAGGACGCTACTGGGAGGAGAGAATTCCTCTTGGATCCCATTTATTGAGAAAGGCTGCAACGGAGATGTTTCAATGGTGCACGGTGTGTCGGACCCGGTCAAGTTCCTTAATCAGACTTCTGAAAGGACGGCGACAGGCAAACCCAGAAGAGGCGATGAATTCCCGGCTGGATCCCAAGTTACGAAGGAGGTTGGGAGATGAGACGGTTTCATCATATCCGTATGACGTGGCCTGGCTCGAAAACAATCTTCCTGCCTCATTCCCCAAAGGGGAGCCCTTCCAGGTCTATCTCCATGTGGAAAACCGGGGTTCGCGTCACTGGCATGCCGTCCATCCCGAGGGGAAATGGGTCGAGC
>JAWOIH010000073.1:0-10264 GCA_046484725.1 Candidatus Desulfacyla sp. | reverse complement strand
TGGGGATGTCTGGTGGCTGTTGTCTATTGATGGGTAAGCCAGTTTCACTTCATGGGGAGCCATTTTGAGTGATCCATGGCGCGAAGGTTGATTTTCAGAACCAGGCTATTTTAAGATAAAATCATTATGCCACAGCTGCCTCGGCTATTTTTTGACACTGTTGTGAAGTGGATAAAGGGTTCGTTATTATTGGCTGCAGCCGAGGGATGGCTGCTGGGTGGTCTGTTTGACCATTGAATGGCTATGGATTGGAAAGGTGCAATAGGTTCGAAACATGACGGATGAACGTTTTCTTGATCGGGATGTGCAGCCCAACCCTGAATCCATCCGCCAAAGAATTGGCAGGGAGGTCTACCCGGTGTGGGAGGATACCACCGGCTTTTTACAGCGTAATTACCCGGAATTCGAATCCGAGTTGACCTACTACAACCCGCAGTACGGTTGGGGCCTGCGCTACCGGAAAGGGTCACAGCAGCTGTGTATGCTTTTCCCAGAGCGGGGTGGATTTACCACTTTGATCACCCTCAATCCTGAAGAGGATGAAGCAGCTCTTGAAAAAACCCCGTACTTCAATGCCCGCATTCGGGGTTTGCTAAACCAGCCCTCCGCTCTACCCCAGGGCCGGTGGCTGGCCGGGCGGCTGAGGAGGGCATCCGGGTAATGCCTGTTCCAGGACCGTCGGCCGTGGTGGCTGCCCTGTCTGTATCGGGCCTTCCGACGGATCGCTTTCTATTTTTGGGCTTTCTGTCAAATAAGCCAGGAAAGAGGAAAAAGGAACTGGAAAGGCTGGCCTCAGAAACCCGTACCATGGTTTTTTATGAGGCTCCGCATCGCATCCAGGCGATGTTGGCCGATCTAAAAGAAATATTCGGAGAGAGGCGAATGGTCATGCTGAGGGAGATGACCAAGGTCTTTGAGGAGGTGCACCGAGGCGCTCCGGGAGATATCTTGGCCTCCCTCACGCCGGAGAAGATCAGGGGGGAGTTTACATTAGTGGTCGCAGGGAGTGAATCCAAAGAGACATCCAGGGAATTGAGCGAAGAAGCCTCGAATCGGATCGACGGACTGATCAGGGCCAACCGGATGAGCATCAAGGATATTGCCGGCCAGATCTCCAAGGAAGAAGGAGTGGCCTATCGCCAGGTATATAAGACATGCCTTGACAGAAAAGGTCAAACAGGAGGAGAAGATGGAGTGGAGTTTGTCAAAAGACTCAAGGTCAGGAACAGCCTGGGGCTTCATGCCCGATCGGCCGCCAAGATAGTGGAACTGGGGAAACAGTATGATTCCCGGCTCTTTCTCCGGAAGGATGACGAAGAGGTGGATGGATCCAGCATTTTATCCATACTTACGTTAGCATGCCCCAAAGGCACCGAGATGGAGGCCAGGATTGTAGGAGAAGATTCGGAGAGCTTTATGAAAAAGCTGATTGAGCTGTTTGAGCGAAATTTCGGAGAGCGGGGATGAAGAAAGATTCCGTAGCCGCGCAAAAGGAACTGCGAGGAATTCCCGTTTACTCCGACATTGTTATCGGCAAGGCCCATCTGGTGGACCGGTCAAGGACCAAGATTCTCTACCAGTGCTTTGTCAATGGAGAGCAGTTGAACCGAGAGGTCGAACGATTTGAGGAGGCCCTTCGTTCGGTGGAGGCCCAATTTGTTTCTCTCAAAAACAAGATGCCGGATACGGTGAAGGACCAGGCCTTCATTTTGGACAGTCACCTGATGATTCTCAAGGACAGCATGCTCCGCGATTCTACCATCAATAAGATTCTTGGGGAAAAGATAAATGCTGAATGGGCACTCAAGAAAACGCTGGAAGAGATCCGAGGGATCTTTGAGCAAATTGACGACGATTATATCAGCACACGTATCAGTGACGTGGAGAATGTTACGGAACGGCTCCTCAGGACCCTTTCCGGCGATAGCAGCCACAGCCTGAGCAGGATCAATCAGAGGGTAATTATTGTTGCCCATGATCTATCCCCTGCGGATACCACTGAATTGAATACCGCCAAGGTAATGGGATTTATTACGGATGTTGGAGGGAGGACCTCCCATACCGCCATCATGGCGCAGGCCCTCGAAATCCCGGCGGTGGTTGGCCTTGAACGCGCGACTGCCTTGGTGCAAGAGGGCGACCTTCTGATTGTCGATGGGGGCTCCGGCGTAGTCGTGATCAATCCCGAAGACAGCGACATCATCCTCTATCAGGAACGGAAACTCCGGCTCCAGAAATATAAGTCCAGCATAGCCAGGATGAGCCATCTTCCGGCAGAAACCCCTGACGGACATCGGATCGCCATTACCGCCAATATCGAGTTCTTGGAAGAGGTGACTGCTGCCAAGGATTATGGCGGCGAGGGGATCGGGCTATACAGGACGGAGTTTCTCTATCTCAGAGGAAAAGGTTTCCCGGATGAAGAGGAGCTGTTTGAAGACTATCGGGAGGTCGTGGAGATCATGCGGCCGGCACCGGTCAGCATACGGACCTTGGATTTGGGCGGCGATAAATTTGCCTCGGAGATAGCCATCTCAGAGGAGAGTAATCCTGCGCTCGGTCTGAGGGCCATACGGTTCTGCCTGCGGGAACCGGAGATATTCAAGACACAGCTCCGTGCGATCCTCAGGGCGAGTGCCTTCGGCACTCTCCGATTGATGTTCCCAATGATCTCCGGTCTGCAAGAACTGTTGGAGGCAAAAGCGATCCTGGACGAGGTCCGGGACGATCTGGATCGCAAACATATTCCATACGATGACGCCATGGAAGTCGGCATTATGGTTGAGATCCCTTCAGCCGTTGCCATGGCCGATATCCTGGCCCACAACGTGGATTTTTTCAGTATCGGGACCAATGATCTTATCCAATACGCCCTCGCTATCGACAGGGTCAACGAGCATGTGGCCTATATGTATCAGCCGTTTCATCCAGCCATTCTCAGGATGATTCAGCAGGTCGTTGCGGCGGCAAGAAATGCCGGGATACAGGTTTCCCTGTGTGGCGAGATGGCAGGAGATCCCCTTTGCATTTCTATTTTGTTAGGAATCGGCCTCGACGGGCTCAGTATGAATGCCAGGGCCATCCCTCTCATCAAAAAAATGATAAGGGCGATCCCCATAGAGCAGGCCCGTTCAGATCTGGCAAAGATCATGTTGTTGAACACCGCCAAAGAAGTGCGGACCTTTATCTTGCAGCAGACCCGGAAGATATTTCCCGAGCTGGAGGAAAAGGGATACCTCCTGAATTGACGACGGGTGTTTGACGATTGAATATGCGCTGCTGAAGCGTCCAAAGTCCAAATTGCAAATTCGACCGATGATTCACTGTCCAAGGATAGTTCAATGACAACCAGGCGAATGTCGGCCGAAGGGCCTTGGGTTGGCGTTTGGGAGGGGTGTTTATATGCCAGCAATTCGGGATTCAGCTGTAAAGATGGTCTGTCAGAACAAAAAGGCCGGCCATGAATATTATCTGGATGAGTTTATTGAGGCAGGCATGGTGCTTCTGGGGGCCGAGGTGAAATCCCTCAGGGAGGGGCGGGGCAATCTTGTGGACAGCTACGCCAAAGTAAAGCGGGGTGAGGTTTTTCTATACAATATGCACATATCCCCTTATCCATTCGCTCATGGTGTGGATTTGGATCCCACCCGGGCCCGAAAACTTCTGTTGAGCAGGAAAGAGATCAGACGTCTGATCGGAAAGACCGAGATAAAGGGGTATTCCCTGATTCCGACCAAGGTTTATTTCAAAAAGGGACGCGCCAAGGTGGAAATTGCCTTGGCAAGGGGAAAGAAGAAATATGACAAGCGGAGGTCCTTGAAGGAAAAGGAATTGAAACGGGAGATGGATCAGGCCCGTAAAAAAAGTAATTATTGACAATGGGGTCATCCGCCATTATTATCTGTATCAAAAGATGGACAACAGCACCCAACGAATTTTTGTCCATATCCTTCGTATGAGGGGGCGAAACGGCTTCGACGGGGATAATTGAAGTGTAGGCTGCATACCGAGGTTCCAGCTGCTCGTTAAACAGGTGGGCTTAACACAAACGCAGACGATTATGCGTATGCCTTAGCCGCATAAAATAGGCTAACGTCTTCTCGGTCTTAGCCTGCGTGACCGAATAAGACGTCGACGAGCTGGCTAGCTGATCCGTTGCACCTGTGAAACGGAAAGGCGAAACTTTACACAGGTTAGCTTCTTGGACGCCTTGCCCAATTGTGATCCCTGAGGCGAAATTTAAAAATTGGGCTAAGTATGTAGACGCCTATGCGGAATGTTTCCGGACGGGGGTTCGACTCCCCCCGCCTCCACCAGAATGACAGTATAAATGGTATCTCTTTCGATTACGTGATACCCGAACCAAGACACGATCAACAGGCAGACTGAATGGTCACGGGTGAATACCACATCTTTCCCAATCAGTCTGCCCGTTTGTTTTTATGCTCTCCATGCAACCGGTTGCAAGCGATATACTCAATCAAATTCCAATCCAGCAAGTTCGTTCCGTAAGCCCCAGGCCTGCCCAGGCTTCATGACGAGGCCTCATCCCTGTACGTATCGAGCTGATACCCCTTTATCTTCTTGTGAAGATTGCTTCTTTCGATACCGATGGCCTCGGCTGTCTGCGAGATATTTCCGTTGAACTGCTGCAGTTTTGCCTGGATAAATGCCTTCTCGAACTGGCTCTTTGCCTCTTTGAGAGAATCGGACACAAAACTGGATTCAACACCTGCCTTCATGTCGGATGCCCGGTTATACGGCAGTGGAATATCTTTGACCTGAATCGTCTTACCGGGCACCATGATCATGAGCCTTTCAATGAGATTTTTCAATTCTCTGACGTTTCCGGGCCAGTCGTATCTCTGAAGGATTGAGATGGCTTCGGCCGAGATCTCTTTGGCCTCTATATTCGTGTTCAGAGAAAATTCCGATACAAACTCCTTCGCCAGGCTGGGGATATCCTCAATACGTTCCTTGAGAGAGGGTACCCGGATGGGGATGACATGCAGCCGGAAATAGAGATCATCCCTGAAAGTGCCTTTCTCAATTTCTTCTTCGAGGTCTTTGTTCGTTGCGGCGATCACCCTCACATCCACGTGAATCGTCTTGGTTCCCCCGACCCTCTCAAATTTCTGTTCCTGCAAGATCCTAAGGGTCTTTGATTGGGCCTTCAGGCTCATATCGCCGATTTCATCCAAAAAAATAGTCCCTTCGTGGGCGGAATCGAATTTCCCCTTTCTCATGGTGGAGGCCCCGGTAAATGCACCCTTCTCATGCCCGAAAAGTTCGCTCTCGATGAGATCTTCGGGTATGGCCGCACAATTTACCTCGACGATCGGCTTGTGACTGCGCCGGCTCAAGAGGTGGATGGTATGGGCCACAAGTTCTTTTCCTGTACCGTTTTCACCCGAAATAAGGACCCATGCATTGGTAGGGGCGACGATCTTGATCTGCTCCTTCAATTCCATGATGGCCCTGCTGCTGCCGGTAATGTGATATTTGTTCCGTTCCCTTTCTTTGAGGAGACTCACCTCCTCCTCCAGCCTGTAATATTCAAGGGCGTTATTGATGGACAGGAGAAGCTTGTCCAAAGAAAGCGGCTTTTCCACGAAATCATAGGCCCCTATCTTGGTTGCCTTTACCGCAGTCTCTATGTTGCCGTGCCCTGACATCATGACCACCTGGAGGTTCGGGTAATCCTCCTTGATCTTTTGCAGGGTCTCAATGCCGTCAAGTCCCGGCATCCATATATCCAGAAGGACCAGATCCGGCGTTGCTTCCTTGATTTTATCCAATGCTTCTATCCCGCTTTCGGCAGTCAGAACCTCAAACCCTTCGTCTGAAAGAATACCGGTCAGGGATTGAAGGATGCTCTTTTCATCATCAACGACTAAAATTGTCTTTGCCATTTGTTGCCTTATTCCCTGGTTTTCTGTCACAAAAAACAAGAAAATGTGTCCGGCTCATAAGAGGTTTCCCGCCTATGAGCGGGACCGCTCATTGGGTTGCGGGCATGGTCCGCATTGGATATCTCTTTGCTCATTCCATCATCTCAATGGCGATCCGGGCGACCTTTTCGGATGCCCCCCCCTTCCCGAGGTCCTTTTGTATCCCTTTCAGCCTTGCAATCATCGTTTTCCGCGTCCCCTCATCTTCGAGGAGCGCGAGGACCTCATTTGCAAGCCTGTCAGGCGTCACGTCGCCCTGGATCAATTCGGGAACCACCCTTTCTCCTGCAACGAGATTCACCAATCCGATATAAGGCACCTTGATCAGCATCCTCCCAAGCCAGTAGGAAAAAGGGGCCACTTTGTATACAACGACCATGGGGATTCCCATGATAGCCGTATCCAGCGTCGCCGTGCCGGAGGCTACCAGTGCAACGTGGCAACGGCCCAGTGTCCGGTAGACGTCGCTTTGCTCTATCTCTATATTCATTGGGGTCTCGCGGACAAAGGTCTCGACATATTCACGTTCAATGGTCTTGGCCAAGGGGAGCAGGCATCGGATGTGAGGATATCGGGTCTTGAGGATCTCCACGGATCGGATCATAACAGGGAGGAGATTTCTGATTTCATCCCTCCGGCTTCCCGGCAGCAACCCGACGACCGGATGATGAATAGCGGTCTCGCTCTGAGGGGCCGGACCTTCGGTTGGGCTCCCGCCCAGAGGGATGCGATCCCGGACTTTGGATTCAAATTCATCCAGCAGGGGGTGTCCCACATAATCAACCTTCAAGCCTTGTTCCCGGTAAAAGGACTCCTCGAACGGCAGGATGACCGCCATGCGGTCCACACGCCTGGCTATCTTTTTTACCCGTCCCCTTCGCCACGCCCATACCTGGGGGCTTATGTAGTACAAGACAGGGATCCCCAGCCGCTTGGCAATCCGGGCCAGGTAGAGGTTGAAATCGGGATAGTCAATGAGAATCAAGAGGTCCGGATGAAGGTTTTTCAGCGCAGATTTCATCGTGTTAGCCGCCTTGACAATGGTGCGAAGTCTATGCAGGACCTCGGTCAAGCCTACCACGGCCATATCTGAGGATGAGACAAGTATCCTGACCCCTGCCTGGGCCATGTTGCCGCCCCCGATACCCCAAAAGGCGATGTCGGGTTCCGAGCGCTTGAGGGCCTTCACGAGATTGGACCCGTGCAGGTCGGCTGAGGCCTCGCCGGCAACGATCAGTACCAGCCGATGATCTCTGGTATCAAAAAGCGGGGCTAAAATTCTGGCAGCCTTTCTCGATCTGATCAATAATGTTAAGGGCGATTCTCAAGGCATTTCGCCCATCCTCACCGGTCACAACCGGGGCAGACCTGTTGATAACGGCATTGATAAACGAGGTGATCTCGTCATTCAGCGGGTCGCAATCAGCATACTGTTCCTTGCTTGTGGTCACTTCCGGAAAATTGTGGGAATTTTTCTTCTGATTGTCAAGGCTGATCACAGTGAGCTGTCTCTTTCCGCAATCGGCAGATATATAGGCGTCGGGCTGAAATACGCGGATCTTCCTCAGCATTTTCCCGGATACCCGGCTCGCGGTCAGATTGGCAGCGGTTCCGTCTTCAAAAACGATCCTGGCATTGGCGATGTCGGTTTTGTCGGTGATGACAGGCATACCGACCGCGTGGACTTCTCTCACCTCTGACCGGATCATATGGAGAATGATATCCAGGTCGTGGATCATCAGGTCAAGGACCACGTCAACATCAAGCCCCCTTGTTGTAAAAAGGTTCATGCGGTGGGACTCCACAAAGAGGGGCTTGTTCAGCATGGGCATCATCTTGACAATGGCGGGGTTAAACCGTTCGACAAGACCCACCTGGAGCACCAAATCCCGTTCGCGGGCCAAGTGGATGAGGGTATCGGCCTCGCTGAGATCATAGGTGATAGGCTTTTCGATGAGCATATGCACCCCTTTTGCCAGAACATCCTTGGCCACCTCAAAGTGCATCTCGGTGGTCACCGCCAGGCTTACGGCATCCACCCGGTCCAAGATATCCCGGTGATCTGCGTAGGCTTTCGTATCGTAACGTTGAGCTATCTCATCGGCGCGATCTCTAACCACATCCACGACGCCCACAAGTTCGACCCCTGGATGTGCCCTGTACTTCTGCACATGGTACTCCCCCAGGTGCCCAACGCCGATAACCGCAATTCTGAGTTTTGTCTGTTCCATATATGGATCCCGTATCTATCGGCGCGTTTATTGGCGTGTAACCATTTTCCTTGGCCCTGGCCCTGACGGTGCGAATTCGTTCGCACAGCGTGCGCCTAAAGGCCCTGAATGTGCGGATCATTCCGCATCTACCCCCCACCGCCGGTGCCTGACTATTGAAGCGTTAGAAAAAGTGACGCTTCTATCATTGGACGGAACGCTTCTCAATCTTGCAATATAGCTCTATCAGGGCGCTGCAGGAAGAGAAACGATGGAGATACGCTTCAGATTAGCCAGAGCGATCATCTCTGCCTTATCAAACAATAGGGTATTCCCTGCCTCCACGGCCAGCACGGCCCCGTTTACCCGTGAGAGGATCCGTATGGTTTCAAGGCCCACGGAGGGAACGTCAAATCGAAGATCCTGACCCGGTTTGCTCACCTTCACAACAACGGCCTTTTCCTGAGCCAGTTTACCCCCCCTGAGGATGGTTGCATCGGTACCCTCAATGGCTTCAAGGGCCAGGACGGTCTTTTTTCTCACCACCACACACTGACCGATATCCAGCCGCCCCAACTCCTTGGCCATCTTCCATCCAAACCGGATATCTTCCTTTTCCGCCTTGTTGGGACGCCTCGCCGTAAGACATCCCTCCGGGGCGATGAGTTCGGGCAAAAACTGGGTGGAACCGATAATCGTTAAACCTTCCCCGGCCAGTTCTTGGGCGACGGCCCTCAGGATGTCATCATCATGAAAAAAGGCGAGCTTCGACATGATGGATAGCCCCTTCAAGTCAGGCCGTATGTTTTCAAACATACGCTTTTTGGTGATGGTCCCTGCCATCAAGGCTTCCGTGACACCGCGCGTTTTGAACGCCTTTATCAATTGCCCCAACTGTCCTAATCTTATCCAGACAATGTGATCCACCCTGTCTGAGAGTTTCGGGTCGGTCTCATCAAGGTGGGCCACGGCGATGACCTGAATTCCCTCCTTTTTGGCGGCCTCTGCAATAAGCAGCGGGAACTGTCCGCCCCCGGCAATCAGGCCGATGATCCGGCTGTTCTTCCCCATGTTTTATCTTGACCTGGAAGATATGTTGGTTTTGGGCCTCACAACAGAACAACATTCACCGCAGAATGCCCCGCTTGGAGTTGGCCAGAAAATCCAACAGTGTTTTTAGCTCAGGGATGATCTCAAGGTCTTTCTTGACCTGTGCGATGCCATCCCTGAAACTTCTGTTTTCGCGCCAGATGATGCTGTATGCCTTCTTGAGGACGTCAATGGTCTGCTGTGAAAACCCTCGTCGAATCAGGCCCTTCTGGTTGATACCATACAGTTTTGCCCGTGGCCCGGCCGTTATCATAAAGGGGGGGACATCCCTGTCAATCCCTGATTTGGCCCCCAGGTACGCATGTGCGCCAATTCGAACGAATTGCTGAACTGCCAGAAAGGCCCCCAATATGGCGTACTCCTCGATATGGGTGTGCCCGCCCAGGGTGGCGCCATTCGTCAATATAACATGATCTGCCATCCGACAGTCATGGGCAACGTGGGCGTAGGCCATCAGATAGTTGTTGTTGCCGATAACCGTCTCCCACGCCTCCTTTGTGGTAGCCCGGTTAATGGTGACATACTCTCTGACGACATTGTCATTTCCCATGATCAGCCGCGTGTCTTCGTTTTGGTAGCCGATATCCTGAGGCGGCGTGCCGATACAGGAAAAGGGATAAATCCGGTTTCGTTCCCCGATCCGGGTATGTCCCTCGATCACCACGTGAGCGCCTATCACGGTGTTTTGTCCGATAACAACATGGTCGCCCACCGCAGAGTAAGGGCCTACCTCAACCCCGTCGGCAAGTTCGGCATTCAAACTAACCACTGCAGAAGGATGTATTTTCATTGGGTTTCCAACAGTCATGGGTCCATCATCGTCGCTATTCATGGTTACGGTTGATCTCGATAAACAGGGGTAGACTCACAGATTTACGGTGCTTCGATCATCACCGATCAATCCACAATCATCCATCCCCTCAGCCTATGGTAGCCACCAGAATGGCTTCAGCGGCCACCTCCCCTTCCACAGAGGCCTTCCCTGCC
This sequence comes from Candidatus Desulfacyla sp., assembly GCA_046484725.1. Lineage (GTDB taxonomy): Bacteria > Desulfobacterota > DSM-4660 > Desulfatiglandales > Desulfatiglandaceae > AUK324. Next base: position 6 of record JAWOIH010000073.1, on the reverse strand, counting down.
ATCTTC
>JAWOIH010000299.1:0-3956 GCA_046484725.1 Candidatus Desulfacyla sp. | reverse complement strand
GCTCTCGATATCGTCCAGGTTCAGGCTGGACCAGTCCACGATGTATCTGCCGTAGTAGCCGCTGTGATTGATCCTTCTCCCGTCGATCTCAACGACCAGCCGGCCTTCGTTCATCCCCCGAATGGATACCTCGTCGCCCGGGCTGGCCATCATGGGGTTGATTCGCATGACATCGATGCCGCCCATGGTCTTGAGGACGTCGGTCAGGGTCCGCACGTCCCCCGGCTTGACAAATTCATCCATTCGGACGATGGTCTTATCAGGGGTGATTTCCACCCCCGGCTGGGTGGCCATGACGGTAACGTCTTCCAGTTTTACGGCCTTTTTGGCCTCTTCCTTTTCCACTTTCTGCTGAACGGCCTCTTGGGAGTCTTCCTTCTTCTCTTCCGCTTCTTCCGCATGGCCGGGCAGGATGAGGAGGCCCTGCATGAGGATCAGTATCCCCCACAGGGCCAGGATCTTGAACAGCCCGGTGCTCAATCCCGATTGTGTTTCCATGATTTCTCCCTTGTATGATTGCGAATGGTCAAGGGACGTGTTCGACATGTCCCGATGGTCCCGGGAATCGGTCAATAGAAATTGACGGGAGAAGTGCGCTGTGGTAGGTATATACCGAAGCGCCTCTCTATCCCGGGGGGCTTCAACCGGGAAGGCGGCCCTCAATCCTTGGCCGGAGACGGGCTGCCTTCCCAACACATTGATTGTCTGTACGCTGTCTGAACTCTTTCAATCACCGCCTTTCACGATTTGATTGTCCACAAAAAAAGCCAAAAAGACGCCTCCGGAATTCGATCCGGCACTGCCTTCTTGGCTTGCATTTCCTGAACGTTAAGTTATATGAATCGTTAAACCGCTAACCGCCTGCGCAATTTCGTTTTGCGCCTTGAATTAAGGCTGGCGTATAACAAAGCCTGCTTTTCGTGTCAAGGAAAATTGACATTTTTTGAATCGTCCCAGGTTTTCGCGTGAGCAATTCTGCTTTTCCTTCCAACTTTGAACGTTGAACCGGGAACCTGTGAACGGTATAATAGCGAAAAAACCTTGACTTTTTAGAAAGCCTTCATTAGAAACCACACATCCAAATCGCGGCAGAAGCCGGTTGTATCCGGATTTCAGAAGAAAATCCAAGAGAGACACCTTGCCGTCATGCGGGCGGCGATAAGAATATAACGAGTAGGAATAAAGAGGCCACGAAGGTCTATGTCCCTGAAGGGGGATGTGGATTCGCGGCCTTTTTTTGTTGCACGCGGTGGCGAAGATAGAAGACCTGGAGGACGGTGTTCACCGTCCAGGGTAAACCCACTGCCCTCCATGGGAACGCCCCGGTCCGGACAACCGGGTGCAACGGGTAATGGGACCCCGGCATGGCAAGGCACACGGTTTCTGTCTGTGACAACCGGATATCAGCTATCATCAATTTATGGCCTTTCTCGTATTCAAGGTTGAATAATGACACGATCGATACGTTCATATTGGCTTCTTCCCCTTGTCGCCTTCATTCTTCTCCGGGCGCCCGTGGATGCCGATGCCCACGGGACGGACTACAGCCTCGTGGAAAGGGCGACGTTGTCGGCCGTTGCCTTTTATTACTCAGACGGGGATCCCATGGCCTATGCCGAGGTGCTGGTATTTAGTCCCCAGGACCCCAAGGTGGAACACCAGAACGGCAGGACCGACCGGCACGGAAAGTTCGCCTTTTGCCCGGACACGCCCGGGACCTGGCGGATCATTGCCAATGACGGCATGGGTCATCTGTGCCAGGCAACGGTGGAGGTAAGTCCCGAGTCGTTGGCTGGAAAATCTGATACGCCCCAGGGTGAGACAGAAATCGCGCATCCTGTTCAAGGTTCAAAGATCTTGAGGATCATTGCCGGTCTTAGCCTGATACTCAATCTTGCATTTGCAGCCTATTTTTTGCTGCAACGCTCGCATGCCGCCAAAAGGGGATCTTGAGACGGAAGCTGGAGTGAGGTGATATCGTGCATATATCCGAAGGCATTTTGTCCGGTCCGGTCCTGGTTTCAGGGATCGCCCTGGCCGCGGCCGGCACCGCCATGGGGCTGAAAAGTCTCAAGTCGGAGCGTATCCCGCGTGCCGCCATCCTTTCGGCGGCCTTCTTTGTGGCCTCCCTTGTCCATGTCCCCATTGGACCGTCCAGCGTTCACCTCATCTTGAACGGCATCGTGGGGCTCATCCTTGGGTGGGGGGCCTTTCCGGTCATTCTGGTGGCCCTGGCGCTCCAGGCCGTGTTGTTTCAGTTCGGCGGGATTACGACCCTTGGTGTCAACACGGTGATCATGGCGCTTCCCGCGGTTCTGGGCTATTATCTCTTCGGCCCCCTGATGGGCCGGCGATTGCGGGTGTCGCTCCCGGCCGCATTTGCCTGCGGCGCCTTTTCCGTTTTCTTAGGGGCCATTTTGGTGGGGGCGGCCCTGGCATTGACGGAGAAGCATTTTCTGAAGGCAGCTGCACTGGTGGCGGGGGCACATGTTCCCGTCATGATCATTGAAGGGATCATCACGGCCTTTTGTGTGGCATTTCTCAAGAAGGTGCAGCCTGACATGTTATTAGGGAAAAAGGATTGATCGGGGATGATACAAGAGCCCTTTGTCAATGACGCATCGCCGCTGCAGCGCCTAGATCCCAGGTCCCGGATCCTCATGGCCACGGCGTTCGCCTTTGTGGTGGCCCTGTCCGACCGTTTTTCCGCATTGTTCCTGGGCCTTGTCGTTTCCATTGTTCTCATCGGGATATCCGGATTGCCGGTCCGTGATCTGGCCAAGCGGCTTATGTTGGTGAACGGCTTTATCCTTTTTTTGTGGGTTGTAGTCCCGGTGACCTTTCCCGGGACCCCTTTATTTCATCTGGGGCCTTTGACTGCCACATGGGAGGGTGTGCTGGTCTCGGCCCGCATCACCATCAAGTGCAATGCCATCCTCCTGGCCTTTATTGCCCTGGTGGCCGTCAGTCCGGTGGCCACCCTGGGCGCTGCCCTGGCCCGGATGCGGGTTCCGGAAAAAATCGTCCTTCTGCTCCTCATGAGTTACCGGTACATCTTTGTCATGGAGACGGAATACCACCGGCTGGCAAGGTCGGCCGCGGTTCGCGGGTTTCGGCCTTCCACCTCCGTCCACACCTATCGGACCTTCGCGTATCTCATCGGCATGCTGTTCATACGGGCTCAGGCAAGGGCCGAGCGGGTCTACATGGCCATGCTCTGCCGTGGATTCTCAGGAAAATTCCATTGCCTGCAGGAGTTTTCCTTTTCCCGAAAAGACGGGATCTGGGCCGGTTGCATGACCATTGCCTTACTTGGGCTGGGGATTTTGGAATGGATGGATTGAACCTCGTCATAGAACTGGAAAACATACATTTTGGATATGACGCAGGACCGCCGGTGCTGGACGACCTCACCTTTTCGCTCCGCGAGGGCGAAAAGGTGGGCCTGATCGGTTATAACGGGAGCGGCAAGACCACGCTTCTGCACATCATCATGGGGCTGCTCAAACCCTCATCCGGGACCATCCGGGTGCTGGGAAGGCGGATCGAGACCCGGAAGGATTTCGTGGAAGTCCGGCGCAGGGTCGGGCTGGTCTTTCAGAATGCAGACGATCAGCTTTTCTCGCCCACGGTCTTAGAGGATGTGGCCTTTGGCCCCCTCAATCTGGGGAAGACGCCCAAAGAGGCCCGCATGATGGCCGTGGAAACCCTGGAAAGACTGAATTTGCGGGGTTTTGAAAACAGGATCACCCATAAGCTCTCGGGAGGGGAAAAGAAGCTCGTTTCCCTCGCAACGGTACTGGTCATGCAGCCGATCGCCCTCCTCCTGGACGAACCCACCACCGGGCTGGATGAGGAGGCCAGGGTGAGAATCGCCTCTCTATTGAATTATCTTGACATCAGCACCGTCATTGTATCCCACGAATACGATTTCCTGGCCGGGACCACCCGGAAAA
>JAWOIH010000278.1:0-6746 GCA_046484725.1 Candidatus Desulfacyla sp. | reverse complement strand
TCGGAACCCGTCGGCCGATCCAGTTGAAGTCCATGACCGACGGCTCCATAAACAGATTTGATGAGGTCCAGGGATCGAGAGTCCACATTGTGATGGGATCGAAGTCCTTATTTGTAGAAGATGAAGAAGCGGCGACGGCATCCGTCATACTCAAATTGGCTCCAGGCAAGACATTGACCAAAGGCCAGGTTCAAGCCATCGTCCACCTGGTATCGTCGAGCGTTTCCGGACTGAAAACGGAGAATGTGACGGTAGTTGACAATTACGGAAAAATGCTGGCCGGAAGCAAGGACCGATCTTCCGAGGGGCCGATGAATTCCGATCAACTGGCCTTGCAGGAAAAGATGGAAAAGGGTCTGGAGAGCCGGGTGCGCACCATGCTGGAAACGGCCTTGGGCCCAGGCAAGGCCATAGCCAGAATATCGTGCGCCTTAGATTTCAGACAACAGGAGAAAACTGAAGAGCGATATCACCCCGACAATAAGGCGATTCGAAGCGAACAGGTGCTGAATGAAAGCACAGGAGAAGGGGAAGGCGGCGCAAGAGGGGTGCCTGGCATCCTATCCAATGTGGACTCTCGATCCCTGGACCTCATCAAATCTGTTTATGGTTCGAGAGAGTTCTCCCTGCAACGCCCTTTGGAAATTGACGTTCTGGACAAACTCGGTCATACCCAGCTTGGCGTTGTCAAAGATCTCAAACCCTACGCCGCCGCCGAGCGGCAGGCCCTGGGACGCCAATTCAAGCCTGATTTCATGGAGCTGATCGCTTGGCACAAGGATGGAATCCCGGTTGGCCGATACCTTGTATGGAATCTTCTTCTCCTTGAGCCGGGTCAGGATGGCCCCCGCATCCTCGGAGGTCAGATTGGAGTATAAAGGCTGGAAATCCGAGTCCCCCGACCAAGATATCAAGAAGACAAAGCCCGCTATGGTAATAGATATCAAGGCCAGCAGCGTAAACATCTTGGCGGGCGTCATACTCCCGAATAAGGTCTTCAATTGAGTTGGAATCTCGTTAATGGCCATCTTTGTCCCCTACTGCATCTTCTGTATTAGACCTGTGTTCGCATAATTTCCTGATAGGCCGAAATGACCTTATTGCGCACCTGCATCATCAGCTTGAACGAAATGCTCGCCTTCTCCATGGCGATCATTGTCTTGTGGATATTGGTCTCTCTGCCCGAAGCAAAATCGTTGATGGCCATGTCAGCGGTCTTCCGAAGCCGGTCTGTTCCGTCTATGGCCTCTGACAGCATATTCCCGAAGGACCCTCCTTGCGGGGGTGCAGGCTGCTTTCCATACACTCCAAGAGGAAGGGTCGTCTCAAGCCGGTTCTTGACGGTGATGTCATTCATAACCTACTACCTCCCGATCTCTAATGCCTTCAACGCCATATCCTTGGTGGCCTTGATCGCAGTTACATTGGCCTCATAGCTTCGCGTGGCCGACATCATATTCACCATCTCTTCCATGAGGTTGATTCTGGGCACCTGTATGTATCCTTTTTCGTCTGCATCCGGATGCTGTGGGTCGTGTTTTGAGATCGGCGGCCTGGGATCCTCTATGATTTCGGATACCTTCACCCCCGCCAGTTTGCCGGGCATGGACGATTGAAGCGCATTTTTAAACGATCCGGGAACCGGCTGACTCTCAAACACCACATCTTTTCTCCGGTAAGGTCCCCCTTCCCGGGTCCGCGTGGTATTGATGTTGGCCAGATTGCTTGTCGCAATATCCATTCGGAGCCGTTGCGCCGTCATACCCGAAGCGCTGATGCGAAACGCATTTAAATAGTTCATCGCTATGTACCTCCCTTGATAGCATCTTCCAATCCCCTAAATTTCCTTGAAATAACCTGAGCCAAAGCGTCATAGAGCAGGTTATTCTCGGATAGATTGGCCATCTCCCTGTCAATATCCACGGAATTGCCATCCCCTCGCAAAGAAAATTCCTGACCTGTCGCACGCCCCATTGTACCGGACATGCCCGAGGAACGTCTTTTAGACAGATGGGCATCATCTGTCCTTTGCAGCTGGGTGGCGTCGCCCGTATTCGTGGATCTGACCATCTCCTCTTCAACCATAAGGTCAAAAGCCTTGTAGTTGGGCGTGTCCTTATTGGCGATATTGGATACAATGAGATGATGCCTCATGGACCTCAGGTCCAGGGCCTTTTCCAAGATGGGAAATGCCCCTTTAAAAAGTGCTCCCGATTCCATTGTCTGTCCCTCCTGTTCTCAGGAATCCAGAAATCTCGCTGGAGGGCGCCATGCCAAACTCACGGCAGTTCCCGACATGATATCGATGTACGCCCACGCTTCCGATTTCTCCGCTCCTCTTATTATGGTTCCACACGCCCAGGCAGGCCTTCCTCTTTGTATTCTCGTAACTTATTGCGCAGGGTCCTGATGCTGATTCCCAGCATCTCTGCCGCATGGGTCCGGTTATCATCCACTTCCTTTAGTGTCTTGAATATCAATTCCCTTTCCATCTCCCTGACCGTCACGCCGGGTCTGATCCGGCTCGATTGATGGTCGCACGTTTCCACGTCTTCAAGAAATAGATGCTCAGGCAGAATGGTATCCTTGTCTGATAAAAGGACGGCTCGCTCTATCGTATTCTCCAGTTCTCTGACGTTTCCCCTCCATTCAAGGCCCATCAGCAATGAAAGTGCCGCATCAGATATTCGTTTCACCGGCCTTGCATAGAGTGATCCATATTTCTCAACAAAGTGTCGACTCAGGAGGGGGATATCCCCCTTTCGCTCCCGCAATGGGGGAATGGTGAAGGGGATAACGTTGACCCGGTAGAATAAATCCTCCCTGAATTTTCCCTCTTTCACCGCATTCTTGAGGTCCCTGTTGCTGATCGCAATGACTCTCACATCTATAGGCACGGCTCTGGTCCCGCCCACCCGGTCAATCGCCCTTTCCTGGAGCGCCCGCAACAACTTGGCCTGAATCGGCATAGCCATTTCGCTGATTTCGTCCAGGACAATCGTACCCTGGTTTGCCAACTCAAATTTCCCTTTTTTTCTATTCATGGCCCCGGTAAACGATCCCTTTTCATGCCCGAACAACTCGCTTTCTGCCAACCCATCGGGCAGCGAGGCACAGTTTATGGCAACATAAGGTCGTTCATCCCCGCCAAAGTGCCTGTGAATGAACGAGGCCAACACCTCCTTGCCGGTTCCACTTTCTCCCTGAATGAGAACCGTGGCCTTACTCGGCGCGATATCTTTCGCCAGTTTCAAGACCTTTAACAGCCTTGGATCCTGGGTTACCATCGTCTTGGATGGCGCTTCCATACACCGGTCCCGGCTTACTGAACCGACACGCATCTGACCATTCGACTTCTTGCAGGCATTCTTGACCACCACCTCCAATGTCTCCGGTGAAAACGGCTTCAGTATATAATCCGAGGCCCCACATTGCATCGCTTCCACCGCATTTTCAATGGTTCCATTCGCTGTAATCATGATGACGGGCACATGGGGAGAGACCCTTTTCACTTCGGTGAGCACTTCTATACCGGACATTTCGGGCAGCTTCATATCGGCGATGACCAGGCTGAATTTGCCCTTCCCGAACTCATCCAGGGCCTGCAGGCCGTTTGTTGCAGACACCACCGCGTACCCATTACTGCTCAAGGCATGGGTAAGCGATGATCTCATGTCAGCTTCATTATCGACGATCAATATGGGATGTGACATTCAATGGCTCCTTGTCCTGCCCTGCCCCGTCTAAAAACCAGGTCCCGCATCGAACAAACCCGCTGTAGAGACGAAAACCGATCTCGTCATAATCAATGGGCGTCACGAAAATGCTTTTGAGATGATTCGATGCCTTGGGTATTCCAGAGGGGCACGCAGAGGAATTCTGCAAGACTCATGCCGTCATTTTGGGCGGATCAGGGCCATTAGGGATGGGCGATTCTTGTGTCGCAGTGCTGCTGCTGACCCATATTTTTGTGACTTCTGAGGATTCTTTTACTCAGGATAAGACGTCAAGGGCGGTAGCGCCATGTCAATTCGTAAATGTCGGGCGTCACTTCTTTGACAGGGCCTTGAAAAGGATTGCTCTATTGAGCGTGCGGTTCCGAAAGGTTATGTCTCTTTATCTTTTCCACAAGGGTTGTCCTGTTCAGCTGAAGCAGCTTTGCAGCCTGATTCTTTACCCAATTGGTACGCTTCAGCGATTCAAGGATAAGGGCTCTTTCATACTCTGTCACTGCGGAATTCAGATTAATCCCATCTTCTGAAATGGTTATGTTCATTGATTCGGGGCCTTGATTTCCCTTCATAAGCTTTTGCGAAAGATCCTGAGTCTCTATCCATCCTCCCCCCTTCAAGACCACCATCCGCTCCATAGCGTTTTTGAGTTCCCTGACGTTTCCAGGCCACGAATAGGCCTGCATCGCCTTCAGGGCATCGTCAGAAACCCCTTCAACATTCCTGCCGTTCTTTTTGTTGAACTCGTTCAGAAAATGGAACACAAGAAGAGGAATGTCGGACCTTCGTTCATGCAACGCAGGGACCTTTATCGGAACAACGTAAAGCCGGTAGAAGAGATCTTCTCGGAATCTCCCCTGCTCCACCAGTTTTTCCAGGTCGGCGTGGGTCGCGGCGATGATCCTCACGTCCGCATGCAGGGTTTTTGAGCCTCCCACCTGCTCAAATTCCCTTTCTTCCAATACCCTAAGGATCTTTACCTGGAGTTTGGTGCTCATATCCCCGATCTCATCTAAGAAAACGGTCCCCCCTTTGGCCAACTCAAATTTCCCGGGTTTGTTTGCACTCGCACCAGTAAACGCGCCCCGGACATGCCCGAAGAGTTCACTTTCCAGGAGGTTTTCCGGAATAGCGCCGCAATTTATGGTAATAAATGACCTTTCCCGCCGGTTGGACCTTTTGTGAATCGCGCGCGCAACCATCCCTTTACCGGTTCCGCTCTCTCCGGTAATGACCACGGTACTTTCGCTTGCAGCCACCTTTTCGATGAGGTTGTAAATCTCGCGCATTCCCCTGCTGCAGCCGATAATATCACCATATTTATAGGAGTCCGTAGCGCAATCCGCATCTTCGGATTCAGCCGTTGCCGGAGTTGGACACACTGGATCTTTCACCTTTAATGCTGCGCTCAGCAATTGTGTTCCTCCCGTTTTTCTCTATTGCGGTTTTTGCATCATTTTGGCGTTATCGTTCGCTATAGCCGTGAGGAATAGTCAGCACACCTATTTGACCGAAGCCTGTGCAGGGTTGTTAATCACCCTTTGACTATCTGCGCCAGATACAGACCCATCCGTAGACCGGGGATGGGAATACCTTATCTTCCCGGATTCCGAGTATGCCTGCCCAGAGGCTTGCCCACTAAATCTGAGCAAAGCTCGTGCCAAACTTGGCACCAGGCATTTGTAAAAAGAAATTTATCAATTACTTGAATATGATACAGGAATTAAGAAGGGTCAAAGGACGTTCGCGGTGAACTCAGCTTTTTGCAAAATGAGAAAATGTTTTCAACCGCTTTTCCCATGCGAAAGGAATCCCCCTTGCAAAGGCGACAAGGTCGCAAAGGATATTATGGAGCAAGAGGATGTTTCTCGAAAACCTGGCATCCTCGGTAACCTTGGACGTTTTAGGGCGAGGCCTTTTGGGTTGCACTTTGTATGGCCCGCTGGTGACGGAAGGTTTAGTTAGATGACAACATGCCAAAGGAGAGCATTTGCAGTATGCAATCATGGATTCGCATTTTGCAAAACATTCCGAGAAATTCTGTACTTAGCAATTTTTCGGTACAATGTGCTGAGGTTTATGCCGAGCAGACGGGATGCATCGGCCTTATTCCCACTCGTCTCAGCCAATGCCCTTCTTATCAGTGTAACCTCGTTCTCTTTCAGGTTGTAGTTGCCTGCCCTGGCAGTGACATCCCTGCCTGAACCTCTGAGGACAGGGGGTAAATCATCCACTCCGATGGTCTCGTCTACCCCAAGGGCGAATGCCCTCTCGACGGCGTTCTCGAGTTCTCTCACATTTCCCGGCCAGTCATATTCCAAGAAGAGCCCCAAGGCCTCAGGGGATATTTTTTTCACGATCTTTCTCTTGTTCGTTTCTCCGAATCTACTGATAAAGTGATTGACCAAAGGGGGGATATCCTCTTTTCGTTCTCTCAGCGGAGGGATATGGATGGAGACGACATTCAAACGGTAATAAAGGTCGCGCCTCAGCTTACCGGTCGCCAGGGCCTCATCGATGTCTTTGTTAGTGGCCGCAATCACCCGGGTGTCCACATATGTTTCACGGGTATCCCCGACAGGTCGTATCTTCTTTTCCTGTAGGGCCCGGAGGAGCTTAACCTGTAAAGGAGGAGGCATTTCAGCGATTTCATCAAGAAAAATGGCTCCCCCTTCAGCGGCCTTCATAAGGCCTTCCTTGTCCCGGATAGCCCCTGTAAAGGCTCCCTTTACATGGCCGAAGAGTTCGGTTTCCAGCAGACCTTCAACCAGGGCGCCACAGTTTATGGAAACAAAAGGGCCGGCTTTCCGGTTACTGTTTTTGTGGATCACCTTGGCGATGACTTCCTTCCCGGTCCCGCTCTCACCCTGAATCAGAACCGTAGGGTCATCCATACTGATTTTGTCGATGATCTCATAGATGTCCTGCATCCGTGGGCCCAAGCCTATGATATCATCGTAGCGGTACCTTTCTTTCAATTTATACTTCAGGTGAAGGTTCTCTTCTTTCAGTCTG
>JAWOIH010000145.1:0-20225 GCA_046484725.1 Candidatus Desulfacyla sp. | reverse complement strand
ATGCGGTCAGGGTCCGGCGGATTCCTTCATATCCGGTCTTCCGCAATTAGACCTGACGACTCGATATATCTTTGCTTATAGTTCTCCAGTTCAATCAAACCCAAAAAGCTGGCTTCAATTTTCTCTGTTACGCCCGGTTTCGCATCCCGCTTTAGAGGTATGCGCGGTTGTCTGACACCCGGGAAGCGTTCTCGGACCGTGAGCATGGTCAAGGCCGATCCGTGGGGCATTGGGCGCCATGGATTAGAATAGACAACATCATTCATTGAAGAGAAAAGGAGGAACTATGGAGGTCAAAAAGATTTTTCTACCCGAGTCGGAATTGCCGCGTCAATGGTACAACATCATGGCAGATATGCCTACGCCGATGGAACCGCCGCTTCACCCGGGGACCGGTCAGCCTGTCGGGCCCGATGATCTAGCCCCCATCTTCCCCATGAATCTGATCGAGCAGGAGGTGAGCACCCAGAGATGGATCGACATACCGCAGGAGGTCCTGGAAAAATATGTCATCTGGCGGCCCACTCCCCTTTACAGGGCCTACGACCTCGAAAAACACCTCGGAACACCTGCCAAGATCTACTATAAGAATGAGGGCGTCAGCCCGGCTGGAAGCCACAAACCCAATACGGCCATTGCACAGGCCTATTACAATAAAGTGGCCGGCACCAAACGGATCACCACGGAGACCGGCGCGGGCCAGTGGGGGAGCGCCCTGGCCATGTGCTGCGCCTTTTTTGGCCTGGAATGCAAGGTCTTTCTGGTGAGGACCAGCTTCAACCACAAACCGTATCGAAAGCTCATGATGCAGACCTGGGGCGCCAACTGCGTGGCAAGCCCCAGCACCGAGACCGAGTCAGGCCGCAAGATCCTGGCCCAGGACCCGGATTCCCCCGGAAGTCTGGGCATTGCCATCAGCGAGGCAGTGGAGGCCGCGGTCGGGGACAAAGACAGCAAGTATGCCCTGGGCAGCGTTCTGAACCACGTGATGCTCCACCAGACCATCAACGGACTTGAGACGCAGAAACAGATGGCCATTGCCGGCGATTACCCCGACGTGGTGATCGGCTGTGCGGGCGGCGGGAGCAATTTTGCAGGGAACTGCCTCCCCTTTGTCTGCGACAAGATTCACGGAAAGGACATTGACATCATCGGCGTAGAACCGAGTTCCTGCCCCACCATGACCGCTGGTCCATTTGCCTATGACTTCGGGGATACGGTCCAGATGACCCCTCTCCTGCCGATGCACACCCTCGGCCACAACTTCATCCCGGCCCCGATCCATGCCGGCGGTCTGCGGTATCACGGGATGGCCCCGATCATCAGTCAGCTCATCGTTGACAATCTGATCCGGCCGGTGGCCATTCATCAACTGGAGACCTTTGAGGCGGGCGTGACATTTGCCAGGACCGAAGGATTCATCAGCGCACCCGAGTGCAACCATGCCATTGCCATGACCATCCGCGAGGCCCTCAAGGCCAAAGAGGAAGGGAAGGAAAAGGTCATTCTCTTCAACTGGAGCGGGCATGGTCTGGTGGACATGGCGGCCTATCAGGCCTATTTCGAGGGCCAGTTAAAGGATTACCCCCTGCCGGCCGAGGAGATCAGGCGGGCGCTGGAAGACATTGGGCCTTTGCCCAAGCCGAGGCAGTACCAGCCGCCGCATCTGTAGGCCATCCTGGGCACTGATGGAAAACGGAAACGTCGCTGCCGGAGGTCGATGTCCTGGCCTTCGGCAGCATTTTTGCAAGAGCGTATCATGGCGGGTTTCACCCCGCCCTGCCCAATCTGCACATGAATCCCCGTTGGTAGTTTGCCCGTCAGGGCATTGGGACTGGGGCAAGATACCGAACCGCCTTCATTCACCACGAAACTGAATAAAAGCAACCCTGAACCTGTGAACCTTGAACCTGTAAACCTTTAACGCGAGATCGTCATGAAAAGGGAAAGCACACCGCCGGATGATGGGTACATGATCCGTTGCCCCAGGCTGGGCCATCAGATCTCTTTTTCCTATTGCCGTAGAGAAAACCATGGCCTCCCCTGTTTCAAGACCCTGGACTGCTGGTATCCCCATTTCCTGGTGGAGGATTATTTGAGAGAAGCGCTTTCATCCGAAGAATGGGAAAGGGCATTCAAGCGGTCTGACAAGACAAAGACCGTTTCCTTGATTGAACTGATCGAACAGGCCAAGAAAAATACCGGGATATCCCCTGATCCGGAGCGCTGACCCCGAAAGGGAGTAAGCAAAGACGTGTGAAGTTGAGAGTGCGCAGTGCGGGGTTAGAAAGGCCGGTATCCGGCATCAGGCGTCACATTTTTGAGTTCCACAGGAGGGTCGCCTCTGGCCGGGGGGATCAGTCTGATCCCGGCAGAAACGCTCTGAGGAACCCACGTTGAACCTTCAATCACGCCGATGCGTGAAACTCCGGCAATCCGTATCCAGTAGTGAGATCGAGCATTAAGGATCCAGCAACCAGCATCCGGTTTCACACAAGTTTACAGGTCGTTCAAAAAGGCGTCTCGGTCCGTCATAAACCGGTGATAGATCCGGTAGTGTTCGGTCTCCTCGTAAGCGATCTCCCGAACCGGTACGGAATCAAAACTGACGATGGTCGCTCCTGGACATGCCAGGAGGATCGGCGAGTGGGTGGCGATGATGAATTGGGCGTGCCCCGCCTTTCCCATATCGTTCAGCACCTGAAGGAGTTCCAACTGGCTCCTGGGGGAGAGGGCGGTCTCGGGCTCGTCCAGGAGATAGAGACCCCTGATACGGTAGCGCGCCCTGAACAGGCTCATGAGGGACTGCCCATGGGACTGGGTAATGAGGGATTTCCCCCCGAAATACTCGAGCGTCCCAGGATCTACGGCCGCCCATTCATCCAAATACTGAGCAAAATCCTTGAAGGTTTCAGACCCGAAGAACGATCCCGGCACCCTTCCATTGAACCATTCTACGCCGATATACCTGTAAAGGGCCTCCTCATAGGGATTTATCTCCACGCGCGGTCGCTGCTCGTGCTGCCAAATGTGGATGCCGCACTGAATGCAGAGGGCCCTCAGGAGCGTCGATTTCCCGGTGCCGTTTTCTCCCACAAAAAATGTGACCGGCGTATGAAACGGAATGCTGCGGGTCTGCTGCAATACCTGGAGATTGAAAGGATAATACTCAATTGTGGGATATTGATCGGAGAAAAGGGTCACTTTTTTCAGGTGCATGGGGGTCTCCGCAAAGGGGTTGAATGGCTTTTGAAGACTATAGGAGATTCCGTTCCCTGTGTCAACCGACAGCAGCCTGCCGGGATTCGAATGCCGATGGTTGGGCTTTTGGCTGAAATGGACTGATTGTGGGGGATGAATTTCGAGAAGGGAACGATTCGCCGGGATCGAGGAACCTGGAGTTTTTGAAGTACTGCGGGCGTCAACTGCCGAAAGGGAAGGAGATCAGAGCATTTCGTGCTGATATCGCAGCATATCGAGCGAATGTGATCAATCGCTGTCATGACAACGGGATCGCATATGAGATCGGAGGGAACCTGGATGAAGCGGTGAAGAAACTGTGAAGATACCTGAGAATATCTTTGGATCGCCGCCTTTCTCAGTCCAGCAGCAATACCAAACCACGTGAGGCTTCGAGATCGAATAGAGGGATAGGACATGGAAAAATTGGAAGGTTTTCAGCGGAAATATCTGCGGGGGCTTGCCCAAGGCCTGAAACCGGTGGTTTTTATCGGCCAGAAAGGCCTGACGCCTGAAGTCGTATCGTCGGCCCAAAACGCCCTGGAAAGGCACGAACTGATTAAGGTAAAGTTCAACGATTTCAAGGAAAAGGATCAAAAGACGGAAATCTCCGTCCGAATCGAAAAAGAGACCGGCGCGGAGAACGTAGGTATACTCGGGCACACCGTCGTTTTCTACCGGCGCCAGGCGGACCCGGAAAAGCGCAAGATCTCCCTGCCCCAGAGAAATGGTTGAACAAGATGTGATGATGGATAGTGCTCAAATGGCCGCCAACTCATTGTCTTCGCTGGTTCGGTGAAGAATCCCTGCCGTGGCCGGAAACAACAGGGTTCTCAAGATATCGGTCAGCAGGTAGCGGCTCATTCATTCCTTTCCTTATGTTGCCTTTCACTTTCTTATCTCGTCAGGGCTTCTTCACCCGCGGCCTTTATCCAGTGGGGTTTTCTCAGCCCATGGATCACAAAGGCAGCGCCGCACATGATAAGGATGCCGATGATCAGAAATGATTCGTAGAAGAGGAGGCTCCCTGTTTTCAGTTCAGACGGGGGAAAAAACCCGATGAAAAGCGTAAACATGCCTCCCAGCAAGCCCAAGGCCGCCACCAGCCACATGCCGAAATTGCCGAAAGGGATCCGGTAGGGGCGATGGACGTCCGGCTGCTTGTACCGCAGGATCAGGGCGGACAGAAACATGAGGAGGTACATGACCAGGTAAAGCTGCGCCGTGAGGGCGGTCAGAATCCAGTAGGCGCTGCTCACCGTGGGCATGAGGAGGAATACGAAGACCAGACATGTCACCACGGCCGCCTGGAGCATCAGAATGTTCACAGGCACATCCCCATGAATCCGGCGCTGCAGAATAGGGGGTAGCAGACCGTGCCGGGCCGATACGAGCAACCCCTTGCTGGGCCCCAGAATCCAGGCGGACACCTCTCCCAGGGAGCCCACCACAACCAGCAGGGCCACAATGGGCACCAGCCAGTGCAGGCCGTGGGCCCCGAAAAATCTGTCAAATGCCTCCATGAGACCGGACACCAGGCTGATCTCTTTCTGGGGTACCACAAAGGCAATGGCCAGGGAACCCAGTATGATGGCGGAGATGGAAACAACCACGGAAAGGAAAACGGCTTTTGGAAAAGAGCGTTTGGGATTTCTGACCCGGGAGGCGTGGGCCGCGGAGACCTCGATCCCGGAAACGATGACCAGGGCTCCGGCAAGGAAGACATAGCTGTCCATGTGGGTGAAATCCGGTATAAGCGAAGCCATGGAAAACTGGATCTGGGACGGGTGGCCCCCCAAGATCCAACTGAATCCCAGGAAAACGATCAGGCCTGTGGTGATCAGAGTGCTGATCACCCCTAAGGTGCTGATCCAGGCTGAGGTCTTCACGCCGTTCAGATTGGCGAAAGTACCGCCCCAGTAAACCACCAGCACCACCGTCAGGGTGTAGACCTTGTTATTGGCCAGGTCCGGTGAAAAGGCATAGGCCAGGGTGGCCGCGATAAATGAGAGAACCGTGGGGAACCAGATAACATTCTCGCTCCATTGGAGCCAGATCGCCAGAAAGGCCCACCGTTGTCCCAGGGCCTCATTAACCCAGATATAGACGCCCCCGTCCCCCTCGGGCGGCCATGTGGAGGAGAGCTCCGCGGTGACAAGGGAAACGGGAATGAGAAAAAAGGCGGCGGAAATGGCCATAAAGGTAATGGCGCGGAAACCCTCTTCCGCCATCATCGGAAGTCCCCTGACCGAATAGATGATCGCCAGGTTGATCATGGCCAGGGAAACCCACCCGATGGCCACTTTGCCAGCCGTTTTCAAACTCCCCCGCGCCCCTTGCCCGGAACCCCCCCGAAATTCTGTTTCCAAGGGTTCTTCCATATTTGCCTGTATGCTCTCCTTGTCCTCACATGTGACGCAATGAGACTTTCCAAAGCCGGTGGATCACCGCTTCCAATCGAAGTTCCAGCGCATGGTGAATTGAAGGCGGTGGTTCTGGCCCGTAGTGCTGCCGTCCACCGCGGTATGGTCCGTAACCGTGCGATGGCCGAACAGGTATTCGAGCCCCACGTCAAAGGGGGGACAGGGACTCCAGATAAGGTTTGCCGACACATAGTGAGTCTGTTTGTAGGTTCCCGTCCCGGCAGTCTGTGCCCAGAGGTCAAAGTCGCTGTTCAGGCGAACAAAACCGTAGGTGGCTGTTGAGCGGAGCGATCGTGACCACCAGTGCTGGTAGGCCGCCCACAGGCCGAAGGCCGGAATCGCCTTGAGGCTTGAATCCATATTCGAGGTTGGGGCTGCATCCAATCCCAGCCCGGCTGTGTCCTGAATGTAGGCCCCGAGGGCGTTTCCATACAGCCCGCCCAGGATGAAGTTGTCATCCTTCCACGTATCGATGCTCCCGCTCAGGATCACTCCCCACCCGTTCACAGAATGGTCGTATCCTGCGCCTTCGGCCTTCAGACGACGATAGAGCCCGCCCAACTCCAGATGGGCCCAGTCGGGCTCATAGGACAGTTTTCCAACCACCGCCGGGAACTGATCCACAGCGGTGATATTCGCACCCCCCCCCGGCAGGGTCATATCCCCCTGGGCATCTTCCACGCCCACCGTGAAAAAAAGATCCCGCTTCTCCGAGACCGGCCGTAGCGGGATCTTGAGGCTCGCCTGGGTAAAGCGCACTTCGGGGGCCGCGTTGGGTCCCTCGAAATCCAGGGTATCCGGTATGGCGGCCTGATTCAGCCAGATGGAGTAATCGAGGCCCGCCTTGAGCCAGCCCCATTGCCCATAGGCCTTGTAAATCTGGAATTCGGTACCGGTCACGGAATTGAAGAGGTTCACGTCCGCATAGACCCGAAAAGGGCCCCAGGGCGTATCGGTCTCGGCGTAGCCGGAGAGAAAACTCTGGTTGGGACTGAAACCGGTGCGGTTGGTGATGTCTCTGGCCGGTCCGCCCACGGGAATGTTTGCGGTAATGAACTCCCGCTCCACATTCCCTCCGGGCTTTAGTCCCACCGCATTGAAATCGTGGATCACATCGGCCTGGATCGCGCCGGAAATCCCCACTCGAACCTGGCGTCCTCCGATCTCAAGGGGCGCAGGGGCCTCGGCGACCCGCTTCCCCGTCTTGCTGGGGGGCTTGGCGCCTACCTTGATACGGGGCTGACGGGCCGGTCTGGAAGGCGCCTGCTTTTGCGGTTCGGGCGCTGCTTTCTGTATAACAGGTGTCGTTTCGGGTACGGGTTCCGTTTTCTGGACGGTTGGAGCCGGTTCCGTCCCGGGCTTCATCCTGTCCGCTTCCAGCTCCCTGACCCGCTTCTGGAGTTCAAGCACCATCTTTTTGAGGGCCTTGACTTCATCCTGAAGGGCGCTGCCTGAAACCTCGGCCGCCGGGACCGGTGTCGCAAAGGCTACTATCATTGCAAGCATCAGACACCAGAATCGAACCATCTTGTTGAGTGTCATGCAAAGGCCTCCTGAACGCGGAGCGTGGATCTCGGAACGCGAAACGCGGAACCGGGAAAATCGTAAACCACCTGATGACCCTTCTTCACTCCCCCTTTTTCGTGAAAAGCAGCGCATATGCTGCCATGACAACCATCACCAGGGCAATGACCAGCCAGAGTTCATCGAGGGTGGCCGATGCAAAGGCAGACATGATGAAAATGGATGACATAAATACAATAATTTTGGTGCTGATGGATCTTGATTCTGTGGCCTTGTCTTTTTTCAGCAGGGCGATGCCTGACCAGAAGTAGGGAAAGAGAAGCAACAGTACCGAGATGGTTACGGTGATGTTGAACGCCGCAGCCACGTTGCTGCCGAGCATCATGAGGATCAATTCGACCACGGTCATGATCACGCCGTTGATGATAAGGCCCTTGCTGTTGATGCCATGCCGGTTGGTATAGGCATAGGCCTTGGGGAGGAAGCCGTTGTCCGCACTGGTCTTGGCCGCGCTGGCCGATGACAGATTCCAGACGAGGAAGCTGGTGATGCAGGCGATGGCCATCACTGCGGAGACCACGTCGGCTATTATTTTCGAGCCGCAGATGTGCTGTATGGACAGCGCAAACGAGGCAGGCGCGTTCTGGATTTCCTTGGCAGGAAACATCCCTTCGATGACGGTGGTGGAGGCGATGTAGAGGATGGCCACAACAATAAAACCCACGATGGTTGCAATGGGGACGATTTTTTTCGGATTTTGAATGTGTTCATTGTTTGTGGCCACGCTTTCCACGCCGACAAAGGCAAAGATCAGCACGGCGAACCCGGACATGATGGCATTGCCGGCAGAGTGACCGGAGACGTTCCAGTTCTGTTTGAACAGGGTGGGATCAAAATCGAGCCATCCCGCCGTGGCAGTGATGATAACCGAGATAAGAAGGAGTGTGACGGTGCCGGATACCACCTTGGTAATGATATCGACCCCGCGAAGGGACAAGGCGACAAAGAGCCAGATGAGTGCAATTACGGTGATGCCAAGTACGATTGGATGGTTCAGCGCGGGGACAAACAGGGCCAGATAGCCCAGGCCCGCAATCAAAATGGATACGTTGGAGATCAGGTTTCCGTAGACGTAAAAGAAACCGCTCTTCGCCCCCAAAACCGGGTTCACATACGTTGCCAGTGCGGTGGGGCTAGGGTCGTCGAAAAGGGCGCCCGCGCGAACATATACCAGCGTCAGAAACAAGGCCCCGATGGTGACCAGGATAAATGAAATGAGCGTGATCGAACCGGTAGCCGCCAGTTGCTGCGGCAAGGCAATGACGCCGCTTCCGGCCAGACTCGATACAATCAGAAAGACAGCCCCTGCCATTCCCAGTTTTTTGCTCTCGCCTCCCATGACATCCTCCCGGTGTTCGGACTTCGTTATGTGGTTGAGTGGCCGGCGATCTCTGACACTCAGCGTCTATGTTTGTTTCACGCACAATGTCCTGAAAAATTTCTTTCCCTCCCGTTCGGTCCTCTCCACGCCGTGAATTTCGCTCTCATACCCCGGAAAGGCGTTCTCGAAATCCTGTCTCAGCCGAAGGTATTCAAATATGGGCCCGGCCTTTTCATTCATGATCTCTCCCCCCAACATGATAGGGATCCCCGGCGGGTAGGGGACCATCATGACGGCCGGCGTGCGTCCCATCATCTGGTCCAGTTCGACAAATTCGACCTGTTTTCGGACCACCTGATGATAGGCCTCAGAGGGTTTCATGGACTGATCAGGGATGACCTGAAAGGCGGCCTGCATGCTTTCGAGGATATGATGGTCCCTGAAGTAGCCGTGGATGTCGTTGCAGTGTTGCTTCAACCCGACGCCCAGGTAGTGGTCGGGATAATCCCGAGCCAGGACGGGAAATATGCGGGACAAGGGTGCGTTCGCGTCGTAAAGCTCCTTGAATCCCAGCAGGGCCGACAGGAGGGTCCCCTGTTTGGCCTTGGTGGTCCCCAGGGAATTGAGAAGGAGAAAGGAGTAATAGTCGGTCTTCTCACAGACAATTCCCTTGTCAATCAGATAGTTGGTCACCACCGAGGCGGGGATCCCCTCATTGTCCATATTCCCCTTGTCATCGATCCCCGGCGTCGTGAAGGTCAGCTTGATGGGATCCAGCATGGCGTAATTCTCCTCCATGTCCTCGAATCCGTGCCAGTTGTCCTTATGGGTGAATACCCACGGCCCCTGGTTCGCAGACAGAAAGGAGGTATCCGCTTCTTCAAACAGGACCCGTTTTCCCTCGACCATGACCTTTTTGGGCTGCCACATGCCGAAGAACCAGTCCTTTTTGTTCTTCTTTCTGAACTCTTTTTCGATGGCCGCCATCTTTTTTCGCAACTGAATGGCTTCCACAACAATGTCGTTCATCATGACCTCGCCGTTGTCCTCCATCATCCGGGTGGCCACGTCGAGGGATGCGATCATGCTGTACTGGGGCGAGGTGGAACCGTGCATCATGTAGGACTCATTGAATTCGTCACGATCGATTTTGACGCTGCTCCCGTCCTTGATGTGAAGCATGGAGGCCTGCGAGAAGGCGGTCAGCAGCTTGTGGGTGGACTGGGAGCAGAAAATCGGCGGGTGATGCTCGTCCTGCTCATCATCCGTCATGCCGTAATGGTCCCTGTAGATGGGATGAAAACGGGCATAGGCATACCACGCCTCGTCAAAGTGGAGGTTCTCAACGCTCTTTTCCAACTGTCTCTTGATGGTGGCCACATTGTAGCAGACGCCGTCATAGGTGGAATTGGTCAATGCCGACATCTTGACGGGGGCTGCCTTCAGCTTTTCAGGAATCAACCTGTCCTCTGCAATCTTTTTCCGGATGGATTCGGGAGAAAATTCCGAAAGCCGAACCGGTCCGATAATGCCCCGCCGATTCCTTCTGGGAATCATGTAGACGGGGAAGGCGTCCGTGATCACCATGGCATAGTTGAGCGACTTGTGGCAGTTACGGTCCACAAAGGCGATGTCGTCTCTCACAAGCTGACTTCTCCAGATGATCTGGTTCACGTTGGATGTGCCGTTCAGGACGTAGTAGGTATGGTCCGCGCCGAAGACGCGGGCCGAGTTTTTTTCTGCATCCCCCACCACCCCGCTATGCTCCAGGAGGGAACCCAGTTCCGGCACGGACACGGACAAGTCCGATCGGAACACGTTTTCCCCATAGAATTTGTAGAGGGCAACCCCCGCGGGGCTGCGCAGGAACCCTTCGCCGCCCATATGGCCCGGCGTGTGCCAGGCATACTTATACGCATTGGCATATCGCACCAGCATGGCGAAAAAGCTGGGGTAGACCTTCAATACATACTCCATGAGATGGATTTCAATCCGGCCGGCCAAGAAAGAGATGGTGTCCGCGGTTTTCCAGAGGCAGCCGTTCACGTGTCTGAGGATCTCCAGGGGGATCTTTTCTATCTCCATACGGCCGGTCAACAGAAGGATGGGGACCCCCTTGTGTCGCTTTCTCATGAGGATCACAAATTCATCCGGGGTCATTTTCTCTTCAGGCGTCTCCTCGGGAATATCCCAGTCCACGACAATGCAGCCGAAATCCGATCTTGAAAGAAATACTTCATAGCCGTCCTCATAGGAAAAGGAGGGGATGACGCTGCACGCCTGAACCTCTTCAAGCTCGGCTTTTAACTGCCGCAGTCGGAAGCCTTCATCATTCTGCACATTGAACTGTCCCGAAACGATTAAAATGGGCCACGTCTTTTTTGTGATCTTCATGTTCAAATCTCCTTCGCGGTTTGGGTGGTCAGTCCTTTGGACCGCTCAACTGACGACATGTCCTGCCACGCGTTTATCCATCAATAGATCCCCTCCCTGCATCCGGCGGCAATCGTCTTTCCCAGCTCATCACACCGAATAAGAATTTCCCTGTCTATCTCCCCCCTGGCCACCACCGGATCATACACTTTCTTAAACTGGTACCCAAGGCAAATCCGCTCGATATGGCTCACAGCGCCGGTCCCGTCATTGCCTGCGCTCACGAAGACCACGTACGGCTTCTTAAAGACCTCTTTTCTGCCACGGGCAGCATCATAGGTCCGGTCAAAAAAATCCTTGACCATGCCGGCCATGTACCCGAAGTATTCGGGAGTACCGATGGCCAGGCCGTCACAGCCCAGGAGATCGTCGAGGACTGCCTCGGATGCCCGCTTGAGGGCGACCGTTACCCCTTCGATAGAGCCGGCGCCCCGGGCCACGGCCTCGGCCATCTTCTGCGTATGACCCGCTTGGGAGTGGTAGACGATGAGAATATGGCACATGTTAAAGCTCCTCTGAAATCCTGGTGCAACAGGGGGATCAACCGAATGCGGGTTTCGCGCGAGTATAGAATACGGCCTTTCGCAAATCAACCCGGTTTATACGTCCATGATGAAGCGGCATTTCTCATTGCCAACAAGGCATGGGCGTGATATAAAAATGGACGGCTCACGGCTGATGCCTGATGGCTCATCATCACAGGAGGTCAACGATGTATTAAGCCCGCGGGTTCATAACCCGAGGGTTAATCCGCTCAACAGCTCTTCACGGTTAAAAGGTTCCGCAAGGAATGAAAGTCGCTACATTTAACGCCAATTCCATTCGTGCGAGACTCCCCATTATCCTAAATTGGCTGGGGCGGGAGTCCCCGGATGTCCTCTTTCTCCAGGAGACCAAGGTCCAGGATGGGGATTTTCCGGTTAACCCCTTGGAGGAGGCCGGGTACCATGCGGTGTTTCGTGGGCAAAAGTCCTATAACGGCGTGGCCATCCTGAGCAAATCCCCATTGACCGACGTGGAGACCGAACTCCCTGTGCAGGGCATCGACGAAGCGAGGTTCATCAGCGGGCGCGTGGGAAACCTACACGCGGTCAACGTGTATGTGCCCCAGGGATTTGAGGTCGGTTCGAACAAGTTTCAGTACAAGCTGCAATGGCTGGCGCATCTTCTCGAACATGTCACCGCCCATTACGAGTCATCTTCCCCACTCCTGTTGGCAGGGGACTTCAATGTGGCCCTCACGGATCTGGACCTCTATGACCCCGAGGGGTTCAGGGGCGAAGTGGGATTTCACCCGGACGAGCAGGCCATACTCCAGCGGTTTTTTAGCTGGGGCCTGGTGGATATCTTCCGCAGGCATGTCAAAGAGGGGAATCACTACACCTTCTGGGATTATCGTATTCCGAACGGCTTCAAACGAAATATGGGATGGCGGATCGACTATATCCTGGGCACGGCCCCCCTGGCCGAAAGGTCCCGATCCGTCCGCATCGACAAAGAGGCCAGGGCCATGCAAAAGCCCTCCGATCACACTTTTCTCGTGGCAGAATTTGACTGAAAGGATGTTGTGTCGCATGAAACTGGAATTCATCGATGCGAGGGACCTGCCGGACGCCTGGTTTCAGTGCATCTACCGATTACTCGAAACCGGAAGGGAGTATAGGATCGACCGGGGCAGTTATGCGGGTCAGAAACGGCTTGAGTTCGATTATGTCACCATTCAGATTCGATATCCCGGCGTGCGGCCCCTTATCCCCGATATCCCCCCGGCCCTCGGCATCCCCAACCCGGTGGCCGATGGGTATCTCGAGGAATACCTTCCCTACCTCATGACATCGGCCAGGCAGCCGGGCGAGGACTATACCTATGGCCAGTATCTTGAGCCACAGATCGCCGAGGTCATACGCATGTACCGGGAAGACGGGTTTGGGACCAACCAGGCCTACATGACGGTGGGCGATCCCCCGGCCATTTATTTGGCTGATCCGCCCTGCCTTCGGGGGATCGATACCCGAATCAGGGATGGGAAGCTTCATTTTATCGTCTATTTCAGGTCGTGGGATCTCTGGAACGGGTTCCCGGCAAACCTGGGGGCGATCCAGCTCCTCAAGGAATACATGGCCTCAAGCATCGGCGTGGAGGACGGCGAGATCATCGCGGCCAGCAAGGGCCTCCACCTGTATGACTATGTCTGGGAACTGGCCCAACTGCGGACCATGCGACGTCAGCAGGTTGAAAAGTGAAAAGAGAGGGTTGACCCTCTCCCCCCAGCTCCCCCCTCATTCACATGGTCACACGTCTCGTCCCCACGGTCATCTGACTCGTTCCCACGCCCTGCACGGGAACGCATCATGCGTAGGGGAATCCCTTCCAGAAGGCCTTGTCCTTGTATTGCCAGTCCTTTTGGAACTTCTGGTCGTACAGGTCCGCGAACCGGTCGATCCAGCGCCACCAGGTGGTCTTCCCCTTCTGTTCCGCTTCCAGGACGTCATCCAGATAGGTGACGATGTCAATCATCCTGTCCTTGGGAACGTAGAGAGCGGCCCCTTCCTGGTGGGACTTCATGGTATCTTCAGGGGTAAAGGCGTGGGCCGTCAACATGATGGCCGTAATCTTTTTCTGGTTGGCGATCTTCAGCAGCTCATACCCGTTCACACCCATGATGTCCAGGATGGCAACGTCGAAATGCTCCGCCTCCATGCATTCTTTTGCCGCTTCAAAGGTGCCGGCCGTAGTGATTTTGGCCGTGGACAGCAGATCTTCCAGAGTCTCCAGGACATCCGGTTCATCATCCACGATCAGGATCCGTTTTCCCTTGATCAAGTCCTTCTTCGTCATCGTCTTTCCCTCCTGTAGAGTGGTTGCCTGTCGGCACTTATAACCCATTCTTGCATAAAACTCATCTAATTTCTAATCCTTCTGTACAAAAAATGGGTTCCGGGGTACACTCGGATCACTGAGTGCGGAGTGACGGGTTGGGAGTTGAGAGCCAATGTCATTAGTTCAAGAACACTTCGATGCGTCCGTGACGTCACCCCGGCGGAGGCCGGGGTCCAGAGTGACGCGAATCCCGCAACAGGACTGGATTCCGGCTTTTGCCGGAATGACGTTGGAAATATCCATGTCCGAATACGGGCGCCCTTTGGTTGCGGACGGCAGCCCGCTTTAGGCAACACCATGAAAACCGATCTCAAAGGGCTGAATGCCCTCGAAACCGAACAGTGGGCCGTGGACAACGGTCTTGAGCCCTACCGGGGGAGGCAGATACGACACTGGCTTCTGGCCAGGCTTGCCGGATCATGCGACGAGATGCAGAACCTCCCGAAACCGATCCGTTCCCTTGTCAGTGAAAAGGCCCTTATTGCGCCGCTTGAGGAGGTCACGACCCTGACCTCTGAGGACGGGACCCGGAAATATCTCTTCAGGCTCCACGACGGCCATCTGATCGAATCGGTCCTCATCCCTGAGCGGGACCACCTTACCCTCTGCATCTCCTCCCAGGCGGGCTGTGCCATGGGATGCCGGTTCTGTCTGACAGGAAAGCAGGGATTCAAGCGAAACCTGACCCCTTCTGAGATCATCGAACAGGTCATCTTCGTCAAGCGATCCATGGATGATCCGGTGCGATTGACCAATATCGTTTTCATGGGGATGGGCGAGCCCCTTGCCAACTATGATGCCGTGATAAAGGCCCTCGAAAACCTGGTTTCCGCGGACGGGATGAATTTTTCCCACAAGAAGGTGACCCTCTCCACCTGCGGGCTGGTCCCTGAGATAAAACGGCTGGGACAGGATATGACGGTCAATCTGGCGGTCTCCCTGAATGCGGCGGACGATGTGACGCGGAGCCGGCTCATGCCTGTCAACCGGAAATACCCTATCGGCCGACTTATCCGGACATGCAAGGAATTTCCCCTTCCCAATCGGCGGATGATCACCTTTGAGTATATCCTGATTGATGGCGTCAACGATCGAGACGAGGATGCACGGAGGCTGACAGAGGTTCTTTCCGGGCTTCGGGCCAAGATCAATCTTATTCCCTTGAATGCCGCATCGGGCGCTGACATGTCTCCGCCCCCCATGGAGCGGATCCTTCAATTCCAGGAGATCCTGGCCGACCGCCATTTCACGGCCATGATCCGAAAAAGCAAGGGGAGGGACATCCTGGCCGCATGCGGCCAGTTGACAGGGACGTACGAGGAGTGAAGTGATTCGAAGTGCCTAAAGCTGGGAACCAGCATCCAGTATCCAGCGACGAGCAACCAGACCATGAGGACCTGATGAAGAGATTAAACCCGGACCATATCGAGGCCGTTGCCGGCCGCGTCAATACCTGCCCGTATTTCAGACTCCTTTCCATGGGAATCGTCTCCCTTGAGCCCGGCCGGTCTGTTTTGAGGATCGATGTGGCGGAAAAACACCTTCAGCCCTATGGGATTGTTCATGGCGGGGTCTATGCATCCATGATCGATGCGGCCTGTTTCTGGGCCGGCTATACGGAGATTGAAGACGGCCTCGCAATGACCACCGTGGAGATGAAGTTGAATTATCTTGCCCCGGCAGCAGGCGGCATGTTCATGGCAAGGGGGAAAGTGATCAAGACCGGAAAGACCATCTGCCTGGCCGAAGCGGTCATCTCAGATGAGAAGGAACGGCTCCTGGCCCACGGCACGGCCACCCTGATGGTCCTTGAGTCATTGCAGCTGGAAGGTCAGTCCGGATTCCCGCACAAATTTCTGGATTAGCGGAATCAACCCCGCCCAATCCGGAGACAGCCGGAGACGCACCCATGCCTGGACGATGTGCACTCGCCCGGTCTTCGGGCTGACAACGTCAGAGAATGCGTGTAAGGCTCGTGCATTCTTCTAAACTTAACGACGTGCGCTTTCAGGATCTCGTGTAATCCAAGGTGACCCGAAAAGAAGGCATGGGGATATCTTTGGTTGTGCTTCTAAGCCAAGAAACGTAGAGAGGGGGAGAAGGATCATTGGAGAGAACGCCTTTCGGCGAATGGAGGCACAACCTCAGCAAGCAGGGCGTCCATTCTGTCTGAAGGGAGGATCAGCCGCCGGCCAGAGGGTCCATATACGCCTCTACCAGAATGGTATCGCCGTCATGGATCTCTCTCCCGAGGCCGTCGGGAAATGAAAAGTGGCTTTCCCCGTTCAGGAAGAGGTGGCGAAGGTCATCGCCCATCTCGCCCTTTTCAATGAACCTTAAGTAGGGGTACAGGGCCGCAAGCCTCTGAAGGACATCCTGCAACGTATGCTCGTCATCCCGGAGTTCTATCTCCAACGGGGGCTCAAAAACGTTCTTTATCCGCAGGTTGGAGTCGACCGTGACCTTTGCTTTCATTTCTAAATCTCCAGTGCCGGCTTCCGGTTTGCCCCCCCAGAAACGGACCATTCGTGAATCGGGATACCCTTTCACCTGTCAGGATCAGGGGGCACTCCTTTTCATGGATCCCATTCGCCGTACTCCTTTTCGGTATTCTGACCATACCCAGTTCGGGCTTATGAGTCAAGAAAAATGGAACCACACCCTCTTTGGCATCGGGTCGAGAAGGAGGAGGGGTGTCTTCAGAAGCGGTGGCATGAGGTACAGATCGGCCTCAACGTGATGGATTATAATGGAAGCAGTTGATGTTTCGACCGGATTTCCGCCCGCTTCTCTATATTAGGCAGCCTCGGGAGAGGCGCCCAGAAAACCTCGGGCAATTTGCTGCGCCAGGAGCGGGGCGTTCCCGCCGGCGCGGTTGTTGACGATAACGCTGACGCGGGTCCCCGCCTCTATGGCCGTGGTGATCATCCGTGTGGTGTCTTCCACCATCCCCGGGGTCTGCATCCCGCTGATCAAGGCATTAAAGGGATGGGCCCGGGCATAGGCGTCCTCATACCGCATGCCCCTCGGGGTCATGAGGCGGACAACCGCGCTCTTCTTGTTAAGAAACCGCTTCCCTGCCATGGCGAACTGCCTCGAGAGGGGAGGAAGCCAGGTCCAGTGGGACAACACCTGCCCCACCCCGTATCTTTCCATGACCTCAATGACAGGACCGGTCAGCAATGCCTCGGTGCGAAGTTCCACGTGGTAGCGGTCATCCGTTGGAATGACTCTGAAAAAGCCCTCCAGCGCCGTAGCGGTCTCCCGCGGTGAGACCCGGCTCTCCTTTTTTTGGTATTCCTGTTCAAAGACAATGGCATCGAGCCAGGGGGCCAGTACCTCGAGGGCCGGTTCATAGAACTGGCGGATAAAGACCTCCGGGTTCAAGTAATCTTTGTTTACAACATAGTCGCCCCGTCGATAGAGATGCTTTGCAAAAATGGTCTGAGGCGCCTTTAGCACCAGGCGATCGCCCTGGTGAAGGTGTTGGCCATAGGTGCGGAGGAGGTGATACACCCGGGTCGGTTCCCCGCTGCCGTCCCGCAGGGGCATATAAAAGGTAAAATCGAGTTCGAGGGTCCCGAAGTGCTCAAAGTACTCCTGAACCGAGGCCACGGGGAGGACCGTTTCCACAAATGCCTTCCCCCCGACGGTCTTGGTCCGCCGGGTGACGGCCTTGGCCCAGCGTTCCCGGGTATAGATCTGACCGATCCATCCGGCATACCGGTCGCTGGCGGTCCCCAGGACAAGGTCGGGATGGAGGTCCCGGAAACGAAACGCGTCAATCCCGGCCATATCGGCGGTTTCCATGTCCATTCACCCGTTCAGGCCGGCTCCACCCGGCATGGAACGTATCGGTGCAGCGGCGTGGCCGCGATCCTGTCCCTGTGGAGACTCCGGGTCAACCGGTTGACATTGGCGCCATAGACCCGGCCATCGTATGCCATGCCGAATCCATGGGGGATCATGACCGTACCCGGGGCCGGTATGTCCGAGACCTCAACCGGCAGCCTGGCCCTGGACGCCTCGGTAACGACCCATGCCTCTTCCCCGTCATTCACATGGAGGGTCTGTGCGTCTTCCCGGCTCATGAGGAGGGTGCAGACCTGCTTATGGTCATTCCAGGCAGGGTCGCGCATGATCGTGTTGGCGTTATAGGGAAAATGCCTCCCTGCCACCAGCACCATCGGGAAGGCCTCATTTTTGAGTGCCGCCCTCTCCGATTCGGGATCGATCTCCTCCATCCAGCCGGCCAGTTCCTCCATGTACAGATGAATCCGCTTGTCCGGGGTCCTCAGTTCCTCAAGATTCCGATCCGGGTCCAATCGGCCGATCAGGATCCCCTCAGGATGATCCAGAAGGCCCTGAAACAGATCGTCGCCTAAAAACGGCGACACCTCATACCCGGACCGGGTCAAGGCGTCCACAGCGTGTGGGGGATACATGAGCATCAGGCCCCAGACCGCGGCCAGGTGGACGGAATGAAGGGATTTTCCAAGGGTGTCGGCCACCACAAAGGGAAGCATCCGTGCGGCATCCCGGTCCTGCCCCATCAACTTGAGGAGCTCCAGGGCAAAGGCCTTTCTGTCTCCCTGCGCAGCCCTGTGCAAATCCGTGGGGATGTCCGGCATGACGCCCAGCGCCTTCGCCAGCCGCAGGTAGATCTCCCCCTCCTCCAGGGGTTCGCCCAAGGCCTCGCAGGAGGGGTGCCGGAGCTGAAAATGGACCTCGGGAAAGGTGAGGCTGAAAAAGGTGGCGTCCCACTTTTCAAAGGCCGATCTGGCCGGAAGCACATAGTGACTCAGCCGCGCGGTCTCTGTCATGGCGATCTCGATGGTGACCAGGAGATCCAGTCGGCTGAAGGCCTGTTCATAGGCAAGGGTGTCGGCATACGACCTGAGGGGATTGGACCCGCTGACCAGCATGGCCCTGAGTCGATCCTTATTTTCGGAAAGGATTTCCTCTGGCACCACATTGGGGGGAAAGTACCCCAGGATGGCGGGGATGCCGGTCTCCATGGTGCGCCACGTCCTCGGGTCCCGTTCATCGGAATGCGGACCCATGGGCATCAGGTGGCCGGAAAACACGTTTCCGCCGGGCGTGCCGATACGGCCGCAGACCGCCATGAGGAGCATCTCGAGATAGGAATTGAGCGTGCTCTGCCGATCCATCAGGAGCCCGAGGTCGGTCCTCATGGCGGTGGGCTCGGTGGCGTAGATCCGGGCGACCTCCTTGACCTCGTCACGGGCTACGCCGCATACCTGAAGGGCCGAAGCCACGTCAAACCCCCTGAACCATTGAGAGATCTTGTCGAATCCAGATGCATTGTCTTCGAGGTAGGTCCGGTCTTCCCATCCCTCCTGAAGGATGATGGCGATCATGGCCTTCAGGAAGAGGCCGGCCGTGCCGATCCGGATCTGGATGTGTCGGTCCGCGCGCCGGGCCGTCTCGCTCCGCAACGGGTCCACCACCATAAGCCGCTTTTCCGGATCTTTTGCAAACTCGTTGATCCGGCTCCTGGCCCGGTTGACGCCTGCATTGCTCGCATAACCGTTCCAGCCGATCACCAGAAAGTTCTTGGCCCGGTCCAGGTCCGGGACCAGATGGAGGTGTTGCCGGCCGTAGGCCCTGCCGTTGACCCAGTAGAGCCCGGTCAGTTCCTGGGCCAGGGGGGAGTAATGGTATTGGGAGCCGAGCGATGTGAGGAGGGTCCGGCCGAAACCGGTCTCCATATGGCTCCCCTGTCCCCCGCCCCCCATATAGGCCAGAGAACGGGGGCCGTGGGTCTTGAGGATCGCCTGAAGCCTTTCAGCGATCTCGGCAATGGCCTGGTCCCAGCCGATCTTCACAAACCGGTCCCCTTCCCGCTTCAGCGGATGGGTCAGACGCTCCTTGTGGCCCTGGTAATGGGCGATCCGGGCACCCTTTCGGCAGATATACCCTCGTGTCCTCGGGTGGTCCTTATCCGGCCTCACCTTCACAATCCGGTTCCCCTCGGTCTGCACCTCCAGGCCGCAGTTATGATAACACAGCGCACAAAACGTCCGTTTCCATTCCCCCATATCCGCCTCCCTCTCTCTGTGTCTGCCTGTCCTGACAGCTGGTCCACGCATTCGCATCGTATATTTCCAATGGCCCTGACGCCTCACATCTGCCACATTCGACTCCATGCGTCAAGAGGAGACTTGATGACTTCCTCCCGGCAAGGAAAATCCGGATCGGATGGATGCGGCACTTTTGTTATCACCCGATTAAATGCGCCTGAATACATTGAGGTTGACAGACAAGCAATATTTACTTAGGATTCGATCAGTTGTATGATCTCAATTAATGGTGGATCAGCT
>JAWOIH010000059.1:0-7806 GCA_046484725.1 Candidatus Desulfacyla sp. | reverse complement strand
ACGATGGGGTAGCGATCAAGTCAGCGCCGCCGTTGCAAGGCCTGGATTTGAACCGTCAATTTCCCGTCTTTTGGCATCCGGCCGAGAAGGGAGCAGGTGCTTACCCGGCCAGCGAACCGGAAACCCGCGCCGCCGTCCAATTCATCACGGATCACCCCAATATCACCGGCAGTATCAGCTTTCACACCTTTAGCGGCGTTCACCTGCGTCCGCCGACTAAGGGCGACGATGATACCCTGCCGACGCAGGACCTCTTTACCTATCAACAGATCGGCCGGAAGGGAACCGAGCTAACCGGTTATCCGGCGGTGTCGGTTTATGCCGATTTCAGGTATGACCCGAAGGAGTTCATTAAAGGGACGTTCGATGACTGGATGTACGAATACCTGGGCACGTACTCCTGGACGACAGAGATCTGGAGTGTACAGCGCCAGGCGGGCATCAAGGATTACAAGTTCATCGACTGGTTCCGCGAACACCCTCTCGAGGATGATCTGGCTATATTGAAATGGAACGACGAGGTTCTGGGCGGTTGGGGCTATGTTGCGTGGTATCCATTTGATCACCCCCAATTGGGGAATGTTGAGTTAGGCGGTTGGGATAGCATGTACACTTGGGGCAATCCGCCACCGGCGCTTTTGGAACAGGAAATTGCGCCACTGACCGATTTCGTTCTCTACTGCGGGCTAATTTCTCCGCGATTGGAGATCCATAGCCTGGAAATCAGTTCTACCGGCGATATTCACACCATTCGTCTTGTCGTCCACAATACCGGCTGGTTGCCAACTAATGTCAGCGAGAAGGCGATGGAGTCAAAGACGGTGCGTGAGGTCGAGGTCGATCTCGATCTGCCGGAAGAAGCTCGCTTGCTGATGGGACAGAAAAAAACCATGCTTGGCCAGCTCAAGGGGCGCGACCATCATTGGCGCTTTCCCCTTTGGTCGGAAAACAGTACCGATGATCGAGCCAAAGTGGAATGGGTCGTGGCCGCGCCGGCGGGGACGAGGGTCAATGTGACGGCCGTACATCCGCGAGCCGGCACGGTACGCGCGAGCGCGCTGTTGGGTCCGGTCACTCCGAAAGATTAGGGCTTGCGGCCAATCGCTCGATCAATACCTTATCAACCCGGTTGCGATCCATATCCACTACTTCAAATCGCCACCCCGACCATTCGAAATGATCGCTGACCCGGGGCAGGTGACCGAGAACCTCAACCACAAACCCACCCAGAGTGCTATAGTCTTCCTCATCGGGCAACTCTTCCAAGCCGAGCAATTCTTTCAGGTCATCAATGGCGAGGTAACCCTCAACCAGCATCGACCCGTCTTCGCGGGTGACGACAGGAGGGTCAGATATCTCCTCCAGAGTGGGAATGTCACCGACAATCCCTTCCATCATATCGAATAGTGTCACCACCCCTTCGATACCACCAAACTCATCGACGAGGAATGCCAATTGTATACCGGTCTGTTTAAATCGTTCGAGGGCGCGTAAGGCAGGCATTGTCTCCGGCAGAAAGAGTGGCGCTTGAGCCATCCCTTGCAATTTAAACGGCTCATCCATCCAGCAATGTGCCAGAAAATCCTTAGCGGCCACAACCCCGATCACCTTGTCAATCGAGCCGTCGCATACGGGCAGGCGAGAATGGGGAGATTGCCGAACAATTTCGCGGATTTCTGCCTCTTCGCTGTTGATATCCAGCCAGACAACTTCAGTGCGAGGCGTCATAATGGAGCGAAGCTGCCTGTCGCCAAAACGAAATATACTTTCCACCATGTCTAGTTCGGCTTCCTCAAATACCCCCGCTTCAGCGCCTTGTTCCATCAGGATTTTGATCTCTTCTTCCGTGACCGGTGTCTCCGCGTCTGATTCACGAATTCCTCCCAGCCGAAGAATCGCCTCAGTGGTCAGGGTCAGTAGCCGTACAACGGGTCGAGAGATGCTCGACAAAAGGGCCATGGGGCGGGAGACGGATGCCGCAATTCGCTCTGGATTGCGCAGGGCCAGGCGTTTGGGAACCAGTTCGCCGATGACGACGCTGAGGAATGTGATCACTCCTACTACCACCGCCAGACTGATGGTCTGGCTGTAAGGCCCGATGAGAGGCAGATTCTCAAGCTGGGGTGCCAATTGTCCGGCCAATGATGCGCCGCCTAACGCACCAGCCAGGATACCGATGAGGGTGATACCGATTTGGACGGTCGAGAGGAATTGCGTGGGGTCCTTAGACAATTGCATGGCTACCACCGCGCCTGCGCTCCCTTCTTCGATCAGACCTTGCATTCGTTCCCGTCGCGCGGCAATGACGGCTAATTCTGACATGGCGAAGAATCCATTGAGCAGAATCAAGCTCATCAATATAATCATTTCAAATAATACAGAAGTTGACATAATACTACCTTGTTCTCGTTGACAACTGAATTGACCCTTAAAGTATAATCGATAATTCCTCGTTGGTGGATTCCGACCGTGTTGAAGCCTGACCTGATGCCGCGAATGTAATAGAATAGACCAATGGATTTGCTTGTTACCCTGAACGAGGCCCAGCGCGAGGCTGTCAGCGCGCCGCCGGGACCTATTCTGGTCGTTGCCGGGCCCGGCAGTGGCAAAACGCGTGTTCTGACCCATCGCATCGCCTACCTGATCCAGGAAATGGGCGTGCCACCCTGGCACATCATGGCCGTCACCTTTACCAACAAGGCGGCGCGGGAGATGGAGAATCGGGTCGATCAATTGCTTGGCGAGCGGCCGCAAGGCCTGACGATGGGCACCTTTCACGCCATTTGCGTTCGCCTTCTGCGCCGCGAGGTCGACCAGTTGCCCTATTACCAGCGTGATTTTGTTATCTTCGACACCGACGACCAGCTACAGGTCGTCAAACAGTCCCTGACCGACCTGCGGCTGGACGACAAGAAGTTCACCCCGGGCAAGATGCTGAATGGAATCAGCAGCGCCAAAAACCAGCTGATCGGCCCGGCCGAATACATGGCGACCAACTACATCGCCGAGGTGACGCGCCGGGTTTATGAACGTTACCAGAGCCTCTTGCAAACCAATAACGCCATGGACTTCGACGACCTGCTGATGAACACCCGCGAGGCTCAGAAAAATCATCAATGATTTCGGGGGCGCCATGGTGGTCAAACCACTTGCGCGATATGGGGGCGAAGGGGTGATCAAGGTGAGCGTCAAAGACCAGGAGAACCTCCATTCTCTCATCAATTACTATGTCAAGGCCTACCGCTCCTATCCCGAGAGGGAGGCGATTATGGTTCAGGAATATCTGGATGTAGTGGGCATGGGGGGGGACGTCCGGATCCTCCTGTTGAACGGCGAGATTCTGGGGGCCATGAGACGAAGGCCCCGCAAGGGAGAATTCAGGACCAATATCCACGCCGGCGCCAGGGCATTCAAGCACGATCTGACCGATGCGGAGCGGGAGATCTGCCGGGCTATCAAGCCTAAGCTGGTGGAGGACGGGCTCTTTTTTGTGGGAGTCGACGTCATCGCCGGCAAATTGGTGGAGATCAACGTTCTCAGCCCGGGCGGCATCCCCCGCATCAACCGACTCGACAAGGTCAAGTTAGAGGTAGACGTCATCGATTTTATCGAACAGAAGGTCTCTGAGATGAAAAGAGAGCCCTGATTTTTGCCGGGATGATACTGAGGAAACCATTTAACCAAAGAAAGGAAAGACAATGAGCCCTATGAATCAAAAACGAGAAAGAGTCTCCTATCGTTGGATCCTTGTGTTTGCGTGTGCCGTCATGGTGTTTTCCGGCAGTCTCTTTGCCCGTTCAGGGGCCTCTGCGGGAGAGATGCTCAAAATGGGTCTTCTGGAAGAGCCCAAGACCCTGAATGTATGGCGGGCCACGGACGCATGGTCCAATAAGGTGCTGGGGCTTCTGTATCAACCCCTGTATCTGCGGGACCCCAAGACCCTGGAACTGATTCCCTGGCTGGCCGCCGAACAGCCCCTCTTTGATGAAAAGGACCTGTCGTATACGGTCAAGCTCCGGCCTGCAAAATGGTCCGACGGCACCGAACTGACCTCTGAGGATGTGGCATTCACGGGAAATTTCATCAACGAGTTCAAGATCCCTCAAGATTATTCGAAGTGGGATTTCATCAGCAAAATCGAGGTGCCGGACAAGCATACGGTCAAGTTTTATCTCAAGGAGCCGCAGGCTACCTTTCTCACCCGAACGCTGACCACCCCGATTGTCCAAAAAAAGGAGTGGGCCGATCGGATCGAGGCAGCGAAAAAGACCGAAAAGCCTCTGGGGACGCTCCTCAATGAGAAGATAGATATCCCGGTCAGCAGCGGACCGTTCATCCTGAAAGAGTGGCGGGACGGCTCGTATCTATTCCTTCAGAAGAACCCCCATTTTTTCGGGACCGGGCAAAGGATCCAGGGTCGGCTGCTGGGACCTTATATCGACGGGGTGATTTTCAAGGTCTTCGGGACCTCCGACGCCGCCATTCTGGCCCTCAAGAAGGGGACTATCGATATGTTCTGGTGGGGCGTCCAGCCCGGTTATATGGAGGACCTGAGGGCCAATCCGGATATCGAGTTGTTTCAGAACGAAAAGAGTTCTCTTTACTATATGGGGTTCAATGTCAGAAAGCCGCCGTTCAATGATCCGAACCTGAGGCGGGCCATCGCCACACTGGTAGATGAGGATTTTATCATCAAACGGATCCTTCAGGGATATGGGGTAAAAATGTATTCCATTGTCCCTCCGGGAAATACCTTTTGGTACTGCCCGGACGTTCCCAAATACGCCGTGGGTCTCGACAGGGAAGCGCGCATCAGGAAGGCATTCAATATCCTTCGCGACGCCGGGTACACCTGGCAGATCGCTCCGGTTGAGGCATCGGGAAAGGTGGCAAACGGCGATGGAATCATGCACCCGGACGGCCGGCCCATGGAAAAATTCACCATCCTGACCCCCCCTGCCGACTATGATCCCCACCGGGCCATGTGCGGGATGATGATGCAGGAATGGCTTAGAATGCTGGGCATTCCGGCCTACTCCAAGCCCATGGCCTTCGGGGCCCTTTTGCAGCAGGTCAAGGCGCGTCATGACTTTGAGGCCTTTGTCCTGGGGTACGGCAACCTCTCCCTGGATCCCGACTACCTCCGGAATTTTTTCCTCTCCAGCAATGACAAACCCAATGGATGGAATATGAGCGGTTATAACAATCCCGAGTTTGACAAAATCGCCGATCAATCCGCACAGACCATGGACCGCGACAAGCGGCAGGCCTTGATTTGGGAGATGCAGAAGATCATCATGAAAGACGTCCCCTATCTCCCGCTATACAATCCAAAACTGATTGAGGCCGTACACAAGGGACGATTTACCGGATGGGTCCAGATGTTGGGCGGCATCGGGAACATCTGGACGTTCTGCGAGTTAAAACCGGCCAAGTGACAAAGGGCGAAGAGCTAAGCGCATAGCCCAAGGAGTACAGGGCATGGGGGGCATAGGGGGAATCCCTCCAGATGCCCTGCGCTCTGCGCCAGGGGGAGGGGTATGGAACTGCGAAAATATATCGGCCGAAGGCTGGTCCAGGTCGTCATCATCTTTTTTATAATCCTGACGGTGCTCTTCCTCTTGTTCCGCCTGGCGCCGGGCGACCCGGTGTCGCGAATGGTGGACCCGGATATGACGCCCGAGGATGCCCAACGCCTGATGGTCGAGTTAGGGCTGGACAAGCCATTGGGAATCCAGTACATCGTCTACCTCAAGAATTTTTTTACAGGGCATTTCGGGTATTCATTCCATTATGGAGAACCGGTGGTCAACATTATATGGAGCCGCCTCCCCAACACCATCCTGTTGTTCACCACATCCATTATCCTGTCGGCATTGGTGGGCGTATTTTTAGGGAAGATCGCATCGTGGCACAAAGGGAAAAAGACCGATACCATCCTGACCATCGGAGCCCTGGTTACCCACACCGTCTTTTTGCCGTGGCTTGCCCTGATCATGATATGGGTTTTTTCCTATAAGTTTAGCTGGTTTCCCATCACCGGAATGATCTCGGAAGACGTATGGCTCGATCCGGACTCAGGCTTTATAGCAAAATCTCTGGATGTCATGTATCACATGGCCCTCCCCTTATTCACCCTCTTCCTGATCCACTTCGGGGCCTACCTCCTGATCATGCGGAGCAGCATGCTGGAGACCCTGAAAGAGGATTACATCCTGACGGCAAGGGCCAAGGGGCTTGAAGAAAAGGTCATCCGGGATCGGCATGCGGCCCCGAACGCGGCCCTGCCGGTCGTTACCAGCGTGGGGCTGAGCCTGGCCTTCTCCATCAATGGGGGGGCCCTGACCGAGACGGTCTTCACCTGGCCCGGCATCGGGAGGGAACTGGTGTCTGCGGTCAGCCAGAACGATTATCCCCTGGCCCAGGCCTCTTTCCTGCTGATTGCGGCGGTGGTCCTGGTATCCAACGTCGTGGTGGACGTCCTCTATGCATATCTCGACCCGCGGATTCGGTATTAAGGCAAGGTGAATAATGTGTCTAAAGTGAGCTAAAGTTATTAAAGTGTAGTTGCGGGCAAGGCGTGATGAGAGTGATTCTATGACAGTCAGAGAAAAATTTCCCCTGCTGAACAGCTTTTTAGACGGCTGGTCCATTTTTAAGCAGAGCCTCCTGGGAAGGATCGGCCTTGTCCTCCTGATCATGTTTGCCCTGATGGCCATGTGCAGTTACATTCCGCCATGGATAGACCCCATGTACAACCCCATGACCGGCGTCGATCCGGACATTACCTGTTGTACGCCTCCCAGCATGAGGCACTGGCTGGGGACGGACTTCATGGGTCGGGATATCCTGAGCCAGCTCCTGGCAGGGGCACGGGTGGCCTTCATGGTGGGCATTTCGGCCGCGGTCATGAGCATTGTTTTGGGTGTGGCTATCGGTATGACGGCCGGATATATGGGCCGGTTGATGGACACCCTCCTCATGAGATTGGCCGACATGATCATGGTCATGCCGACCCTCCTGGTGGTCCTGATCCTTTCCGCTGTATTCGGACAGCTCAATATCTGGACCATTGTCCTGATTATCGCCCTGTTCAGATGGCCCGGGGTCTCCCGGATCATCCGGGGACAGACCCTTTCACTGAAGCAGCGGCCCTTTATCGAGGCCGCCAAGGTGGCGGGAGCATCCCATTTCCGTATTATATTTAAGCATATTATGCCGAATGTCCTTCCCCTCGCATTTCTGTTCATGACCTTTCGGGTAACGTCCGCCATTATTACGGAGGCCGCCCTCGCCTTCCTGGGATTCGGGGATCCGGGAACCGTAAGCTGGGGCATGATGCTCCAGTGGGTGTGGAAGACCGGCCATATGTTCAAGGCGCCCTATTGGCTTCTCCCTCCGGGCATGTGCATCTCGTTGATCACGCTTTCCTTTTACATGTTGGGAAGGGCCATGGATGAGGTGCTCGACCCGAGGCTGAGGAAGGAGGACCAGACAGATTAGATGGCCCTATTAGAGGTAGACGACATCAGCATCGGTTACAATACACAGAAAGGCTACCTGAAGGCCGTGGAAGGGGTTTCCTTCTCCCTGGAGCAGGGCCAGTCCCTGGGCCTCGTAGGGGAATCGGGCTGCGGCAAGACCACCATCGGCATGGCCCTCATGGGGCTCCTTCCGCCGAACGGATCGGTCAGGAAGGGTCGCATTCTGCTCGAAGGAAGAAACATCCTGGACATGTCCGACGAGGAGAAACGCCACATCCGTTGGCGAGAGATGGCCATGATCTTTCAGGCCGCCATGAACGCC
>JAWOIH010000023.1:0-9820 GCA_046484725.1 Candidatus Desulfacyla sp. | reverse complement strand
AGAACCTGGGCCGCTTCTTTTATGTCCAACAGATGCTCCATCAGTCAGGGTTTTCCTCCTTTTCGTTGGGTCAATTCCAATAAACATTGCAATAAATATCTATATCGACTTTACTTTGCTATACAATATTATCTATAATAACGGATGTCAAGTGGGGAAAAATGTCGAGGATTGCCCAATTTGCCAAAATTTCCAGCATTAAAAGGAAAACAGATGAATCCAAACCGGGGGATAGACAGCATGCGAGTTGTTCTCATTGGGGTATGGATCGTTCTTCTTACCGGGTATGGCATTGTGTGGGGGGAACCGTCATCCGTCCTTGAGGTGGGGCGCTTTTCAACCGAGAAAACCGGCAACATTCTCCCATCCCTGTGGGAGCCCTTAGACTTCAAAGACATCAAAATCCACACCCACTACCGATTAGTGGAAGCGGATGGGCAGGTGGTTGTTCAGGCTGTGGCTGATGCCTCGGCTTCCGGATTGATTCGAAAGATCTCCATCGATCCCAAAGAATATCCAATTGTCCAATGGCGATGGAAGGTGTCCAACGTGCTTCAAAAGGGGAACGTGCATCGAAAAGATGGGGACGACTACCCGGCCCGGCTCTATATCCTCTTCGAATACGATCCGGACAGACTGGGCTTTTTTGAAAGGCTTAAATACGAAACCGCAAAGCTGTTTTACGGAGCATATCCCCCACTGGCATCCATCAACTACATCTGGGCGTCCAATGCACCGGAAGGGCTGGTGGTTCCGAACCCTTATTCCGATCGGTCCATGATGGTGGTGGTAAAGAGCGGGGAAATAAATCTGAATAAATGGCTGACCGAGGAAAGAAACATCTACGAGGACTACCGGAACGTGTTCAAAGACGAACCCCCCATGATCTCCGGGGTGGCCATCATGACCGATACGGACAACACCGGCGAATCCGCCACCGCCTACTACGGCGACATCCTCTTTTCCAAAAAGAGGCCATGAGCGGAACCTGGTAAATAAACTTCAGACGGAACTCGGACTCTTTTTAAAATCGACTTATATGTAATAATATAAAATAGTTAGTCGTTCATAGTGCTTAACTTAATGACATTGACTCTCAAGTTACGATCATGGGCGATACTATACAGCAATATCGGCTTCCAAAGAAGAGTTTGCCGGCCTCGTCAATTCATCCTTGGATGCGCTGACAATCCCTCTTAGGACGCCTGCCAGGTGCAGCCGATTTTTCGGCGTAGAATTTGACACCATCTGTAAAATGGGATAGTTTTTGTCACCGGGTGGGTGTCTGAATGAGGTAGCCTTTCACGGGTTTCAAAATCGCTGACCCAACCCACGAGATTTTTGTCATATGCCATGAGCCATCAGCTATGCGCCAGTATCCAGTATCAAGCATCCAGTATCCAGCAACCAGACCAAAGGAAGGAACAACGTGACCGACCTGCCATTTGTGCACCTTCATGTGCATACGGAATTCAGCCTCCTGGACGGGGCCATCCGGATCGACCGGATGCTTCAAAAGGCCCGGCGCCTGGGGATGGAGAGCGTGGCCATTACGGATCACGGCAATATGTTCGGGGTGGTCCAGTTCTACGATCAGGCCGTGAAGGCAAAGATCAAACCGATCATCGGGTGCGAGGTGTACGTGGCCCCCAAAGACCGGCGGGATCGCTCCCCGGCCCCGGGGGGCGGGCCCAACGCCCACCATCTGACCCTCCTGGTCATGAACGACGAGGGATACCGGAATCTCAGCGCCCTGGTCACCCTGGGTCACCTGGAGGGATTTTATTACCATCCCCGCGTGGACATGGAACTTCTCAGAACATACAACGCCGGTCTCATCGCCCTTTCCGGGTGCCTGAAAGGGGTTGTGCCCTACCTGGCACTGGCCGGGCAGATGGAGGCGGCGAAGGAAAAGGCCCGGGAGCTTGCCGCTGTCTTTGACGGACGGTTCTATTTAGAGGTCCAGGCCAACAAGCTCCCAGAGCAGAAACGGGTCAACCGGATGCTCAGGGAGATCTCCCAGGACCTGTCCATTCCCCTGGTAGGCACCAACGACTGCCATTACCTGAACCAGGAGGACGCCCAGGCCCATGATGTGCTTTTGTGCATCCAGACAGGCAAGTCGGTGGATGATGAAAAGCGGCTCAAGTTCTCCTCGGACGAGTTCTATTTCAAGTCCCGGCCTGAGATGGAAGAGGCCCTTCAAGGATATGAGGACGCCCTCGACAATACGGTCCGGGTGGCGGAACGGTGCAATTATGAAATGAGCTTCGGGGAGTATAAGTTCCCGGTATTTCGTGCGGAAAAGGGTCAGAGCCTGGATGACATGCTGACCGAAAAGGCCCGGGAGGGGCTCGCGCGGCAATTGGCGGAAAAGGAGGCGGAAGAAGGACCGCTCTCCGAGGCCGTTCGGGCGGAGTATCGCGACCGGCTCGAGTTTGAACTCTCGGTGATCCTCAAGATGGGGTTTGCCGGGTATTTTCTGATCGTGGCCGATTTTATCGAATACGCCCACCGTCACGATATCGCAGTGGGACCCGGCCGGGGCTCGGCGGCCGGCTCTTTGGTGGCCTATTGTCTCAACATCACCACGATTGAGCCGATCAAGTATGGGCTCCTCTTTGAACGGTTCCTCAATCCGGCACGGATCAGCATGCCGGATATCGATATCGATTTCTGCATCAACGGCCGGGACCAGGTCATCCGCTATGTGGCGGAAAAATACGGCCAGGAAAACGTCAGCCAGATTATCACGTTCGGGACCATGAAGGCCCGGGGGGTCATTCGGGACGTGGGCCGCAGCCTCAACATCCCCTTGGGAGAGGTGGACCGGATCGCCAAGCTGGTGCCCGAAGGCCCGGGGGTCCGTCTCGATGATGCCATCCGGGCCGAGCCTGAATTGAGAAGTCTGGAAGAGGGCGGGGGCCCGGGAAAAAAACTGCTGGAGATATCCCGTGCCCTGGAGGGGTTGTCCCGGCATGCATCCACCCATGCCTGCGGCGTGGTGATTGCGGACCGGCCTTTGGTGGAATACCTCCCCCTCTACCGCGGGCACAAGGGTGAAATCATGGCCCAGTTCACCATGGAGCGGATTGAAAAGCTGGGCCTCATCAAGTTCGATTTCCTGGGTCTCAAGACCCTCACGGTCATCAAGGAGGCCCTCCGTCTCATAGAAAAGACCGCGGGGAAGACGATCGACCTGGGAAGGCTCTCCCTCCGCGATGAAGCGCCCTACCAGCTCTGCTCCGATGGAAAGACCACCGGTGTCTTTCAGTTGGAAAGTTCGGGCATGAAGGACCTCCTGAGAAGGCTCCGGCCCGAGGTCTTTGAAGACATGATCGCCCTCATGGCCCTTTACCGGCCGGGCCCCTTAGGGAGCAACATGATCGAGGACTTCATCAACGGCAAACATGGGAACGGAAAGATCAACTATTTTCTCCCCTCCCTGGAGCCGATCCTGAAGGAGACCTACGGGGTCATCTTGTACCAGGAACAGGTCATGAAGATCGCCCAGGTCCTGGCCGGATATACCATGGGAGAGGCCGATGAGCTTCGCAAGGCCGTGGGAAAAAAGAAGCCCGAGCTGATGGCCAAGCATCGCAGCAAGTTTGTGGAAGGGGCCGTGGGGAACGGGGTTGCGCCCCAGATGGCCGAGAAGCTCTTCGGGCTGATCGACAAGTTCGGGGGGTATGGGTTCAACAAGTCCCATTCCGCGGCCTATGCCATGATCGCGTACCAGACGGCATATCTCAAGGCCCATTATCCGGTCCAGTTCATGGCGGCCCTCCTGACTCTGGACATGGGGAACCAGGACAAGACCATCAAGAACATCGCCGAATGCCGGGCCATGGGGATCGAGATCCTCCCCCCGGACGTGAACGAAAGCCAGGCGGATTTTTCCGTGGTGGATGGGAAGATCCGGTTCGGCCTGGCCGCGGTCAAGAACGTGGGCATGAAGGCGGTGGAACTGGTGATCGAGGAGAGGGACCGGCATGGACCGTTCGGCGATCTCCTCGACTTCTGCAGGCGGGTGGACGGATCCAAGGTCAACCGCAGGGTCTTAGAAGGCCTCATCCAGTGCGGGGCCTTTGATTTTACCGGGGAATACCGGTCGAGGCTTTTTGCCGGACTCGATGACGCCCTTCGCATCTGCGGAGCCAATCACGATCCCAATCAGCTCAATATCTTCGGGTCCCTTAGCCTTCAAAACGGGGCGGCCGGCGGGCTCCTCGAACTCCCGGACATTCCGGAATGGTCTCAAACCGATCGGTTGAAGAAAGAAAAGGAGGGCCTCGGGTTCTATATCACCGGGCATCCCCTGGACAGCTTCAGGCAGGAGATCGACCGGTTTGCCACGTGTCTTGTCCAGGACCTTCTCACCCGCAAAGACAAGGGGCAGGTCAAGATCGCCGGCGTCGTGGAGGGGGTCAAGCTCAAGCGGACCAAGCGGGGGGACAAGATGGCCGTCATTCAATTGGAAGACCTGACCGGTTCCACCGAAGTGGTCATCTTTCCGGATGTCTTTGCCGGGGCCTCCCCCCTCCTGAAGGGGGATGAGCCCCTCCTCATTACCGGGAGCGTGGAGATCGGCGAGACCTCGGCCAAGATCCTTGCAAAGGAGATCGAGCGGCTGAGCGATGTCCGTCTGAGCGCGGTAAAGGCCATCCTGGTCGCCCTTGAAAACGGGAGGGCCTCAAGGGAGACCCTGGAAGACCTGCGGGATATCGTCTTCAGATATCCGGGAGAGAGCCGGCTTCTGTTCAAGGTGGGGGTGCCCGAAGGCCTCCCCCTGATGATATCGGCCCACGGCCGGTTCAATGTGCTCCCGTGCAGGGGGCTTTTGGCAGAGATGGACGAGGTTCTGGGATATCAGGCGTGGGAACTGATTTGAATTGAATATGGAATAGTGAAAAGTGAAGAGTGGGAGTTGGATGATAGGTCATAGCTGATAGCTGATGGCCGATGGGTGATGGCTGGTGGCTCAATCCGTCACCCCCTGCTCCCTCTGCGATAACCTTAACAAACCGGTAACGCGCAACGAACAACCCGCAACCAGAGAAGGAGTCCCTTATGGGGTGGATGTCTTTAAGAAAAACCGGTGCACGTCGTCTCCTGTGGCCGGCGATGGCGTGTCTGTGCGGGACCTGTCTGGTCGCATCTTCATGGGCCGCGAAGGAGGAAGGGATGAGCAAGGGATCTGAAGGGATCGTCAGGGAGGCCCTGGGGGCCGGAAGGTGGTTCCCGGGAAGTGGAAAAGAACTGAAGGCGATGGTTGAAGGATATATAGAGAATGCGCGGCCGGTCAAGGTGAACGGCAGGATCGTGGCCGCCATTGCACCCCATGCGGGGTATGTCTATTCCGGGAAGGTGGCCGGATACACCTTTCGGGCCATAAGGGACAACATAGAGGCCTGGGGCCGGCCCGACACGGTGGTGGTGCTTGGGATCGGGCACCGGGGAGGCTTTCAAGGGGTGGCCCTCATGGACGGCGACGTGCTGAGGACGCCCCTGGGGGATGCCGTGCTCGACACGGCGGGGGCAGACGTCATGGCGTCCATGAGCGCCCGGATATATGTCGATTACCGTCCCCATGCGGGCGAGCATTCGGCTGAAAACGAGGTCCCTTTTGTCCAGGCGGCCCTGCCCGGGACCCCGATCATCGTCGGGCTGGTGG
The DNA here is from genome assembly GCA_046484725.1 of Candidatus Desulfacyla sp. Lineage (GTDB taxonomy): Bacteria > Desulfobacterota > DSM-4660 > Desulfatiglandales > Desulfatiglandaceae > AUK324. The sequence continues at coordinate 4,146 of JAWOIH010000023.1, read as the reverse complement.
GGGACCACGATCCCCGGACCCTGGACGATCTGGGGGCCGCGCTCGACCGGCTTTCCGGGGAGAAAAAGATCGTGGTCATCGCCAGCAGCGACATGCTCCATGATCCGGACTACGGCCTTGTGACACGCACGGACAAGGAGAGCCTGAAGCTGGTGGAGGCCATGGATCATGCGGGGATTCGGAAGGGATGGGACTATTCCAGACAGACCTTCTGCGGGATCGGACCGGTCCTTGCGGCCATGCGGTTTGCACAGCGCAAGGGCTGTCTGGAGGGGACGGTCCTCATCTACCGGAACAGCGGGGATGATTTCCCCGAGAGCCGGGACCGATGGGTGGTGGGGTACGGGGCGGTGGTCTTTGCCGTTCCCGACTAAGGGGGGACGGCCGTAACCCAAAAAAATATCTCACACAGAGGCACAGGGCCACAGAGAGGCGCACCAAAATTTTTTAATTATTTTGTCCTGAATTATTTTGCCAATTTCGGATGGTACCCGTCGTCCTCAGGAAAGGAGGTAATCCAGTATGGCGGCGGCCCCGTGCATCTTGTTTTCCGCCTGCTGCCAGACAATGGACCGGGGGCCTTCGATGACGTCGTCGGTAATCTCCAGGCCCCGGTGTGCGGGGAGACAGTGCATCACCACGGCATCGTCGGCCGCGACGCGCAGCAGGCCGGCATTGATCTGGTACCCCTGAAAGATCCCCAGCTTTGTCTTTTCTTCTTCTTCCTCTCCCATGCTGACCCAGACGTCCGTATAGAGGACGTCGGCCCCGGCCGCCGCCTCTTCCGGGCGGTCAAACACGTTCACTCGCGCGCCTGTCTGGGCTGCAATGCGAGCCGCTTCCACCAGAATCTCGTTGTGGGGCCCATAGCCTTTCGGGGCGGCCACATTCATATGCATGCCCGCCAGGGCGCAGACCAGCAGGAGTGCATGGCAGACGTTGTTTCCGTCGCCGATGTAGGCAAGCGTCAGGCCTTGGACTCTCCCCTTGACCTCGAGGATGGTAAACAGGTCGCAGACCGCCTGGGTCGGGTGATCGAGGTCGCTCAGGCCGTTGATTACCGGAATGCCGGAGTAACGGGAGAGGTCTGCCACGGTCTGATGGGCATAGACCCGTGCGACAAGGGCATCGAGATAGCTTCCCAGCATCCGCGCGGTGTCCTCGATCGGCTCCCCCCGTTTGATCTGGAGATTGCCGGGGGCGAGGTAGATGGTGGCGCCGCCGAGCCGCAGGACGGCCGACTCGAAGCTGGTCCGGGTTCGGGTTGAGGGTTTCTCAAAAAGGATGCCGATGACCCTGTTCTTGAGGGCGTCGATCGGTTTGCGCGCCCTGATGCGGGCCTTGAGATCTCGGGCCCTCTCAAAAATGGCAAAAAGATCCTCTGAGGTGAGATCGCCGGCTGTCAGGAGTGACCGTGTCATGGGATACCTCCGCTGGTTGAAACTGGAACCGCTAATGAACGCTATTGAAAGCAAACAGACGCAAGGTTTTACTGCGTCTTGTTGTCCGTTTATCCCCTCATAATTTAATTGAATATAAATTTCAACCGATTATTTGTCCTTCAAAGCGCCTAAGGGAAGAGGGTTTGGTCGAGGTATGCAAACCCCAGTTCCAAGAGCGCCGAATCATCCTCCATCATGCCCTCGCGGGCCGGGTTTTTAACCGTGCAGACCTCGGCCAGGCCGGTTTTCAACAAAAATTCCCTGAACAGATCGATGTTGTAGCAGGCCACCAGGACCTTCTGCTGCTGCCGATCGTTCAGCCGGACGGAGCGGTCCCGCTTAGGGTGGAACAAAAGGGCCAGCATCCTGTCGTTCATGTCAATGTAGGGGAAAAGGCCCTGGGCCTCCTGCCATGCGGCGACGCTCTGGACTTGGCCCTCCTGTATCCCCTCGCAGTGCGGCGTATCCAGAAGGTAGAAGAACGCCTCGGGAGGACCCCCGTTCCGCCCTACCCCCGATGACCGCCCCAGCGGGTAGAGTCGGCAGGCCGTGGGACGATCAGGGTAGATGGTGCACCCGTCAGGGCCCACAAAGGGGCACTCCCCGTCTCCTTCCCCCATCCTCACCGACAGGATCGGGAACCCGGACAGGGGGTCCAGCCGGTAGAGCGCATGGTGTTCAAGGAAATGGTCCGAGTGAAGCCCGAGGGCCTTTCGCATCCTCAGAATGTCGTAAGGGGTCAACGGAAGATGCTTGTTCCGGCAGCATAGGTTGAAGCAGGAAAGGCCGTTGTGACATGAGAACCGGAAGGTGTCGGTCAGGCCCAGCCGTTTTTCAGCGGCGGGGGCCGAATCTAAGAACATAGGGTTTACTCCTCATTCCCGCGCTAACCCCCGCGGGGCGCGGGGAACGCACAGGAAGACTCGCTACGCCCGCTTTTTATTGTTTCGTGCGGCACAGCCGCAACTGCCTCTTTGTCCGAGGATAGCCTTGTGCTGAAGGGAAGTCAAGAAATCCGGGGCGCCGCCGGATATTTGGGGCCCATGGGAAACCGTACGGAAACGGTGGTGCCCCCTGAAGAAAAACAGTCCGATGGGGTCTTTATAAACGGGCAGTCAGAGATTCTTCCCGGGCATTCGTCGGTGTCATTGGGTATGAATTGGCAGCGGGTGCTTTCAAATTCCACCGAAAACCCAAAGCGCTCAGAGAAGACCTTTGTCCGCAACAGATCTGAACCGGCGCCCCCTGCGTTGAACTGGTAGGGTCTTTTTGACGAATAGTTCAGGGTGTCCTGGGTATGGAAAAACCCGCGAAAGATCAATCTCTGGTTTTGCGGGCTGATGCCGATGCCGTAATCGCGAAAATCGATGCAGGCCTCATGGCCCGTGCCTTTGAGACACACCTCGATCCGCCCTTCATCCGGGGTATTTTCAACGGCATTTTTTAAAAGGCCTTCAAAAACCTTCCTCAAGGCCCTTTTGTCTGCATTCACTACAGGTCCCTTCTCAAGATCCGTGATGATTTCCAGGTCCCTTTCCCCCATGGCTGAAATGGCTTCACTGGATATGTCGTTCAATAATTCACGGAGGTCTGTTCTTTCGGTACGGGGATCTTCAATGGCGTAAACCGATTCGATGCGCTTCAGGACCCGGGCCAGGGCTTCAGCGTGCCGCGCATCCATGTCGTCACAGCATTCTTCCATAAAATCGGCCGCGGATGCGACCATGTAACGAATTCTGTCCTTTTCCTCAGACGTTCTCAGATTGAGGATGTCGTCAATCTTCTCCTGAAGATCGGTCAACCGCTTTACATTGCGCACCCCCCTGTGGATCCTTCTTGCCTGTTTCGGGTCGTCTCCCTCCCGAAGGTCCTTCAAAAGACGGTCAAAGATGGTTGCGATAAGCGCCAGCGGCGTTTTCAACTCGTGCGACAGGTGATGGATCGCCCTTTCCATCGCCTTATTCAGGTCCTTCAGTTCCTCGACAACCATCATATTTTCAAGTGCGACGGTCACGTAATTGGAGATAAAGGTCAGCAGTTCCATGTCGTCTTCAGTGAAATCGCCGGAACGCTTGTTGAGAGATTGGAGCGCGCCGATGCAGCGGCCGGCCCAGTTGACAAGGGGGACGCATATGATATTTCGCGTCCTGAACCCGGACTTCTTGTCCACCTCGGAATAAAAACGGGGATCCGTGTATGCGTCATTAACGGTCACCGGCGCCCGATGTTGAAAGACCCAGCCGGCCACGCCGTAATCGGAAGGGATGCGGATCTCCCTTTTTTTCACCCCGACCCCCACCAGGGACCAGAGCTGATCCGCCTTAGGGTCGTGCAGGAATACGGTGCTCCGAATCGACTCCATGACCTCATTGGTTTGATAAATAATGACCTCAAAGAGGCGATCCCTGTCCACTTCCGAGGCGATGACCCGACCTACACGAAAGGCCTTCGTGTATCGGCTGAGCCGCTCCTTCATGTCCCGATCGCTTTCCCCTCGGTCCGCGGCAAGGATTCCCGGACCTCTTTGATCATTATCGGTCATTTTGGCCTCCCATTGTTCTCACACAGGGCCATCCCATAAACTGCCCAAAAGCGGCATAGCCGAAACCAATCCCGCCCAGGCGGGACTCACACAGAGCTACAAAGCCCACAAAGGAAAAAACGTCCAAATGGCTGTCTCGGCTATTTGACCAGGGTGAAACCC
>JAWOIH010000506.1:0-2890 GCA_046484725.1 Candidatus Desulfacyla sp. | reverse complement strand
CTGGCTCTGGCCGATCGGGGGTTTCAAGTCTACCTTGCGGAAAGATCCGCACAACTCGGCGGTGTGTCCAGGGAATTGAGGAGAACGCTGGAAGGCGAAGATATTCAATCCTACCTGGCCGATCTCATCCACCGAACCATGCACCATGAAAGCATACGGGTCTTCACCAGGGCGGTGATCGTGGATCACAGCGGGATGCCGGGCCTTTTTACAACAGGCATTCAGATGGGGCCGCAAATGTTTTATCGCCAGATTACCCATGGGGTGACGATTCTGGCCACAGGGGCTGTTCCAAACCGGCCTCAGGAGTATTTTCTTGATGAGCACGAAGCTGTGATGACCCAGCTCGATCTGGACAAGGTCATTGAAGACCATCCGGAAAAGGCAAGAGAATGGAAAAAGGCCGTGATGATTCAGTGCGTGGGGTCTCGTTGTCCTGAAAACCCCAACTGCTCCCGCATCTGCTGTCAATCCGCGGTCAAGAATGCCTTACGGTTGATGGAAATCAACCCTTCCATCCAGGTTTACGTGCTCTACCGGGATATGCGGACCTATGGCTTTCAAGAAGACTTTTACCGGCAGGCCAGGGAGCGGGGGGTGCTTTTCATCCGCTACGACGAGAGGGAGAAGCCTACGGTTCGGGTGAACGGCCCCAACTTGGATGTCACTTTCAAGGACCCCATACTGGGAAGGGACGTGGAGGTTTCGACCGATTGCCTTGCTCTCAGCACCGGTCTCGTTGCTGACGAGGAAGGTGCCGAGGATCTGGCCATGGTTTTCCGGCTTCCCCGGACGCGTGACGGGTACTTCCTGGAAGACCACGTCAAGCTCAGGCCCGTTGATTTGCCGGTTCCGGGATTTTTTGTTGCCGGCACGGCCCATTCTCCCAAGACGATACGGGAGAGCATTGCTCAAGCTCAGGCTGCTGCGGGTCGGGCCCAAACCATGCTGGCCAGAAACGTAATCAACCTGGGAGCAGCTGTTGCAAAAGTGGACAGCAAGAAGTGCGCGGCCTGCCTCGTCTGTGTTCGAGCCTGCCCTTTTGATGTGCCTTTTATCAATGCCGAAGGCTATTCTGAAATCGATCCGGCCAAGTGCCACGGGTGCGGCGTTTGTGCCGCCGCCTGTCCGGCCAAAGCCATCCAACTCATGCAATATGAAGATGATCATATTATGGCCAAACTCGAGGGCCTGTTGGAAGGGGTGTTTCAGTGAAAACGTTTGAACCCGTTATCGTAGCGTTTTGTTGTCACTACTGTGCCTATACAGCAGCAGACATGGCCGGCAGCATGAGGCGTTGCTATCCGCCCAACATTCGTATCATCCGGGTCCCCTGTTCAGGGAAGGTGGACGCCATACACCTCATGAAGGCTTTTGAGAAGGGCGCCGATGGCGTTTACGTCGCAGGCTGTTTGGAGGGAGACTGCCACTTCAAGAACGGCAATACCCAAGCGGCTCGCCGGGTAAGTTACATGAAGCGGCTCCTTGACGAGATCGGCATCGGTGCGGAACGTCTCGAGATGATTACCATGTCCGCCGGCATGGGGGAACGGTTTGCCTCAACCGCGTCGGAGTTTACGGAAAAGATTCGCCGCCTGGGTCCCAACCCGGTCAAAGGGTTGGAAGAAACCGAGGCGATTTCCAACTAATATCTGCAGCGAAGGAGAGAGGGAAGCAATGATCACTGCTGAACGAAAACCCATCCAGGAGATCATGGAGTACATCAGGCCTTTCGGCCGTATTCTTCTTCTGGGCTGTAACGAATGTGTGACCGTGTGTGCCGCAGGGGGCCGAAAGGAAGTGGGACTACTGTCCTCGGCGCTTCAAATAGCTTTCATGCAGGAGGGAAAAGTCCTGGATGTGAAGGAAATGACCCTTGAGCGGCAGTGTGACCCGGAGTACGTGGAGGAACTGGCAGGGACCATCAATCAGACTGACGCGGTTTTGTCCATGGCTTGCGGATGCGGAGTCCAGGAGGTGGCCAGGCGATACAAGGAAAAGCCGGTCTTCCCTGCAGTGAACACGAAATTCATGGGCGCGTCCGAGCGCCAGGGCGTGTGGGCCGAAAGGTGTCAGGGCTGCGGCGATTGCGTACTCGGGTTGACAGGAGGCGTCTGTCCCATCGCCCGATGCTCCAAGCGTTTGTTGAACGGCCCTTGCGGCGGTTCGAGTCGTGGAAAATGCGAGATCAACCCTGACGTGGACTGCGCCTGGCAGTTGATCTGGGACCGGTTAAAGGCCCTTGGACTGGAAAAACGTTATGAGGACATTACGCCTGCCAAAGACTGGAGAGCGAGTCGGGACGGAGGTCCCAGAAGAATTGTCAGAGAGGATCTTGCATGATGAAAACGGAGAGTGCACTGGAAAAAGTATTGGCGGCAGGTCACCTGGCGGTTACCTCCGAGTGCGGTCCCCCCCGGGGGGCCTTGCCGGAAAAGATCAGAGAAAAAGCGGAAATGCTCAGAGGATACGTGGACGCCATCAATGTCACGGACAATCAGACAGCCGTGGTCCGCATGTCGAGTTTTGCCGCCTGTCTTATCATCAGGCAAATGGGGCTCAACCCGATCCTTCAAATGGTGACCAGAGACCGAAACCGCCTGGCCATGCAAAGCGACATCATCGGCGCCTACACCCACGGAATCGATACCATGCTTTGCCTTACCGGAGATCACCCCTGTTTCGGGGACCATCCCATGGCGGCGAACGTATATGACCTGGACTCTATCCAGTTCGTCCAGGTGGTCAAGGGCATGCGTGATGAAGGGCGCTTCCAGGGGGGTTCTGGATTTCATCCCCCCCCTGGAAGCGCCCTTCATCACGCATGCCCTTGACCACCTGGACGAACTGGATAGAGTCCAGGTCATATACGTTCGCCGCCATGGGATGG
>JAWOIH010000436.1:0-3999 GCA_046484725.1 Candidatus Desulfacyla sp. | reverse complement strand
TTAGGACCGCAAACACAGAATTGAGGAATTTAGAAATTGAGAAATTCAGCGACCTGCTTAAATCTGACCTCTGAACCTTGATGGTCTTGTAACATGTCGTCACCCCGTTTTTCAACGGGGTGACGACATGTTACAAGACCATCAAGGTTCAGAGGTCAGATTTAAGCAGGTCGCTGAATTTCTCAATTTCTAAATTCCTCAATTCTGTGTTTGCGGTCCTAAAACTCCGCCATTTCACTCAGATTGAACCTGAATTCAATCTCATCAGTGCTCTTCCTGTAGCCCTCGGGAAAAGGGGGAAGGGGATCTGACCGTTCTATCGCCCTGAGGACCGACCCGTCAAAGATGGAACTGGCCGAGCGTTGCGTGAACCACGATTTAAGAATGGTCCCATCGTCCCTCACCTTGACCACAACGATCGCCTCCAGGTCCTTCTGCTTCTTGTCATCCATGAGGGCCACCGGATAGGACCAGTTGCTCGTGATCTGTTCCCACACGGCTAACTCGTACATCCGCATGGTGACGCCGCTTTCTGTGCCGCCTTCGCCAGCGACCCCTTGACCTTCCCCCTGGGCCCGGGTCTCGATCTGGGAAAGGGCCTTGGCAAGGTGATCCGTCTTTTCGGTCTTGACCTTATTCGCGACCTTTGAAAGGGCCTTGGCAAGATGGTCCGTTTTCTCGGTCTTGACCTTATTTTCGATCTTTGAAATGGCCCCATCGATCAGTTTGGAGGGTGAGACCTCGGGCTGGGGCGGCTTCTTGGCCTCCTGCTTTTCTTCCTTTTTGCGCTCCACTACCCGTTTCCCGATGACGACCGGCTTTTCCTCCGGGGCCGACGGCGGGGTAATTCGCCGGGCGGCAGGGGCCGCAGGCGCGGCAGGGGGGGCCTTTGGTCTGCTGACCTCCTTCCCTGACTTTTCCACAGAGACCTGGGGTCCTGCGGATCGACCTGCGCTCGGCATCTCCACCAGGTTGACCTCGTAGATGGCCGCCCCGCCGATCCTTCGGGTAGGCATGGACTCCGGCACAAACAGGATCAGGGAGAGGAGGAGGACATGGAAAAGGAGGGATACGACCACGCCCCTGGTCCATCTCTGCCCGTTCCGCTCTTCAATCCCTGTTTTGCCATGCACGCCTTTCATCTGAATCAGTCCAGGGGTGCTGTTACCATTCCCAGTTTGTCGATCCCGGCCTTCTTGACCCTTGCAATCACATCGATCACAAAGCCGTAGGAAACATCCTTGTCCGCCCTTAACAGGATCTCCTTTTCCCTCCGGTTCTGAAAGATTTTTTGAATCTTCACTTCCAGACTGTCCAATGGAATCGCATGGTTTTCTATAAAAACCTCGCCTTTCTTGTCTACGGTCAGTATCAGCGGTTCATCCTGACTCTTGATATTCTTAGCGGTGGTCTTGGGCAGATTGACGTCCACCCCCTGAATCATCATGGGAGTGGCTACCATGAAAATAATGAGGAGCACCAGCATGACGTCCACCAGAGGGGTGACGTTGATATCTGACATGAACCTCTTGTTATTTTTTCCGAAACCCGTATTCATATCAAGCCGTTGTTTTGCCGGGGGAAGACTGACGGATAGACTGCCTTCCCACCATGCTTAAAAAATCGGTTGTAAAGATGTCCATTTCCGCCTGGAGCACGGAGACCCGCTGGCTCAAATAATTGAAGGCAACTACCGCAGGAATGGCCGCAGCCAGGCCGGCTGCTGTGGCAATCAAAGCCTCGGATATCCCGGGGGCCACCACCGCCAGGTTGGCAGATCCCTTAAGGCCGATCCCCCGAAACGACTCCATGATTCCCCATACCGTGCCGAAAAGACCGATAAACGGGGTGGTATTCCCGGTCGTGGCCAGAAAGCTCAAGGACCGTTCCAGTCTATTGTTCTGATCGATAGATGCCTTTCTGAGCGACCGCTCCAGATTATCCATCAAGGCCTGTCCGCTCCGCAATGACCCATTCCCGCCAGCAGATCCCCCCTCTTTCAGGCGATCGGCCTGTGCATGGCCCGCGTCCGCGGAAGCCTGAAGCTTGCTGAATCGGCTGAATTCCGCGTACCCGGCCCTGAAGAGACACGCTACCGGGCTGTCATCGAGGGCCTCGCTTTCCATATATGCCTTCTTGAGGTCCCTGCTATCCCAGAAAAGCTCCAGGAAAGCGCCGGTTTGAGCCTTGGCCCTCCTCAACAGCCTGTATTTCATGAAGATAATGGCCCATGAAATCACCGAAAACAGGAAGAGGAGGAGCAGGACGAACTTGACCATGGGACCTGCATTGACAATCATCTGAACAATATCCTGATTGAAACCGCTTTCAAGTGAAAGGCCGACAGGGCTCAGACCCGCAATAGGGATGTGAAGCATGTGATTTCCTCAAGAGAATATGGATATTGACCGTTTAAATGAAATATAATGTTATTTTACAGGGATTGCTGTCCAATTTCAAGGGAAATGAGAAGCACGGACGATGAGAGACCGCTAATAAACGGCCGGATCATGGGCGGGGAAGGTCCGCTGCGGGGACGAGGCTAAAACTGCCTATCAAAAAATCGGCCAGGCCTTTGACGTCATCCAACGAAAAGCGTGGCACCCCGAGTTCCACCTCCGTGTCGGTGACGAGTGCGATCAGGTGGTCATCGTCTTTGCAAAGGGGTTCGTCCCGAAGACCGGCCCGGAAGATTTCGACCTTCGGCTTGTCTCCCCTTTTATACCCCTCGGTGAAGACAATGTCCACATCCTGAAGGAAGCGTTTCAGTTCGTTCGGGTCGTGGTCGTGATCCACATCCATGACCACGCCTATCTGATGAGGGGATGAGATAATAGTGGTCACTGCCCCGGCCTGCTTGTGCCGCCAACTGTCCTTGCCTGGAGTATCCATCTCAAAACCGTGGACATCATGCTTGATGGTCCCGACCCGATAGCGCCGGGACGCCAGCTCGTGTATCAGTTTTTCCAAAAGGGTTGTTTTGCCCGATCCTGAAAATCCCACAATGGAGACAAGGGCCGGTCCTGTCAGGGCCTTCACTCCTTTTCTCCTCCATCGGCCGGCCGGTCGCCGCCGAATATCCTGCTGAAGCACCTGTTGTCTTCTCTGAGGCACGCCTCCTTCAAGAGGCGGTACTTTTCCAGAAGCTCTTTTCCTTCCTTGGTGAGCCGGCTCCCCATCTTCCTGTCTGCGTTGACGATGCTCAGATTCAGGTATTCTTCGGTGACCTTGATCTTGCTCCAGACGCCCTTGTACGACATCTTCATGATCTTCGCGGTTTGGTTGATGGAGCCGGTCCTTTCAATGGTCTCCAATATCTCCTTCCTTCCCTCCCCCATGATGATACGATCCTGTTCATCCACAATCCACTGCCTCGATTTGAGTCTGAGCTGCGACATCTCAATTTTCCTCCACCTCTGCAAAGAGCTCCCCGCTTTTTGAGGGATCATATCCGCCCAAGGACAGGATCCGTTCTCGAAAATGAGCGGATCGCACCGTAGTCAGTACCGTCTGGATCGTTGGCTGGTCCAGCAGACGACTGGGGATCAGCAGGTCATACTGCTCCCTTGCAATGGGAACAAAGTCCATTTGCAGGGCCCGGGCCGCAGCATAGATCCCCATTCCGCAGTCAGCGGCCCCACTCAGGACATCCACGGCCACGGCCATATGGGTAAACTCCTCATGGTCGTAACCCCTGATGGCATCCGGAGCGATCCCCGCCTGGTTCAGGTGATAATCCAGAAGGACGCGCGTCCCCGACCCTGCCTGGCGATTGACAAAATTGATATCGGTGCGGGTCAGATCCTGGATCCCCTCGACCCTCTTTGGATTTCCCCTGGCAACGATCAGGCCCTGATCTCTGAGGGTCAGGTGAAACACGGCGATCTTCAGCCCCTTTACGTATCGCCGAATGTAAGAGATATTGTATTCGCCGGTTTCCGTGTCCAGGAGATGCGACCCCGCCATATGACAGGTCCCTTTTCTGAGGGCCAGCAAGCC
>JAWOIH010000370.1:0-16323 GCA_046484725.1 Candidatus Desulfacyla sp. | reverse complement strand
ATTCCGGCATGCCCTTAGCCGGAATCCAGTCCCCCGTATTTCTGGATTCCGGCTAGAAACGTGCCGGAATGACGGAAGACTAAGCGTGCAGTGGAAGGATGGCCATATTTTCTTGTTTTTCATGACAGAAGACCGGGGAATAAGGGCCTAAACCCCTCAATTTCAGCATCCCGGCATCCCGGCATATCCCTAAATCCCTGATACGCCGTGCCTCTCAGACGTTTGCGTCGGCCGGCAAGGGGATGCGGGTGAAGACAAAGGCGGTGATGAGCCCGGCGATAATGTGCCAGATTCCCCACCAGGCCACCAGGATGGCCATGCCCCCCAGGCCCCCGAAAAAATTGAAGACCAGGACCAGACCCAGGGCCGAATTTTGAATCCCCACCTCGATGCAGACAGCCCGCGCATCCCTCTCTTCCAAACCGAGAAGACGGCCCGACCAGTACCCCAGATTCAGGGCCAGCGCATTGTGGATCAAGACCACGAACATCACCAGGCCGATCACCTGGAGGAAGATATGCCAGTTGGCGGCCAGGGCGCCCAACACGATGACGATGAAAAAGACCAGTGAGAATATCTTGAAGGGCTTTCTTACCTTGCCGGCCAGGGTGGGGAAGATGCGGCTCACCGTCATTCCCGCTGCAAGCGGTATCCCCAGGATGATGAAGATGGTGGTAAACACGTCCATGGGACTGAGGCTGACCTGCCTGAGAATGTCCGCCGTATGGGGGTTGAGGCTTCCCCACAGGCTCAAGTTGAGCGGCGTCATGACGATGGCTGCTGCCGTGGAAACCGCGGTCATGCTGATGGAGACGGCGCAGTTGCCCTTTGCCAGATAGGTGATGATATTGGAGAGGTTCCCCCCGGGGCAGGCCGCCACCAGAATCATGCCCAGGGCGATGGAGGGTTGCGGCCTCAGGATCAGGGTCAGCAGGAAAGTGAAGGCAGGAAGGAGGATGAACTGGGCGCCTAACCCGATGCCCGGGGCCTTGGGCGAAACAATGATCCGCTTGAAGTCCTCGACCTTGAGATCCAGGGCCACCCCGAACATCATCAACCCGATGGCGGCATTGATGATGAAGAGCCCCTGAGGATTGAAGTTGAGTCTGACCTGATCCACGACTGCCGGGTCCATAGGGTTGCCTCCTCATTTGAAATGGGTTCTTTGGGTTACTTGAGTTCTTTGGGTTTATTGAGTTTACCGGTTTGTTGGGTTCTTTGTTTGTTGGGTTAAGGGCTGTTAGCATCCAAGCATCCCAGGGGTAAGGAGCAAGGAATTCAACCGGCAATCCACAATCTTCACTTTCAACTCAATAAACCCAATAAACACAATGAACTCAACAAACCCGGCCTCCAGTATCCAGCATCAAGCCATATAGGCCCCCACGTTGGCCAGGGCGATGCTGGCCGGGCTGATGGGGGCGGGATCGGTCATGACATTGATGCAGGTGGTTATCCCTGAAGCAAAGGCCGCTTCCAGGGCAGGCCGGATTTCCGCCGGCTGTTCCACCAGGATTCCCTTTCCTCCCAGGGCCTCCACCATCTTGTGATAATCGACCCTCCCTATATGGGTTCCCTCCCTGACCGAGTGGCCCATCCGTATCTCCTGGCTGTGCCGGATCATGCCCCAGCCCAAATCGTTGCAGATCACCACAACAATGGGGAGCTTTCTCCTGAGAGCGGTTTCAAATTCCATGAAGTTGAATCCCACAGACCCGTCTCCCGTGATCAGGCAGACCCGCTTTTCAGGATAGATGAGCTTGGCTGCATTGGCATAGGGGATCCCCACTGCAAGGGAGCCGAAGATTCCGTAGTCGAGATAGTGCCCGGGCTTACGCATGGTGCGGGTCATCCCCATCCAGGTGGCGGTATCGCCCCCGTCGGCCACCACGATGTCGTCTTCCCTGTTCATGAATTCATTGATTTCTCGGGCGAGGCGCATCGGGTGAATCGGCACGGCATCGCTCTTCCAGTCGTTGACCGACATGGCTTTTCCCTGCTCGTGCGCAGCTTCAAGGGTGGAGATCCACGGGGCAAAACGGGATGTCAGCGTCTCTTTCATGTTCTTCTGACGAATGGTGGCGTTACATTTTCGGAGCAGGGCACCTACATCACTGACCACCGGGAGATCGACCGTTCGGTTTCTGCCGATCTCTTCCGGCTGGATATCGACCTGGATTACCTTGGCCTGGCGGTTGAAGATCTCGCCGAACATATAATAAAGGCAGATCCGTGTACCCAAAAGCACCACCAGATCGGTCTGCATATAGGCGGAGAATCCGCTCCCCGGCCGAATGGCAAGGGCCCCTTCGAAGCACAGGGGGTGGGTATCCGGGATCGTGCCTCTACCGGAAAGGGAGGTGTATGCGGGAATGCCGGTGTTTTCAATAAACTCGATCAGCTCCTTCTCGGCCCCGGACTGCCATATCCCTGTACCGGCAATCACAACGGGCTTTTCAGCCTGTTGGATCATGTCGAGCATCTGTTCCGCCTTTGCGGAGTCAGCAGGATGGGAAGTTACATCCGTTTTCATCTCCTTGACCGATGACGGATTGGCCTGTGCATTCAGGACATCCACCGGGAACTCCAGGTACACAGGCCCCGGCCGGCCGCTGGAGGCGGTCCGAAAGGCGATATCCATAAATTCCGGGACCCGCTCCACCTTGTGACAGACCAGGGCCTTTTTGACCATCGGCCCGATCACCGGGGCCTGGGGCATATCCTGGAGGTCGAGCTTTTCCCTGTGATCCAGACCCACACAGCCGGCAATCAGGACCAGCGGCGTGTTGGAAAAGAATGCGCTGGCAATGCCTGTCAGGGAATTGGTGAATCCCGGGCCGGCCGTCACCATGGCCACACCCGGCGTCCGGGTCAGCTTGCCCCATGCCTCGGCCATAAAGACCGCGGCCTGTTCATGCCGCGTGTCGAAAAGCGTTACGCGGCTGTTTTCAAGATATTGATAGATCGGCGTGATATGGCCCCCGCTGAGGGTAAACACATATTTCACGCCTCTCTTGGTTAGCCCATCAGCCACCAGTTGTCCGCCTGTAACGGTTTCCATCAATAATACCCCCGTTGGATTGAGAATTATGAATTAAGAAGTAAAAATTAGGAATGAAAACATAAGGAATCGGCCTCCGAAGCAGGTCATTGTTCAACTTTATTCCATTTGCTCACTACTAACGCGGATGACCGCAACCAAAACGCTCGTGCGCTGTCCCGTCATTCCGGCATGCCGTTAGCCGGAATCCAGTCCGCCGCTTTTCTGGATTCCGGCCAAAACCGTGCCGGAATGACGAATGTTGAGATTTTCTTGTTTTTAATGACAGAAAACCCAGGTACTAAAGCTCCATCAATTGCCCGCCCGTCACATTGACGGCTTGGCCCGTGCAATAGGAAGAGGCATCCGATGCCAGGAACGCCACCAGACTGGCCACTTCTTCAGGCGCCCCGATCCGGCCGAGCGGGATGGTTTTGCACATCTCTTTTTCCCTTTCCTCCACCGTCGTTCCGAAGACCCTGGCCTCCAGCCCGAACCGCCATCTCTCCAGATCGGTCATGATTTGTCCCGGACAGATGGCATTGACCCGGATGCCGGCCCCGGCCAGTTCCTTTGCCATGACCTTGGTCAACATGATGACCCCGGCCTTTGCAACGGCATAGGCCCCGTTGAACAGGGGCGGCACCTTGCCGGCACGGGAGGCCGTATTGATGATACTCGCCTTCCTCCCCATCATGAGGGGCAACACGGCCCTGGAAACCCTGAAGACGCTGTGCAGGTTGACATCGATGGTCTTCATCCAGGCTGCTTCATCATAGGTGTGGACCGCGTTGGGCACACCGAAAGAGGCGCCCGCGTTGTTGCAGAGCACATCCACGTGATCGAAGCGCGTCCTGACCTTTTCCACCATCCGGCCGATCTCTCCGTTGTCTGTCACGTCCACTCCCACGGCCATTGCCGACACCGGGAATTCATCCATGATCTCTCTGACAATCTCATCCATTTCACCCTGGGTGCCGGTCTTCACCTGGCCTTCGTCGGCGTCATTCTGGCCGAGATCGGCCACCACCACATGGGCGCCGCTGGCCGCCAGGGCCCGGGCAATCGCATAACCGATTCCGGTCCGCTTTCCGGCGCCGGTCACCAGCGCCGTCTTTCCATTAAGATCCGCGTACACGTCTGTTCCCTCCATGCCCAAGATAAAGGTGAATCCGTTTGAATATCTATCAGTAGACAGTCGCCGAACCGGACCCTCCGTCCATGTAATGATTCCTCAATCCCCAATCCGCTTTATCCAAGTCTGCTCATGGATACCCTATTTTGAACAGCAGGTCAAAGGGAAATGGGACATCCCTGCGACTAAACTATCTGATATCAAAAAGTTGTATGCCTCTTTTTTTTCTTGACAGGAAAACACAATTTTCCTATAGGTTTCCCTCAATACAAATTTTCCCGCAGAGGCCCAAAAATTTGGAGCCGTAAAATGAACCTAGAAAATCTTCTGTCAGACAAGCGGTCTCGAATCATCAAGAGATGGCAAGATGCCATCATCACATCCTATCCCAAGGACAGCCAGGGATTTTTCAAGAGAACAAAAAGCCAGTTCGCAAACCCCGTCGGATGCATCATCACAAAAGAGATTGAAACCCTGTATGATGAGGTGATCAAAGGCGACAGTCCCGACAAGATCTCTTCCTCCCTCGACACCATTATCAGGGTCAGGGCGGTTCAGGATTTCAGCCCTTCTCAGGCCGTCGCCTTTGTCCTTCAATTGAAAGACATTATCAGACAAGAATTGGGAAACGGGCACTCCCCTGACATGGACGCGCTTGACCGCAGGGTAGATGAGGTCTTGTTGATGGCCTTCGATGTCTATTCGAAGTGCCGCAGGCAAATCTACGAGATCCGCGTACGTGAGGTGAAGAACCAGGTGGGGAAATTGTTGGAGAGAGCAAATCTCATTGTCGAGATCCCGGAGACGGCGCCCGGGGTTCGAGATGACAATGCCGGGACATCTCTTTGAAATGAGGTAACAGTCTATGAATTTCTTTCTGAGCATTATTGTTTCTTCCTTTGCAGTGTTGGTGGTTGTGTTGATTCCCTGGATAGGCGTCGGGGCATTGGATCTGCGTGTCCTTTTCGGTATTGTCATCCCCTATGCGGCTATGGCCACCTTTTTTGTGGGGATTGTGGTCCGGGTAATTGACTGGGGCCGGTCGCCCGTTCCGTTCAGGATCCCGACGACTGCGGGGCAGGAGTGGTCTTTCCCCTGGATCAAGAGAAACCCGATCGACAATCCCAAGGGCCTGGGGGGCGTGATCGTCAGGATGCTCTTTGAGGTCCTTACCTTCCGTTCTCTCTTCAGGAATACCAGCCTTGAATACCGGAAAGTCGACGGTGCCCC
Source organism: Candidatus Desulfacyla sp. (assembly GCA_046484725.1). GTDB lineage: Bacteria > Desulfobacterota > DSM-4660 > Desulfatiglandales > Desulfatiglandaceae > AUK324. The sequence goes on along the minus strand of JAWOIH010000370.1, from coordinate 10,918 downwards.
TAAAATCGATTATGAATGGGAGAAGTGGCTCTGGCTGGCCGCCATCCTGTTTCATTATTCCTTTTTAGTCATATTTTTAAGGCATTTCAGATTTTTTATGGAGCCGGTCCCTGGTTTCGTGACGCTCCTTCAGAACCTTGACGGGTTTATGCAGATGGGGGCGGCGCCATTTAACGGGTTCGGCCTTCCAGGGGTGTATTTGACCGACATGCTCCTGATGGCGGCCTTGACGTGGCTCCTCCTGAGACGGGTCCTCTACTCCCAGATTCGGTACATCTCCCTCCCCGCCGACTATTTTCCCCTCTTCCTGATCCTTTCCCTCGGTTTTAGCGGCATGCTGATGCGCTATCTGTTCAGGGTTGACGTAACAAAGGTAAAGGAACTCGCCATCGGCCTGTTCAAATTTTCCCCGACCGTCCCTGACGGGATCGGGGTCATTTTTTATATACACCTGTTCATCCTGTGTGTGTTGATCGCATATTTTCCGTTCAGCAAACTGATGCATTTGGCCGGAATATTTCTCAGCCCGACCCGAAATCTCGCCAATAACAGCCGGTTTGTCAGACATGTGAATCCCTGGAATTATCCCGTACCGACCCATACCTATGAGGAGTACGAAGATGAGTTCCGGGAGCATATGATTGAGGCCGGTTTGCCTGTAGAAAAAGGGGCTGACGCAACAGCAGAATAAGCAGAAAAGGAGTAACCATGGCAACTACCCCAAAACCAGAAGAAACCGCTAAGATAGATCACCGGCCGCCGTTGTTTGAAGAGGGCTGGATGGATAAGCCTGCAGAGATCAGACCGGGCATCTACTGCTATGGGTCCAAGCCGAAGAATCTCGAATATGTTGGGATGCCTTATCCCAAGGATTGGAACCCTGAAGACGAAGACTGGCAGTTGCCTGAGAACTGGAAAGAGATCATTGAAGAAGGATTCAAGGATCGCCTGGACCGGTTCCGGTCGCTCAAGCTTTTCATGGATATCTGCGTCAGGTGCGGGGCCTGCGCCGACAAGTGCCATTTTTTTATCGGTTCTGGCGACCCCAAGAACATGCCGGTGCTGAGGGCCGAGCTTCTCAGGTCGGTTTACCGGAAAAAGTTCACGACGGGCGGAAAGCTGTTGGGCAAGTTCGGCGGCGGACGGGAACTGACGGAAGATGTTCTCAAAGAGTGGTGGTACTACCTCTATCAGTGCTCGGAATGCCGGCGCTGTTCCGTCTTCTGCCCCTACGGAATCGATACGGCGGAGGTGACCATCCTGGGGAGGGAGCTGACGAATCTTCTGGGACTGAATATCGACTGGATTGCCGCGCCAGTGGCCAACTGCTACCGGACCGGGAACCATCTGGGAATCCAGCCCCATGCCTATAAGGATATGCTGGATTTTTTCACCGATGAGATCGAAGACATCACCGGCCTCAGGATGGAGCAGGACATGAACCGGAAAGGCGCCGAGATCCTCTTTGTGACGCCCTCAGGAGACGTCTTTGCCGACCCGGGGACCTATACCTGCATGGGCTATATGATGCTCTTTCACTACCTGAAATCTCTCGGTCTTGACATTACCTGGAGCACCTATGCATCAGAGGGCGGCAATTTCGGCTACTTTACCTCCCATGAGATGGCCAAACGGCTCAATGCCAAGATGTATGCCGAGGCCAAGCGATTAGGGGTCAAATGGATACTGGGGGGCGAATGCGGCCATATGTGGCGCGTCCTGAATCAGTATATGGATACCTTCAACGGGCCTCCCGATTTTCTGGAAGAACCGGTCTCCCCTCTCACTGGGACCAAATTTGAGAATGCCAAGACCACCAAGATGGTTCACCTGGTTGAATTCACGGCAGACCTCATCAAGAACAACAAGCTGAAACTGGACACGAGCCGGAACGACAATCTCAAGGTGACGTTCCACGATTCGTGCAACACCTCCCGGGGAATGGGCTTTCTTGAAGAACCGAGGTATGTCATCAAGAGCGTCTGCAATCATTTTTATGAGATGCCGCCTGAGACCATCCGGGAGCAGACCTTCTGCTGCGGGAGCGGGAGCGGCCTTAACGCCGGTGAAGACATGGAACTGCGGATGCGGGGCGGGCTTCCCCGTGCCAATGCCGTAAAGTATGTGCATGAGAAACACGGGGTGAACATGCTCGCCTGTATCTGTGCCATTGACAGAGCTGTGCTGCCAAATTTAATGGACTACTGGGTGCCCGGTGTGCAGGTCACCGGGGTGCATGAAATGGTTGCCAACGCCTTGGTATTTGAGGGGGAACAGAAAAGAACCACAAATCTGCGTGGTGAACCCCTGCCAGGAATGGAGGATGAAGAGGATGTATGATGGCGGTAAGATTATTGTCGGCCTGATCATCGGTCTCGGTCTGTTGCTCTCCCCTTTCTTCTATAATGCAGGGAAGGCCGCCAAGGCCCCGGTACCGGAGTTGACGGCAAAGGCAAAAGAGGCCAAGGCATGCGTGGCGCCGGTGACCTATATGAGGGAGTCCCACTTTACCCTGCTGGATGAGTGGCGGCACACGGTGGTCCGCGATGGGGAGCGTTACTACACGTCCCCTGACGGAAAGCGATATTACAAGAGCCTTCAGACCACGTGTATGGAGTGCCATTCAAACTACTCCAAATTTTGTCTGCAGTGCCACAACTATGTGGATGTGGACCCCTATTGCTGGGACTGCCATATTCAGCCGGAGGAGAAAAAGTAATGGGCGTAGACAGAAGAGAATTCCTCAAGATTGCCGGGATGGCCGCCCTGTTCGGTCTCGGAGGGAAGGCGGCCGTTGATATATTCGCCCCCGGGGAACTGGAAGCCTCGATGCAGGGCATCCCGCTCACCAAGGGAAAACGGTGGGCCATGGTGATTGACATCCGAAAGTGCCTTGATCAGCAGGCCAAGGGGAAGGATGGGTGCAAGCAGTGCATCATGGCCTGTCACCAGGCGCACAACGTGCCGGACTGGGGAGATCCAAAGATTGAAATCAAATGGATCTGGCAGGATTCCTTTGAGCATTCATTCCCGAATCAACACAATCCGTTTATTGAGGAGGGGTTAAGGCGCCAGCCGGTTCTATTGTTGTGCAATCACTGCTTTAATCCTCCCTGCGTGAGGGTCTGCCCCACGCAGGCGACCTTTAAGAGGAAGGAAGACGGCATCGTCTGCATGGATATGCACCGGTGCATCGGATGCCGGTTCTGCATGGCCGCCTGCCCCTATGGTTCCAGGAGTTTCAACTGGGGTAACCCCAGGAAGGCGCCCAAAGAGCTGAACCCTGACTATCCGACCAACCGGGACTATCCGGAGAGGTCAATGGGCGTGGTCGAGAAGTGCGATTTCTGCGTTGAATTGATTGCCAAGGGCGAACTTCCGGCGTGTGTCCAGGCCTGTGATAAGCTTAAGGTCCATGCGCTGACGTTCGGAGACCTCGCTGATCCGAAATCGAACGTAAGGAAGCTGCTCAGCGAGCGGTATACCATCCGACGGAAGCCCGAATTGGGCACTGAACCTAATTTATTCTATATCGTATGAGGTGATTATGCTTGACAGGGCACTGAAAGGAAGTCAGGGATACTGGGGGTGGCTCGTTTTTCTCCTTGTGTTGATGGGGATAGGTACGGGATGCTGGTTCTATCAGTTTTTTGAAGGCCTCAAGGTAACCGGGATGAGCAGGGATGTGTCATGGGGGCTCTACATCGGCCAACTCACCTATTTTGTGGGTGTTGCGGCCTCCGGGGTCATGGTCGTTTTGCCATATTACCTCCATGATTACAAGGCCTTCGGCAGGATCACGATCTTGGGCGAGTTTCTGGCAGTGTCGGCCATTATCATGTGCCTGTTGTTCGTGTTTGTGGACCTGGGAAATCCGGTCCGGATCATGAACGTGATCCTCTACCCCACGCCCAATTCCATCCTCTTCTGGGATATGATCGTCCTGAACGTCTATATGCTTCTCAACATCGTCATCGGGTGGAACGTCCTGGCCGCAGAGCGGAAGGGACTTCCATACCAGAAATGGATCAAGGTCCTGATATATATCTCCATTCCCTGGGCCTTCAGCATCCACACGGTGACGGCATTTCTGTATGCCGGTCTTCCGGGGAGGCATTACTGGCTGACCTCTATCATGGCCGCCCGCTTCCTCTCATCGGCGTTCTGCGCAGGTCCTGCTCTTTTGATCTTGCTGTGCCTTATTGTCAGGAAGGTTACAAAATTTGATCCGGGAAAGGAACAGATCCGAACCCTGGCCGGTATTGTAACCTATGCCATGCTGATCAATGTCTTCTTTTTCCTGCTGGAACTCTTTACGGCTTTTTACAGCCAGATCCCCGGGCACATGCATCCGATCGTCTTTCTCTTTAAGGGTCTGGAAGGGGTCGGAAACCTGGCGCCATGGATGTGGGCGGCAGCCGTATTCGCCGTCATCTCCCTCATCCTGCTGGTGGTCCCTGCGACCCGCAGGAACGAGGGGACGCTAGCAGTGGCCTGCGCCGTGCTGATTGCGGCCACCTGGATCGACAAGGGACTGGGCCTGATCGTCGCCGGTTTTACGCCCAATCCCTTTGAAACGGTTACCAAATACTGGCCCACAACGCCGGAGGTCCTGATTACCATTGGCGTCCTGGCAACGGGCTTTTTTGTGTTGACCATTTTGTACAAGGTTGCGACCTCCGTGAAAACGGAAGTGGCCGCATCATAACCGATCAAGAAGACGTTCTAACCTGGGGCCGATTCGGAGATGTAATCGGCCCTTTTATTTGAGAGGTCTTTTCAATAGGATCTGGCAGGGCTTAAAAAAGGCACATAAAAGGGTCCTGTCCAAAGTAAAAAAGCTTGACAGTCAAAATTTTGTCTGTTAAGTAACCGCTGGTTTGTGAAAAATGGGTAAGGAGATCCTGTCTTGAGGCGTCCGCCAACAGGGAATAATTTGAGGCTTTTTAATTATCATTCAGGAGGTTAAGACATATGGGCTACGAAGTTGTGGTGGATCCGGAGAAGTGTGAAGGATGTGAGGAATGCGTTGAGGTCTGTCCGGTGGATGTCTATGAAATCATAGATGACAAATCCGTGCCGGTCAATGCGGAAGAGTGCCTCGGATGCGAAAGCTGTGTTGAGGTGTGTGAACACGATGCCATTACAGTAACTGAAGTATAGCGCGTTTCCCGCGGCCCCATTTGAGGCGTTGTCTCATCCTGGAATCAAGAGAATGGGGCAACGCCTTTTTGTTGCGTTTGAATCCAGATCTTTTTAGCAGACAGAAAAAAGCCGCCTATTTATGGGCGGCTTTTTTCTTTGAACAGAGCTGTAACAGGACGCACCCGTTATGATTTCTTTTCGTGACAATCGTTACACTTCTTAAACGGTCCGGTCGGTTTGCCTTCTTCCAGCAATGCCTTGTGACAATCCTTGCAGTTCTTGTGATAGGCATTCTGCAGCTTCAAGGTGCCGCCCTCTTTTGCCTCTGGGTCGTGGCATGCGCTGCATTTTTGTACCGCATCCCCTTCCTTCCAGACATTCTTACCATCTTTGTACACATGGTGGCAGTCCGCGCAAGCGACCTTGTAATCCGTGCTGTGCTTTTTATGGGTAAGCTTGACAGGTCCTTTTGTATCCTTGGCGTAGCCCTTGTTTTCAAGCATCACCTCATCAGGTGCATCAGCGGCTATAAGTATGCCCACAGAGAGGAACAGAAAACCTGAAAGTACGACGGCCAAAAGGGTTAAATGTTTTTTACTCATCTACGTTTCACCTCCTTTTCTCTCTATTTTTAAACATGTTACATCCTATAGCGACTATTCTTGACGCCCCAACTTTGACAATCTCGTAAAAAGCCCTAAAACCGTCATGCCGGACTTGATCCGGCATCCAGAACCTGTTGAAATCACTGGATTCCGGCTTTCGCCGGAATGACAAAAAGGGCCAATCCTCGACTTTTTACGAGACCATCAACTTTTGTAACACATCAATCATAGTAAAAAACCCGTCGCATGTCAAGAAAATATCCGGCTAAGCAGATGTTTCATCCATGAAGGATACCAGTTCACGAAGGATTTTCAAGGATTCCATGGCCTCTGCCTCATCGATCTTGTGGATGGCAAAGCCTGCGTGGACAATGACATAGTCCCCTACCTTGGCGTCTTCCAGGAGGAGGAGGCTGATCTCCCTCTGGGCGCCCTCCATATCTATGGTCCCCATCCGATCGTCGATCTTTGTGATCCTTGCGGGGATGGCTAAGCACATGATAACGAGGATCCTTTCCTGGCATAGCCGGCCCCCAGCCGATCCAGCTCCCGCAATGTCATGGCCTTCAGGCCTTCAACTTTTTCCTGAATCGGGCCCGTCAGTTCGAGACCGATGGTCTCGATATCCAGGGGCTCGACGCCGATAATAACCGTTTCAGGGACCTTGTCAAGGGCCTGGCAGAGGGTCAGGGCCTCGAGGAGATCCACCTGGTGGAGGGAGTTTTTCGCGAGGATGCGCTTGGGTATGGCATCCCCATCGAGCCGGTAGAGGGTCCCGGGGGGACCCCCGTTTCGGATGGCATCCACAACGACGAGATCGTCGGCCTGAGAAATAATCCCTAAGAGCCGGATGCCAAGGACACCGCCATCTTCGATGGAGACATTATCGGAGAACGAGTACTCCTCCGATAGGGCCTGCACCACTTGAATCCCCACGCCCTCATCAGAGAAGAGGATATTCCCCACGCCCAAAATGATTATGTGTCTCATTCTTGCCATACATGCATACCATGCTCCTCAATGAATTGTTATAATAGATTTTGGTCGATTCCTCAACCCAATTTAATGGGCGGGACGACCTTATCACCGTTTTCATACCACCTCTCCCGGTCAAGCCAGTGAAAGGCGGCATTAATCAGGGAATGGACGTCATCCCCGCCATCCTGTTTTGTAAATGCCAACCCGAAATTAAGCCGGACATGTGCGGTTTCGCCAGGACTCTCAGGGTGGCTGTGCTCCATCTCATTCCAGATGTCCTCGCATAGGGCCAAGGCGTCCCGCGGGGAGGTTCTCACAAGCATGCAGGCAAACTGATTGGCGTTGAATCGGGAGCAATGATGTGCGCCGCCCACCTTTTCTACCAAGAGGCGTGCAATTTTCTGCAAAATGGCGTCGGTCATCTCGTATCCGTCTCGCAAGGTTATCATCGGAAGATCATCCAGGCTTATGATAATGAGGCAAAGCGGCATTTCTTCTTTTATGGACCTGGTCAGGGCCACCTCGCGGTTTAAGATGGTTATGAAATAGTCCCGGGTATACAGCCCGGTTAGCCTGTCCGTGATCGACTGGTTCAAAAATGCCCTTGTCGTGTTTTCGAGCCGGTCGCAGAGTACCTTCATCAGATTAAAGAAAAATTTGTGTGCCGTATGTCCATGAAGCCGTTGGAGTCTTTTTATCATGCGTTCATTAATCTGAAGCAGTTCGGTGGGCTTGGACGCCACTACCGTTGCAGAGCGCTCGCACGATCGGATCAACCCCATCTCGCCCACCACGTCCCCCGTCTGGAGCGTGGCAATGATCTGGTTGAACCTTCCTTTTGTTTCATGTGACGCTGAGACCGGACTATCATTGACCACGAGTTCGCCTGATACGATCACATACATGATATCGCCCTTGTCTCCTTTTCTGAAGACTGTCTCACCTGCCCGGAAATCCTTAATGCTTCCAGCCATGAGCACATGGTGGATCTGGGTTCGAGACAGTCCGTCAAACAGGGGAATCCCCTTCTGCGGGTCTTTTCCCAGTTTGAATTTCAGGAGATCCCAGATGGTCACCAACTCCACATGGAGCATCAGAGAGGGGAGGAGGACCACGTCCGCCACCAAGGCGGAAAACATGGTGATCATCATCAACAGGCCGAACATGGACGTCGGCTTAAAACTGGAGAACATCAATACGGAAAACCCGAGGCTGATCGTGATCGTGGTGAAAATAATCGGCCTTCCCGTATGACGAATGGTCTTGACCAGGGACGTTCTCTTGTTCAGGTCCTTTTTGAATTCTCTGTTATAGTTGACCAGGTAGTGGATGGTGTCGTCAACGGCCAGGCCGATGGCAATTCCGGCGATGAGGCTGGTTGCCATGGAGAGCGGAATCCCGAACCATCCCATCACGCCGAAGGTGACGATGATAGGGAAGCAATTGGGCAGAAGGGCGATAACGCCGACCTTGTAGGACATAAACAGGATAAACATAATGGCAAACACCAGAACCAGTGTCAATCCCAGGCTCTTGACCTGGCCTTCGGAGATAAGCCGGCTGCTGTGGGAGATGACAATGCCGAACCCTGTCACCTCAACTGACATATTGTCTGGAAAATTCCTATTAAGATAATCCCGTATGGCGGCCTCAGTGGACAGAAAATCGTTGGAGCTGGAGATATGGGTCCTCATCATGATATGGGTCCTGGAAAACTCATGGGATATGAAGCGAGAGAGCATATCCAGGCCCAGCAGGTTCTTGAAGCTGTTTACCAGCATGCGGATTTCAAACGGGGCCTCGGGCAGGACATAGAAGTCCGGGTTGCACTGGTTAGAGGCATAGTTGATGAGCCTGAGGTAATCCACGAGAGAGATGGTCTTGTCTACCCCCGGCAGCGTGTTGAGAAAGTCTTGGACCTTACTGATTTTCTTCAGGTTCTGTGGATCCTCAAAGTAGCCGTCTTCGCGGCTGGCAACAACTACGCTCACAGGGAAACTCCCGGACATGTCCTGATAGATATCATGGAAATGCCGGGCCACCGGCGCATCCTTTTTGAAAAATTCAACGGGATTGGTTTCCACCTGGATGCGGGATATCCCGATGACTCCGGCGAGAGAGATGAGGGCGATCAGTGCAAGCGAGGTCTTTTGATGAGTCAGGTTGAGATGGATAATGGTCGAGAGGATTCGATTTATAACCTTGCCCTGGGAAGATGGAGCGGCCATTGGCCTCTTTGGGAAGGGAAGGAGGCCCATAACGGCCGGCAGAAAGGCAAGGATAAGGATAAGCAGAGAAAGGATGCCAAAACCCGAGAACACCGCAAATGTGCGGATCTCGGTTACCCGGTTGACCAGCAGAGATCCTAACCCGATGATGGTCGTGATGACGGTCAGTGCGGTGGGGAACCACAGACGGCTGAAACACTGAATGGCCGCCTCACGAGGGGCGGCCGATTGCTCAACCGAGGCGCTGTACTCTGGAAAAATATACATGCAATAGGCCGTCCCCACAGCGATCAGGAATACCGGCACGATCATGGTCAACAGGGAAAGGGGGGTCCCGGTCCAGGCCATGAGACCGAAGGTCCAGATAAGGGCGATGAGGACCGTGCCCGAAGGAATCAGGATCCCGCGCAGATTTCGGAAAAAAAGAAAGAGAATCACTGCGATCAGGGAGAAGGTCGCGATGGGCAGGGTCAAAAAATCATGTTGGGTGAATTGAGCCAGGGCCGATGAGACGATGGGCATGCCCACCTGATAGATGGTAAATGCATTCTGATAAGCGTCAATCAGGGTGTTGACGGCATCAATGACCCGCTCCTTCTGATCGATATCCTTTAAAACGAGCGTGATCGCCGTCGTTTTGCCATCTTCGGATATGAGGTTTTTCTGAAAGAGGCCAACAGCGGAGACCACTTCCTGAAAATCGGCAAGACTCCATTTGTCTGTGATGTCCATTGCCTTCTTTATCCCTGGAAGGCTGATCACCTGTTTCACTCCATGGATCTGAGAAAGGGATTGGGCCAGGTGTTCGATCCGGCCGAAGGTCTCGCGGTTAAAGACGCCTGTTGTTCTTGCCACAACCAGTATGATTTCCTCGCAGCCGAATGCCTTCTTAAACCGGTTGTATGTCAGGGTCTCGGGAAGGTCCTCGATCGTGAGATCATAGATGGACGTCTCAAATCTGAGGGAAGGCAGGTGAGAGGCAAAGATGAGGGTAATCAGGGCGGTCAGGAGGATGACCTGACCGGGATGATGGACCACATACCTGAGCCAGGATTCCGAACGTGATTGTGCAGCGAGGTGAGACATCTGCTTATCCCCGTGAAGACGAAGTCACTCGCCCACAAAGGAGCCCTTCCGCCTTCCCGAAGTCAGGAAGGCGGAAGGGGCCATTTCAGGATGTTCACGTTTACAGGACGTTGACCTTATAGACCTCGTTGGAATGAGGATCGATCACATGCACGGCGCAGGCAATGCATGGATCAAAGGAATGGACGGTGCGGATAATCTCCAACGGGTTCTTGGGGTCTGCAACCGGGGTGCCGATGAGCGATTCCTCCACTGGTCCCAGTTTCCCCTTCTCGCAGCGCGGCCCCAGATTCCACGTGGACGGGACCACGTACTGATAGTTCTTGATCTTCCCGTCCTCTATCTCGATCCAGTGGCCCAGAGAGCCCCTGGCCACATCGTTGAGGCCGCACCCTTTTCCGGTCTTGGGCATGGTCCAGGACGTGTAGGTCTTGTTGTTCCCTTTCTTGAGGTTTCCCACGAGCTCCATGATCCACGGCTCCATGGCGTCCCCGATGGCCACGGTCTCCAGGGCGCGCGCGGCCGTTCGCCCCAGTGTGGAGAAGAGGGCGGATGCGGGCAGGCTGAGCTTCTGCAGGGTGTCGTTCACAAGATCGGCGAACTCTTTCTTCCCATATCCATAGGCCACCAGCACCCGGGCCAGGGGGCCTACCTCGCACGCCTGACCGTCATAGCGGGGGGCCTTCAACCAGGAGTATCTGTCAGCGGTATCGTACTTGGGATCCCCTTCAATGGGCTGGGTCTCCCCGTTGTATGGATGTCTGCCCTCGCTCCCCTGATACCAGGATCGCGTCACGTGTTCGGTGACCTTGTCGGTCGCTGACATCTTAACGCCTTTGCTATCCCGGTTCATGAACACGCCCCGGGGCAGAAACA
>JAWOIH010000324.1:0-3648 GCA_046484725.1 Candidatus Desulfacyla sp. | reverse complement strand
CTTATGCCTGTTTTTTTGATAACTACTTCCTTAATGATTTTTCTCATAAATTCAGGATGGCTTTGTGTCATGCTGTAGGCTAAAACGAGCATCCACGGTTTGTCAAGCTGCTTGAACAACATTTGGGGCATAAGAAACTACATGTTGTGCATAGAAAAGCCAATCTCACCCCTGGTCATCTCTAACCACTTGCAACCATACCTTTTTTCCTGATTTCGAGAAACGGCATTTTTCTTGCAAAGTTTGTAGCGATGTTGGGGTGTATCGCATGAAAAACGGAATCTTTCTGACGGGAAAGCGTCGCTTTTTCCTGAGGTGATACCGCATCGCTGCCCCAAACTCATTTTCACAACCAATTATAAACCATAAGGCATAACTAACGATTATTGAGGAGGTTTTTAAATGACTGACAAAGGGTACGATGTCATCGTCGTGGGATCGGGTATCGGCGGCTGCGGTGCGGCTGCGCTTCTGGCGAAAGACCATGGAAAAAAGGTGCTGGTTTTGGAAAAGGCCCCCACCATAGGCGGCCGAGTGGCCTCCTACACGGGAGAAGGCGATAAGGTGACCATCGATGGAAAGGAGTTGGACGCCAGAGGATTCATGAAATCGCTGGCAGACAGCCGTTGCTGGGTTTCTTACTGTGAACCGGACATCAAAACCATGTTTGGCAAGGGTCTCCTGGACGGGTACACATTTGAAAACGGGGGCCACGGCCTCTTCTGGGGAAACAAATCCAGATGCCGGATGCTGCTGGACTATCTTGGAAGGCCCGTGGATATGCGCGTAAACGAAGGTCTGGGTTTCGTGGACTGCCGGGATAACAGCATTTACCAGGTGCCGGCCAGGAAACCCTATCCCTGGCAGACGGAGAGCGGGTATCGCGAGACCCTAATTGCCCTGAAACAGATGGGAAGCCTTTCCATGGAGGAGTGCGCAGCGGCCATGGAAATGGACGTTCAGACCTGGCTTGAAGAAAGAGGTCTGACAAAAAACGAAGAGGCCTACGACTACATCAAGGTGGTGATGGCCTGCCAGAACGCCATGGCAGAACCCAGAATGGCGCCGGCAGGCGATTTTTTGGGGTACATGGCCATTGCCAGAGACATTCGAATGAACCTGCACAGCGGATCCGTGGCCACGATCTCCGAACCGGGGTGCATGGCCATTCCCCTGTCCATGGAACAGGCCTTGAACGCGGCGGGCGGCGAGATTTGGCGCGCAACGCCGGTTGAAGAGATCATCGTAGAAGGGGGAAGGGCGCGGGGCGTGATCATTCGAAACAAGGCGGGTGAATTCGAAACCATTGAATGCGATACGGTCATCTGCAACATTCCCCCCAAACACATCTTCAACGTCCTCCATCCCAGGCACTTCCCTGCAGAATGGGTGGATCTGCTCCAGAACCGATTCTGGTCCGCGGGGCTTCTTTCCGCATTTATCGGCATCAAGGACAACGTCTGGGCCCAATATGAAGTGGACGAAAAGAGCTTTATCTGGATGCCGGGAATTATCAAACGCGAAGGCTACATCGGCGCTGTGGACATGGTCATGTGGAATATGGCCGCCTGCGCCAAGCGGGCGCCTGAAGGCAAGCGGGACTTCATTTTTTCCACGGCCCTGACAGACAAGGAGATGCGCGATCCAAAAAAGGTCATGCGCATCATCAATTATTGCATGCGGTGGTTCAAAAACACCTTCAAGGGGTGGGAAGAGAACGTGGAGTTCGTCCTTTGGACACCCTCTGATGAGGCATACGGCAACTGGCGGCCCATCGGAGAGAAACGCCCCCCCTTGCGAAGCGACTATGTGGACGGTCTCTTCTTTGTCGGGGACCAGTACGGCCAGCGGCTATGGGGGGGCGGTGTGGACGGGGCCTCCCTCGCTGCTGTGATGCTCGTGGACGAGATCATGGGAACAGAGCTGGAGTTCTCCCTCTATCCGCCCTATCACCAGGGGATCCCCAAACCGGCCACGACCTGGTAGGCATCAGGGGCCAGACGTCAGAAGTCAGAATGGGAACGTGGGGAGGAGGTTGCCGGATCGCTTGGCGTCCTGTATTACGCAGTCTACATGCCACGTTCCGATTTCGTTCAACATATACCATTCCGGCGTGTCCGGGTCAGGAGATACTAAGACTATGTCACTCATTACTGCCGAAGCATACAAAGAGAGTCTAAAAGACGGCCGAGAGGTCTACTATAAGGGCGAAAAGGTGGAAAATGTGGTCACACACCCCGATCTGGGTGTGTGTGTAGACCTGATGGCCATTGATTACGAAATGGCTGAAGACCCTGAGCTTCGAAAGCTCGCAGTCATGCAAGATCCTGAGACAGGGGAAGACATCAGCCGTTATTACTACACCCCGAAAACAGCGGAAGACCTGTTGAAGGCCCACGACCTGATCGTCAAGGCGACCGAACTTGGAGACGGGTATATACCCCTGGCCCATGATATCGGGGCCGACGCCCTCAATGCCATCAACATCACGGCAAACATGATGGGCAACCAAGACTATGTGGACCGCGTTCAGAATTACCGGAAACACCTCCAGGAAAACGACCTCGCCACCTGCGCCGGGGTAACGGACGTCAAGGGAAACCGAATGTACCGGCCTTCTCACCCGGAGCAGGCCCACCCGGATTTCAATGTTCGTGTGGTGGATAAGAACAGTCAGGGGATCGTGGTACGGGGCGCCAAGGTCCACATCACGGGCGCCGCCTATTGCAACGACATACTGGCCATCCCCTGCCGGGCCATGAGCGAGGCCGATGCGGACTATGCGGTGGCATTCGCCATTCCGGCCAATACCAAAGGCATACGCCAGGTCTGCCGGCCCTTCACCTCCCACATCAGCGCGCTGGAATTTCCCAACTCCAGGCCGGTGAGGGTCCACACCGATTCACTGATCATCTTCGATGACGTCCTGGTCCCCTGGGAAAGGGTGTTTCTTTGCGGAGAGTGGAAATTCGCGGCCATCATGGTGTACAATTTCGCCCTCATGCATCGCCGGACCGGTTGTGCCTACCGAATCCCCCTTTCCGAACAGTTCGTGGGAGTCGGCGCAGCCATCGCTGAATATAACGGCATATCAGAGGCCCCGCACGTCAAGGAAAAACTCATTGACTTGATCATCTACCTGGAAACCCTCAAATCCCTGTCCAAGACGGCCTGCTACGATTTTGTCATGCGGGGGGACATTGCGGTCCCCAACCCGATTGCCACCAACATGGCCAAGTACCATTTTGCCCACAACTACCACGATGTGGTCAAGATCGTTGAGGACCTGGCGGGAGGGCTCATCGTAACCGCTCCCACCTACAGGGACTATATGCGGCCGGAACTCCATGACGATATCGACAAATACCTCATGGGCAATAAGAACATCTCTACGGAAAACCGTCTGCGCATGTTCGATCTGATTCGAAGGATTACCACCGCGGACCTGGAGACGATCTGTCTGCACGGTGAAGGCTCACCCATGGCCGAGCGGATGACGATCTTTATGGAAGGGGCAAAGGTGCTCAAATACTGCCAGAAGCTGGTGGAAGAAATGGCGGAAATCAAGCGATAATGGTCTGAAAAGGAAAACGGAGGACAACCGATGGACTGTTCATTTCTCTCTCAGGAAGGAAAAGTGGCCCTGGT
>JAWOIH010000313.1:0-13391 GCA_046484725.1 Candidatus Desulfacyla sp. | reverse complement strand
AGGGGCATCGTCGATTCGGATTGCCATGGCATCGAAGTGGCTCCGAACAAAGGCCGCGTCCTTGTAGTGGGTGGGCACATCGATTTCGGTGCCCATGCCGCCGATCTTTTTGGCCGACGGAATGAGGGCCTTGCCTCCCCCCAACGCGTCACGGAACGGTTTCCCCAGCTTGGGATGCAGGATCGCCCCTGCATGTTCCCGCTCGCCGTTCTCGCCGACAATGGCGCCCTTGCCGTACCCTTCAGCCTCTTCCGGTCGGATCCCCAGTGCCTCCACGGCCATCTTGCCGAGAATCCCTCCGAGGGCCTCCCCGATATCCATCAAAGGGGTCAGGTCCTCTTCATATCTGCCGGCAAAGGGGTTCTTGATCACCGCAACGGCGGCAGCCCTTTTGCCGGGAGGCGTCATGGGGCGACCCCCTTCGGATAAGATCTGTTCGACGATGGTGACGTATTTTCTGACTTCCATTCCAATTCCCTCCTCTTGTGTGATTTAAGGTTTTCCGTACGCGTTCATAGGTTCAGGGTTCAACGCCGCCTCTTGCCGCCAGGGCGGCCAGTCTGATCGTAAAAGAAACTTGAAAATCAAGTTTACATAATTCAAGTTTCATACGAGCGTTCAGGGTTAAGGGCAAGGACAAAACCGAGGCCATGAAGCACTCCTCCGGACCTTTGAAACCGTGAACGGTTACGGTTTTGGGGTAAGCAGTTTCCGCTTATCCGGAAATTCATCGACCAGCCATCCCCTGAACGCGTCCGTCATCCCGACCTTGCCGGCCACAGAGACAAAGGCGCCCAAAATGACCTCCCTTGCCATCAACTCCGCCGCTCTTCCCAAGGCCCGCTTCACTGCGAGGGATTTCGTCTCCTCCTTCAGAAGTCCCACCTTGCAGGTGATGGGGGTTCCGGGGATATCGGTGTCTGGCGCCACCCTCTCCGCATCCTTCTGAATCACCTGACGGTCTTCCACAAAACTCGCATTGGCGACAGCCGTTGCCGCTGCATCGGCCATGGAAGCCTTATGGGCGATCACGGTGGCGGCCGAGGCGATTCCTCTTGTGAGACTCCGGCCCCCCACACCGCTGGTGGCCACCCCCCAGGAGGCGCGCTCGGATCCGAGCCGGATCACATGGGAAAAATCATAACTCCGCACATCCTCACGGATCCCCACCGTTGCCGAATTCTCTCCCCGAAGCCGAATGGCGATATCCCCTCCGTTATTGACGATCGCCTTTGTCATCCCCCGCCCGGCCAGATAATCGGCCACCGCATCGGCGATGGTCCCTGCCACGGCAGCCATCGGGGTCAGATCCGCATCACCGACCGTCAGGGCGCTGCAGACCATTTCCAGGGCCAGGGGTTCTTCAATCTGATTCGGGATGTGTGCGGAGGCGCGACTCAGCTTTTCCCTGTGCCGACTGATTTTCTCCAGGGCTTCAAATGCGTATCGGGCCGCATCCACGTTCATCTCCCGCTGGGGAACCCTCCCCACGAAGGAGGAGATGACAAGCCTCATGGGACCCCATTCGGCCATGATATCGCCCCCCTGGAGCACTCGGATGGTCTGCTGATGCTTGAGGGATCCGGTCAATCCAGAACAACCCCCGGACCCTTGAGGGGAAAAGGCCTCATGGCCTCCATATGGCCGCCCATCTCCTCGTAGTCCCTGAGAGCCATGGTGTATTCGACAGGACAAATTGTCGCGGGAGTAGGCGTCCAATAGAAAATGCCCGCCTTGACCCGCTCCACGTCCACCATGAAGTTGATCCCACCGCCGGGCAGGACATAGGTCGGGGCCCCGCCCACCGTGAGACTGGCCTTGGCGGAATGAACCGCACGGGTCAACTTGACCGGATAGCGGGTGACGCCGGCCCGCGCGCTTCCTCCCGTACCTCCCATATATACGGCGGAAACCCTGGAGGGTTCACAGGTGGACGAAATGGCCTCGAGTGCCTCCCTGCAGGCCTCGGTGAGGGGCGCCTTCTGGAATTGCCCATCCTCCCCCAGTTCGAAGAGCCCTGCGTTATGTCCGGTGGTTTCCGTAATCAAGACGCGCATCCCGACTCTGGCCACGACCTCATCCAGACCCGCGATCACATCCAGGGGATTCGTGATGGACGTACCGCCCCAACCGTTGCCGTGGTCCCCGAAATATCTCCCAGGCGTGCTCATTCTGAAACGGAGCCTGATCCCCGAGGGTCTGGCCGCAACAAACCTGCCTGCCGCGTGTTCACTCATCAGACTGGTGATATGGGAGTCGAGAATAATAACCTCATCGGCGGCTGCCACGAGAAGCGGGGCAAAAAGGCCGAGGGTGGCGCTCCCGCAGCCGACTCTCATGGTGTCGGGCCGCATGCCGTTGATGACCGGGGCCTGACCGACCTGGAGTTCCAGACTGGCCCCGCCCGCGACCTTTAGTCTCACAGACTGTTTGTTGGCAATATCTGTGATGGTCCTTGCCGCCAGCAGTCCATCTTTTGCCGTGAGGAGGTTGACCCCGCCGATGGAGAGCATCTTGGAGCCGTACTGCTCGGTGGTCACCATCCCCACCTTTCTTTTCCCCACAAGGACGTCCGCCCCTTCTTCACCCACCGGGATATCCGTATCGACCTTGACCAGAATGCCGCTGTAGCTCAGGGGCGCCTCGGTCACCACCGTCACCACGTCCACCCCTTTCCGTTTGCCCCTGACAATATACGGCGCGGGCTTGCAGTCCGGATAGGTCGTCCCCGCCCCGATGGCGGTGATCAAGGGCCTCCTGATGGGCCCGGCCGGGTCGGGGCCCACAATGTCCTCCACGTCCTGCCAGGTGTGAAGGGGCGTCACCCGAAGGAGTTCTCCATCGATATTCCTGTACCGATGGCACGCGCCGATCATCCCCGGTCCGATCCGGCAGTTGATGGGGCAGGCTTCGCAAACGACCGCATGTTCGGGGATCCTCGACTCCTTCGACAGTGCCCCCTGCTCGCACACCCTCAGACAGGCCCCGCATTGGGTGCAGGTCTCGTCGATGACGGCCTTCTTATGTGATAGGTGAACCGCGCCCACAGGACAATCCCTCACGCAATACCCGCAGCCGATACATTTTTCCGGATCCACTTTCATTCGAAACGTCTCTGGTTGCTCGTTACTGTTTGTTAGAGCTCGGAGTTACAAGTACGAGTCAAGGAACCCCTTTTTTGTCTCTTTGTGGCTCTGTGTCTTTGTGTGAGATATTTTTTGGTTGTGGTTGTGCCGCCTTGGATCATTCTTCAATCACGGGCCCGCCGAAGTTCCTGGTCACGGTGGGTTTCCGTTTTGGAGGCGGCGTATTTCTGCTCGTAGAAACCACGATGTTTCCATCCACCAGGATCATGGCCACGCCCGGAATATCTCCCGCTTCGATCGCTTCAAGGGCATTTTCACCCACGGACCCCATGGGTGCGTCCATGATGACCAGGTCCGCCTCTTTCCCTTCCGCAAGGGTGCCCCGGTTCAGCTTGTAGATGCGCGCCGTGTTCCCGGTGGCCATGCAAATGGCCTCTTCGGCCCTGATCGGGGTCAGACTGGCCAGGTGATTGATGACGCGGAGAACGCCCAGGGGGATCACCCCCGTCCCCGAAGGTGCGTCGTTTCCTATGATCATGCGGTCTAAGGCATTGGCCTTGACACAGAGATTCGCGGCCTCGACGGCCACCTTGGGGTTTCCGCAGTGGACGATCTCAATGGCGAGTTTGGTTTCGTTCACCAGCCTCTCCACCTCCTCGATGGCGACGGCTGTAGGACCGCCGTTGACGTGGGAGGCGATATGCGGATTGGTTTTGATCACCTCGTCCGCCGTGACCGTGCTGCTCCCCGGTATGGACGTCCCGCCGGTGTGCATCATCACGGTCATGCCGACCTCTCTGGCCCACTCGACCATGGGTGCGGCATCCTCGGGCTGTTTGATGCTCCCGAGTCCGATTTCACCCACCACACGGACCCCCTCCCTGGCCATTTCCTCAAAATCCTGCTTGACAAGACCCTTCTCAAGGATCAAGGCCCCGCCGAGGACCTTGGCTCCGCCGGGCCTGAAATTGGCCCAGGCCTTGGCCGCCAGGATCGCCAGGGCCTTGGTCCCTGCCGGATCCTTGGGTCTCCCCTGCAGGTGGACCTCTCCGGCGGAAATAAGGGTGGTGACCCCGCCGTGCAGCTCGCTCTCGATAAAGCCCATCTGATTCTGACGGGAGGTAAAGTCCCCAAGGATCACATGGCAATGGGAGTCGATGAGGCCTGGGGTCACCGTGGTTCCGTCGCAATCGATGACCGTGTCGCCCTTTTTGGGGGCCAGGTCTTCAAAACGACCGATCCGCTTTATCTTGCCGTCCTCTATGGCGATGGCATCGCCCTCGAGAACGGGCATGGAGATATCGCCGCTTACAATGGTTCCAATGTTTTTCAGAATAACGCCTGACATCTTAAACCTCCTTTGGTCTGAATTGTCCTGCCTTGATGCTTGCATGGAGGACCCTTTCCAGGCTCCCCGGCAGGGTGTAGATCCTCTCTCCCAGTGCATCGGAAACGGCATTCAGTACGGCCGGGGCCGTGGGGATCAAGGCCGGCTCCCCGACCCCCTTTGCACCATAAGGTCCTGTCGGTTCCCTAGACTCCACGATGATTGGAACCACCTCGGGCATATCGCTGCACGTGGGGATATCGTAGTCGTTCATGGACTGGGTCTTTCCCGGGACATATTCCTCCATGAGGGCAAAGCCGATCCCCATGGCCACCCCTCCGCAGATCTGACCGATCACGCCCTCCGGATAGATGGCCTTACCCACGTCGTGGGCCGCAACCACCCGATTGACCTCCACTTCTCCCGTACACACGTCCACGGTAACCTGGACAAGATGGCATGCAAAGGCATAGGTGGCATAGGGCACGCCCTGGCCTGTTTCAGGGTCCAGAGGTTCGGTGACCGGATCGAAGTATCCCTGCCATTTCAAAGGAAGGCCTTTCTTGTGGGCACGCCTGACTGCCTTCACGAAGGGGACGCTTTTTGCCGGATCATTCATGCCCCGGATCATGCCGGCATCCAGGACCAGTGAACGCTTCGGCGCTTTTAGCAGATCCACGCCCTCGGTCAGGAGGAGATCCGCCAGTTTGTCCGCTGCGTCCTTAACCGCGTTTCCGGAGATATAGGTCTGCCGGCTTGCGGAAGTGGCCCCCGCATTGGTCGTCCATCGGGTATCCCCCACAATCGTCCGGATGTTGTCGGGGGCTAACCCGAGCGTCTCCCCGGCGATCTGAGAAAGGACGGTCGTGGAGCCCTGACCGATGTCCGCGCATCCGGTGTAGAGCGTGACCCTTCCCTCCAGGTCCACCTCGATCTGGGCCGTTGAGGGATTCTGGACGCCTGTATTCCCAATCCCGTACCACATGGCCCCGAGACCGACGCCCCGCTTCTTGAAAGGAGGCACAGGGGCCGTCCGCCACGCTTCCAGCGCCCTCGAATAGTAGGGTCCTATGGCATCCAGACACTCCCCGATGCCCACGCTCGCCTGCAATTCCTGCCCCGTGCCGGTCGTGGATCCCTCTCTCAGGGCGTTGAGGCGTCTTATTTCAAGGGGATCCATACCCAATTCCCCTGCGACAAGGTCCATCTGGGATTCCGTGGCAAATGCCATCTGGGGGGCGCCGAATCCCCTCATGGCCCCGGCAAACGGGCTGTTGGTGTAGATGCACAGGGCCTCTATGTCAACACTGGGCACCTTGTAGGGACCCGTGGCATGGACCGCGGCCCTCGAGGCCACGGCAATGCCGTAGGAGCCGTAAGCCCCTGTGTCGCAGAGGATCCTTGTCTGCATGGCCAGGAGCCTCCCCTCCCTGTCCGCGCCGGTCTTCATGTTGATGATGAGGGGGTGCCTTTTGGCTGTGGCCAGGAATGCCTCTTCCCGGGTATAGACATAGCGCACAGGCCGTTTCAGATGATAGAGCGCCAGCCCGATAAAGCCCTGCACGTTGAGATCCAGCTTGGAGCCGAATGCCCCGCCCGTGGCCGCCTGGATGATCCTGACCCTGTCCGGCTCAACCCCCAGGAGGGCGACCACTTCACTGTGATCATAATGGGGATTCTGGGTCGAGGCAAAGATCGTCAGGGTTCCGTCGTCCTCCACATACCCGGCCCCGGCATCCGGTTCCAGATAGGTATGTTCCAGAAAGGAGGTCCTGTAAACCTTCTCCACAACGACCGCACAGTGTGAAAAGGCCTTGTTTGCGTCCCCCAGCTTGATCTTTCTCGTAAAGAGAAGGTTGCCCTTTTCGTGTATCCGCGGGGCGCCTTCCTTCAAGGCCTCTTCCGGGTCGTGAACAACGGGGAGGTCCTCATAGGTCACGACAATGGCACGAAGGGCGCTTTCGGCCGCTTCCTCGCTTTCGGTCGCCACAAGGGCAACAGCGTCCCCCACATGGCGGACCTTGTCCGGGACCAGGAGGGGATGATCCTTGTTGATGATTCCGGCGAGGTTTTTTCCCGGAATGTCCGCTGCCGTGAAGATCCTGACGACGCCTTTTAACTTGGCGGCCCGCTCCACATCAATTCGGAGAATTCGTGCATGGGCACGGGTACTCCTCAGGACCTTCAGGGTGAGAGGGTTTTCGAGTTCCAGGTCTGCGCAAAAGATGGGCATTCCCTTCAACCTCTCACGTGCACCGCGACGGGCGAAATTCTTTCCAATGGTTTTCATCGTTTCAATCACACGACTCCCGATTCTCTAACAGGCGAAAAAGGAGACCCACCGCGACCCTCCTTCTATATGCACCGCTGGCGCGAATATCATCGATGGGAGAGATCGCCTGCTGTACCAGGGGGAAGACCTGCCCAAGGGTTTCGGCAGTTAACGGTTTCCCTGTGAGAGATTCTTCCACCTGTGTGGATCTGACCACGGTAGGGGCCACGCTCCCCCATGCCAGGCGTGCGCTCTCGATGATTCCCGTATCGCTCAGGCCAAGCAGGGCCGCCAGGCTTACGATCGAGACGGCCAGGACCTTGCGGTTCCCCACCTTCTCGAATCGGTGCATGCTCATACCAGGGGCTTTCTTCAGCCGGACCCCCCGCAAAATCTCTTCGGCCCCAAGCGCGGTGTGTCCCGGTCCTCGGATGAAATCACGGAGCGGAATCCTTCGGAACGAGGAGGAGGAGATCAGTTCCAATTGGGCATCCTGGGCATAGAGCACCGGGAGGGTATCCCCTGCCGGCGAGGCCCTGCAGATATTGCCGCCGATGGTGGCCATGTTTCGTATCTGCCTGCTCCCGAATACCCTGGCCGCGTTTTGAAGGGCAGGGGCAACGCGGGCCACGGCCTCTGAAGCAAAGATCTCCGACAGGGTGACGCCCGAACCGATACATACTTCGCCTTCTTTTTCCTCGATGCCCTTAAGCTCGGCAAGGCCGGAGATATCCACGAGGCATACCCCTTTCAGCATTCCCGATCGGAGCCCTGTGACGACATCCGTGCCGCCGGCGACGACCCTGGACGTCTTCCCCGTTTCCTTCAAAAAAGCGAGGGCGTCCTCCAGGGTATCCGGCCTCACATACGCCACATCCTTTTTCATTTCGACTTTTCCTTGCGAAGCTGTTTTGCCCCGTCCTCAACCGCGTCCACAATCTGCTGGTACCCTGTGCATCTGCAAAGATTCCCTGAAATGGCGTCGATAATCTCCCGTCGGTCGGGGTGGGGATTCTCCTTGAGCAGGGCATAACTGCTCATCAGGAATCCGGGGGTACAGAAGCCGCACTGGACCGCATGATGGTCTGCAAAGGACTTCTGAAGCGGATCGAGATCCCCATCCGCCGCCAACCCTTCGACGGTCAAGATCTCCCGCCCATGGAGTTGCGCAGCGAGCATGAGACAGGCATTCGCGCTTTTGCCGTCCACCACAATGGTGCAGGCCCCGCATTCTCCGATGCCGCACCCCTCCTTTGTCCCCTTGAGCAAGAGGCGGTCGCGAATCAACTTCAGGGCCGTTTCGTCCGCCTCGACCTCCAGGGATACCTTTTTGCCGTTAATGGTAAATTCAATCGGGATATGTGTGTTTGGTTTCATGACCCTCACATTCCTCAGTGAAATGGAATGGCTAACGTGACTAAAGTGAGTCCCGCAAGGCGGGATGACTCAAGTGCGGAGTGGCCGGTTGCGGGTTGCGAGGTTCGTGACCGAAGTGTGGATTGTGGATGAGACGGTTCCAAGTTTCAGGTTTTCACTCGACCCCTCGACGACGCCACCCCACCACTTGCCTACTGGGCCAGGGCCTCCTTCACTTCCGCGGTCTTGACGACCTGAATCCCCTGGGCCTTCATCTCTTCCAGGGCCTTTTGAGTGGTGTCCGGGGCGACCCCCTTGCAGAGGTCCTCCACGACAATCACCTTGTACCCTGTCCGGGCCGCGTCAATGGCCGTTGCCTTCACACAGTAGTCGGTGGCAAGCCCGTACACGACAACCTTCCTTACCATGTTCCTTTTGAGAATCTTGTCCATCTCGGTCTTGGCGCCGCCGTCGTCCTGAAAGCCGGAATAACTGTCATATCGGGAATCCTGCCCTTTCTTTACGATGGCCAGGAACAGGTTGTTATCCACCAGGACCCGGGCATTTTCCGTCCCCTGGATGCAGTGGGGCGGCCAGAGGACCTGGGTCCGTCCCTCGATCTGAATCGCTTCAAAGGGCTTCTTTCCATCGTGATTGGTGAAGAAGGAGACATGATCCCCGGGATGCCAGTCCTGGGTGCCGAAGATTAAAAAGCCCTCCCTGCTGAAGTCGTTGGTGGCCTTGGCCACGCCGTCCACATAGGCCTGATCGGTTCCATTAACCGCCAGGGACCCCTTCTTCAGGGTTGTAAAATCCCCCTGCACATCCACGACGATGACCCCGATTTTGCCCTCTGAACCGCACTCCGCGCAAGGTATGGTGAAAGGCGCTGATACCAGGGTCCCCAAAAAAATCACCAATACAAAAACGATAATGGTTCTAAGCATGATTTAACCCCCCCTTCCTGTTTGTTAAGGTGTTCTTTCGAGTATCTCCACGGCTGAAAAGGTCCGTGAGCGCCTTCAAGAGACCTTTTCTCTTGTCGGACGACTCAGAACCCTCCTAAAAAAACCCATCACATAGGGCGCAAAGAGAATGAAAAGATTGATCAGCAAGAGCACAAGGCTGATCGGTCTTGTGAAAAAGGTTGTCCAGTCGCCCCCCGACATGATGAGGGATCGACGAAAATTGTCTTCCAATATGGGACCCAGGACAAACCCCAGGATGATCGGGGCAGGCATGATGCCGATTTTTTGGAGCAGATAGCCTAACAATCCGCAGGCGAGAAGAACCCAGATATCGAATACGGTGTTTCTAATGGCATAGGCCCCGATAATGCAAAAAATCATAATTCCGGGGAGGAGAAAATGACGGGGCACCCGGATGAGATGGGCGAAGGATCGGGCCCCAAGAAGACCCACGACGGCAAAGACGATCACTGAGAGAACGTTTCCCAGGTAAATCGTGGAGATGAGATCGGGCCGGGTGGCGAAAAGCATGGGACCGGGGGCAAGCCCGTTGATCATGAGTGCCCCGATCAGGATAGCCGTCTGAGGATCGCCCGGAATACCCAGGGAAAGCATGGGTACGAAGGCCCCCCCTACGGCAGCGTTGTTGGCCGCTTCAGCCGCCACCACACCCTCGGCGATCCCCGTTCCGTACTCTCGCGATCTCTTTGAAAACCGCTTTTGAATCCCGTAGGCCGCCATGGAGGCGATGGCGCCGCCTGCCGCGGGGATGGCCCCGACAAAGGTCCCGATGAGCGAGGAAACGGCCATCATGGGAGACATACGGGCCAGCTTCGAGAGGCTGGGAAGGACATTGCGGATCTTGGCGATCGCAATCTTGATCTCCTTTTCCTGCTCCAGTTTGGTCAGGACCTCGGTCACCCCGAAAAACCCTACCATCACCGGGATCATCTCCAGGCCGGCCTGAAGGTCCTTGGACCCGAAGACGAACCTCGGATAGGCCGTGATCACATCCTGGCCCACGGCGGCAAGGAGGAGACCGATAATGCCGCCGATGAGTCCCTTCATGGTGGAACCGAAGGAGATGTAACTGACAATGCTGATGCCGAGGAGGGCCACGCCGGTATATTCCTGCGCCCCGAATTCCAGGGCCAGACCGGCAAGGAAAGGGGCTGCAAACATGAGGACCAGGACCCCGAAAAGACCGCCCAGGGCGGAAGCGACGGTCGAGTACCCGATGGCCCGGCCTGCCTCCCCCTTTTGTGCCATGGTATATCCATCAAACCCGGTGGCAATGGCGGACGGGGTGCCGGGGATGTTGACCAGGATGGAAGAAAGGGACCCCGCATAGCAGGCACCGACGAAAATGCCTATCAGGAAGAGCATCCCGTTGATATCGCTCATGGCAAAGGTCATGGGGAGAAAAATGGCCATTCCCATGGTGGCCGTAAGCCCGGGAATGGCGCCGAATATAATGCCCAGCACGGAGCCGGCGATGACCAGAAATACGGAATAGAAATTATAGAAAGTTGGGAGTCCAGCGGTTATGAGGTCGAAGGTGCTCATGATGCCATTTCCGGTCAATCAAGAAAGATGGATCCTGGCAGTTCGATCCCGACAAAGACCTCAAATACCAGGTACACAACAATGATCATGCCTACGCTGAAACCGAGGTCCGCAATCAGGTGACGCATCTTGAGCGAACGCCTGATCAAACGCACGGTCAGAAAGGTGAGGAGAAAACCGCTGACAAAGAACCCAAGGTATTTCATCAACGCGATCAGGACCAGACACAGGGCCATCAGAAGGACCACGGGAGCATACCGGATGCCACGATTTTTCGTGTCGACATCTTCCCCGGTTGCAGCACCCCTTTTGGAACTCAGCCCCTCCAAAAGAGTCAAGGCGCCCAAAAAGATCAACACCCCGGCCAGCAACTGGGGGTAAAAGGCAGGCCCCTGTCCGAAGCCCTGCCCCTGAACTTCCGGATATCGGAGGGTGTCTGCAAAGATGAGAACACCCAACAGGAGGCAGAAAACAAACGTTGTCCACGCATCTCGTCTGACAGCGGTCATATGCTCGGATCCCCCTCGAAGGGGCCGGCCTCTGATTGACGCCAAGAGGCCGGCTCAACGGGTCTATTTAATTCTGTTTCAAACCCAGGGCGTCCACCATGCTTTTCACCTTTGCATCGGAAGCCATCCTCAGCTTGGCGATCCCGGGGGTATCCAGATACGACACATCCAGGCCGGAGTCCTTGATCTTCTTCTGTGTCCCCGGATCCTCAAAGGCCTTCCGAATGGCAGTATCCAGAATCTTCACGATATGGCCCGGTGTCTTTTCCGGCACGACGATCGATTCCCAGAAAGGCATGGTGATGTCCACGCCCCCTTCCTTCATGGTCGGGATATCGGCGTAGTGGGGATGTCTTTCCTCCGCGGCAATGGCAATGGGTCGAATTTTGCCTGCTGAAATCATGGCCTTGGCGGGACCGATGGCCACGAACATGGAGTCTACATGGCCCCCTGCCAGTGCGGCGAGAGAAGGCCCCCAGCCCTTGAAGGGCACCTGTGTGAACCGCACATCCGCCACTTTGGCGAAATCGGATGAATAGAGATGGTCAATCACGCCCGCTCCGGCGTTCCCGTTTTTGATCTTGCCGGGATTCGCCTTTGCAAAGGCCACAAACTCCTGCAGGGTTTTCCAGGGAGTGTCCGCATTGACCAGCAGGAACAGGGCCGGGTTAATCACCCCCGATACGGCCTTGTATTCGCTCATCATGACCGGGGAAACGGACGTGTACTGAGCGATGGTTGCGCTGATGCCGAGGAATCCCATGGTGTATCCGTCCGGTTTGGCGTCGACAAGGGCCTTCGCCCCGACAATGGAGCCTGCCCCCGGCATATTCTTCACCACGACGGGTTTCCCAAGTTCCTTTTCCATCTGGGCGGCCAGGATGCGGCAGGTCATGTCTCCCGATCCGCCGGGCGACCAGGGGACAATGAGGGTCAACGCCTTTTCAGGAAACTCGGCATAAACCGGCGATCCGGATATTAAAACAGTTACCGCAAGCACAAAGAGCCCTATCGACACACCCTTCAAATACCGTTTCATAAGTAATTCTCCTTCACTAAAATGACCATCCTTGTGTTTTTGCTTTTGCCTCTCAACCGTTTCCGGCGATAGAGAGGATACCCCTCTGCTGTTAATGTCTTTTTCAATCTCTGCAAGAAAATCCATGCCGCCGGGCGACGGCGCCAAACATCATACCCAGCGCGAAACCACCGTCTTCTCGTCCATGAACAATCGCATGGATGCCATGCGGGACTTGGCGGACCCCACAAAGGATTCCCGCCGGGAACCTAATGGGAAGAAGGCATAGGGCTGGGCCACACCCAGATTCACCGCAACATTTCCTACATTGGCCTCTCGAATGAGCTTCCGGGCGTTTTTCATGCTGCTGGTCATGATGGCGGCGGAGTGACCGAGGTTGGTCTTGGTGTTGATCCACTCGATGGCCTGATCCAGGCTGTCTCCCCTGATCAGGGCCGCTACCGCCCCGAAGGCCTCTTCCTTGGCCATGGGCATATTCACGTTCACATCTTCGAGGATGGTCGGGGCCATGAAGTAACCGTTGGGATAGCCCTCCGCCTTGACCGTCCTTCCGTCGAAGGCTATTCTTGCGCCATCCTTCAGGGATTTGTCGATCCAATCCAGGATCTTGTCCTTGCCGCCCCGGGTGGTATAGGGGCCCAGTTCCGCATCTTCGTCAAGGCCGTAACCGAGTCTCATGGCCCTGGCCGCTGCTATGAATTTCTCTTTCACCTCATCGTAGATGTCGCCGATGACCACCACATTGTCCACGCCGAGACATCTCTGCCCGGTCATGCCGAAACAGGCCCGCAACATCCAGCGAATGGACTCGTCGATGTCGGCATCGGGCATGATGATCACGGCATTTTTCCCGTTTCCGTTGATGGACGAGGTCTTCAGGAGTCTCCCGCAGGTCTCGAAGAGTTCATGGCCGGCCCTGTTGGATCCGATGAAGCCGACCCCTTTGATTTCCGGCTGCTCCAAGATCAGCTTGTTGATCTGGCGTCCGCCATGGACCACATTGATGACCCCTGGAGGGAAACCGGCCTCCTGTGCCACCCTGGATATGGTTTCCGCGGCCACAGGGTCTTGTCTGCTCGGACTGACGACCACGGTACATCCGGCAGCCATGGCATAGGGCACAAAGGACGACCATGCGTGCATGGGAATGTTGCCCGGCGTAATGATCAGGAACGCGCCAAGAGGCTCCCAGACCAGATACTGATCGATCCCGTTGGCAAGCTGGTCGATATGTTCGTTTTGTTTGGGCAACCCGTAAAGGGCCGAAC
>JAWOIH010000475.1:0-26208 GCA_046484725.1 Candidatus Desulfacyla sp. | reverse complement strand
TTCAAGAAAATCTCTATCGTTGCCTGTGGAGGGTGCGTATCGATCTGTCTGACAGGGGGCGCAAGCAGCGCCGATGCCCTTGCAAGGGAACTGGGGCATCCCAGGCATTACCGATCCCTTCCGCCGGCCTTTGAAACAACAACCATTCAGAGACAGTGTGAAAGGGATTTTGTAAAGGCCTTTCTCACGATTCCCCCTGATGCCGACGCCATCCTCTCTCTCGCCTGCGGCGCGGGTGTTCAGACCGTGGCGGAGGTCTTTAACACGCTTCCCGTCGTCCCGGCCCTCAATACCAGTTTTTTAGGATCCCTGGATGCGCCCGGGATATGGCGGGAGAAATGCCAGGGGTGCGGGAATTGCCTGCTTGCCTATACAGGGGGTATCTGTCCTGTGTCGCGGTGTGCCAAACGCCTTCTGAACGGACCGTGCGGCGGTTCCAAAAACGGCAAGTGCGAAATCGGCGACGATACGGATTGCGCATGGGCATTGATCATCGACCGCTTGAAGGTCCTCGGCAGGCTTGATGAATACGAGAAGTTGTTCCCTCTCAAGGATTGGTCGTCCGACAGGGGGAAAGGGCCGCGCGTGTTGGGCGTTGACAAAACAAGGACCTGACATTCAGGAGGAAAGAGAGGAGATAGAAACTTCTTAAAGGACGAACCTCGAATCCCCCTTATCAGCGGAAAACGTCCAACATCCGATGAATCCGTAACCCGCAACCGTGGCCCATAACAGGGCAGAGGGCAAGCGGATGAGAAGGTAAGAATAAAGAGCACTCGGACTCGCTCTTTTCCGGAGGGGTGTTCGCAGGAAGCATTCACTCGCCTGAATTCTTTCTGAAACAAAAAAAATGACCGTGCAATCTGCGGTGTCCGGGCCAACACATGAAGTTTCATACGAAGAAAGGAGAAAAACATGGCGATGGAAAATGAGAAATTGTCAGGGGCCGAGAGTCTGCGCAAGACCCGGACTTTTGGCAAGATCAGGTGCCACAACCCAAGCTGCATGGAAAGGATTCAGCCGGCCCCCGGGGCCAAGCACGTGAAGTGCCCCACCTGCGGCATGGAGTATCGTCTGTTCTGGGTGAACGCGAACCTTCCCAGAATACGGGGGCCGGTATGGGACGTGAACCGGAAAATTGCGGAGGAAAAGATGGCCGGGATAGAAGCGGCCGCGCCCAAAAAAGGCGCAAAGAAGGGGGGAAAGTAAAATGGCATTGAACAGAAAGATAGCGTTTATCAATCTCTCGACCGGAGACATCCAGATCAAGCCCATCCCTCTGGACGTGCGGAAGAAATTCTTGGGCGGGAGAGGCCTGGATGCGTATTTGCTATACAATCATACCCAAAAGGGGTGCGACCCCTTAGGTCCGGACAACACCCTCATGGTCAGCGGCGGCGTCCTGACGGCGACCTGTGCCTCTGCAACGGCAAGGACCCATTTCATGGCCAAGTCCCCGCTGACCAACCTGCTGGGAAGCGCCAATATGGGCGGCTTTTTTGCCCCTGAGCTGGCATGGGCCGGGTTTCATCATCTGGTGATCAAGGGAAAGGCCAAAAAGCCGGTCTACCTCTGGATTCACAACGGCAAGATCGAGATTCGAGACGCGGCACACCTATGGGGCAAAACCACCACGGATACCCAGTGGGCGATTCGGGAAGAACTGGGAGACGAGGATATAAAATCGGCGGTCATCGGTCCGGCTGGAGAAAACCTGGTGGCATATGCCAATGTCATGACGGGCATAAAGAACGCTGCCGGTCGAACCGGCATGGGCTGCGTCATGGGCTCCAAGAACCTCAAGGCCATTGCCGCAAGGGGCACCATGGACATCAAGATCGCCCATCCGGTGGATGCGCTCGAGTACAACAAACGCTTCATCGATCAGATCACCAGCGCCAAGGTCAACCAGACCCAGGGATCCCTGGGGACCCCGTTTATATGGGGGGCCACCAACTGCTGGGGCGGCATCCGGACCCGCAATTTCCAGTATAACCAGTGCGAGAATGCCGACGATATCGAACCCGAGAGGATCGACGAGATCTGTGAAGAGACCATGGGACCCTATCATATGACCGGCTGCTTCGGATGCCAGGTCCACTGCCGCGCCCAGTACAAGATTCCCTCAGGCCCCTATGCGGGAAAATATGACGAAGGACCGGAGTATACCTCATTAGGCGCCTTTGGCGGGGAACCGGACTGCAAGAGCGCCGAGACCGTCCTGACCGGAAATCACTTAGTGGACCAGTACGGGATCGACAACCTGGAGATCGGCAGCATCATCTCATGGGCAATGGAACTCTATGAGCTGGGCATCCTCACCAGCAAGGATACGGATGGGGTCGATCTGAAATTCGGCAATGACGAGGCCCTTCTGGAGATGATCCACCGCATCTGCTATCGAAAAGGGTGGTTGGGCGACACCCTGGCCGACGGGGGCATCCCGGCGGCCGAGAAAATAGGGAAAAATTCCTTTGACTATCTGATCCAGGTCAAGGGGATGAACAACCTCCATTCGGATGAACGGGCCACGCCCGCCCTGGCCCTGGGCATCGCGACCGGTTCCAGGGGATCGGATCATCTGAGGAGCCGTCCGGCCATTGATCTGTACCATCTGCCCGAAAAGATTTTGAGGCAGATATACAGCAACCCGGTCCCCTACGACGGGCCTTTGAGTTCCGAACATACCGCATACGAGGGGAAGCCATGGCAGGTCTTCTGGCAGGAAAACTGCTACATGGGCGTGGACTGCCTCGGCATCTGTAAATACCATACCACCTTCTTGGGCGCGACCCTTCCCAACTTTGAGGACTGGTCCAAGGTCCTCTATTATAATACCGGGATAGAGATGACCCCGAAGGAGATATGGGACGTGGCAGAGCGATGTTACAATATCGAGCGGCTATTCAATTTGAGGGAAGGTCTTACCCGGAATGACCTCAAGAAAGGGGACACCCTCAATCACCGCTATTTTGATGAACCCTGCAGGCGGGGGGCGCCGGATGTCATCGGCCTGACCATCGATCGAAAGAAATTCAAAAAGATGATCGATGAATACTACGTGCATCATGGCTGGGACGAAAACGGGGTACCCACGGCAGAGACCCTGAAACGCCTGGGCCTGGAACAAGAGCCGTCCCATATGCTTTAGTCCGCGCACTGCCCCGATGACGCACTCGAAACATCGGCCCTTTTTCCGGGGCCGCCGAACCGAACGGGGCAGCCGCCTGAAAATCCCCTTGGCCTGCCAAGGGGAGGAGCCTATTTTAAGAGGAGGAGATCAATGGAGAAAGTCCTGACGATAAATTACCAGAAATGCACCGGGTGCCGTTTGTGTGAACTGGTCTGCTCGGTCATGCACGACGGCGTATCCAATCCTGCCCGAAGCAGAATCAAGGTGATGAAATGGGAATCCGAGGGCCTGTATATCCCGATGTCGTGTCAGCAATGCGAGGATGCCCCGTGCATGAATGTGTGTCCTGTCAAGGCGATTTACCGCGATGAGGACCTGGGTTTCGTTGCCGTCGATTACGATATATGCATCGGCTGCCGCTCATGTGTCGCGGTCTGTCCCTTCGGGGCCATGAACTACAATATCATCGACAAAAAGGTCTTCAAGTGCGATCTGTGCGGGGGCGAGCCTCAATGCGCACGGTTCTGCGAGGTAAAGGCCATCGAATATGTGGACGCGGACCGGGTCAGCATCGGCATCAAGAGGGTGGCTGCCGAACGGCTGTCCACAGCCCACAGAGATGCCGCAGCCCTGCAGGCCGCCATGTAATCTGGATCCGGGGCTTCTTTGTTCCGGATCTCAGGGTTCAGATTCAAAGAGGAGACGGATGTTCCAGACAATTTTAAAGCATCCGCCTCCTCCTTTTTTAGGGTCCTGAGGGGTGTCCGCGATTATCCGCTGTCCGCGGGAAACCCCTGAACCTTTGAACCCTGGACCTCTGAACCTGGACTATCAAACGAGAGATAACCGTGGAAATAAACAGTATAGAACTGCTTTCGGTGGGTGTGGACGTCGGGAGTTCGACAAGCCATCTCGCCTTTTCAAGGCTCCTCCTGGAAAGGGATCACCAGTCGCCTACCCGCCGGTTTGAGATTCGAAGCAGAGATATTATCTATGAAGGGACGATTATCGATACGCCGCTGTTGAACAGGGATACCATCGACATCGAAAAGCTGTCCCGGTTCTTTATCCAGGAGTATGAGCGGGCCGGGATTGATCCCGCGGACATTCAGAGCGGCGCGGTGATCGTAACCGGAGAATCCGCCAGAAAGGAAAACGCCAGACAGATCGTGGAGGCCCTGTCCAGAGGCGCGGGAGATTTTGTGGCCGCCACCGCGGGGGCCAACTTCGAGAGCCTCATCACGGCCATGGGGTCCGGGGCAACGGCCCGGTCCAGGGATGCCGGAATGACCATCCTTTCGTGCGACATCGGCGGCGGCACATCCAACATGGCCATATCCAGAAACGGCGAGGTCCTGTGCACAAGCTGCATCGCCGTAGGAGGAAGGCTCCTGGCCGCACATGCCGACGGAAGGATCTGGCGGATCGATGAGCCCGCACGGAAGGTGATGGCCCATTTAGGTCTTGATTATCAGTTAGGGGACCTGATCGCTGCCGAGGATATGGAAAGGATCGCCGCCGCCTTCGCAGAGGTCCTGATTGAGGTCCTGACCGGCCCGGCAACCTCTGATCTGGCCAGACAGCTCATGATGACGGATGACCTGAACTTTCCGGCCAAGATAGACGAATACTCCTTCTCAGGCGGGGTTGCAGAGTTGATCTACGGCGGCAACGGCTACTATAACGATATGGGGAGACCGTTGGCCAACAAGATAAAGTCCCTGACGCACAGATTATCGGCCCCGGTCTTTGAACCGAAAAATAAAATCCGGGCAACGGTTATCGGGGCCGGTGCGTACTCGTTGTCCATCTCCGGTTCTTCGGGATTCATGGATAACGCCATCTCATTTCCCATCAAGAACGTCCCCGTACTCAGAGTGGATGCGGAGGCGGAGCGATTGAGCCGGGCGCATGTGATATCCCGGATAGAGGACTCGTTTCGAAGATTTGATCTCAGGGAAGGGGAAGAGGTCGTGGCCTTGTATTTCAAGGATCCGGTGCGGGCCTATTATCCTGAGCTGGAGCTGTTTGCAACATCCATCGAGGCGGCCCTTCCCCGTTCCATCGCCAACCGCCTGCCGATCATCCTGATCTTTCTAAAGGATATCGCATGCAGCGTGGGGAACGTCATCCGCCGGGAGACCGGCCTCAAGACGAATCTCCTCTCCCTGGACGAACTCATCCTGACAGAAGGAGACTGGATCGACATCGGGGAACCCCTGGTGGCGGGGCAGGTATTTCCCGTTACGGTAAAGTCGCTGGTGTTTAATAGGGATTAGGCGCAAGGCGTGAGGCGCAAGGGGTAGCAGTAGACAGTAAGGAGGAGGAGCAAGGCGCATGAGCATCGGATACACACATTAAGTGTAAGCTGTTAGGCTGTTGCGCCGAACAAGGACTCATTTCGCATCAGCTTATCGGCTTATCATCCCGTTCCAAGAATCCAGCACCCCATCCCGGGTTCAGACCTTTTCAGTTGTCAGTTTTCAATAGTCAGTTCCCGACCGGCATCCGGATCGTAAATCTGGACCCCTTCTCCAACTCGCTTTCCACGCTGACCGTGCCGCCGTGGGCGTGTACAATCGCCCTGACAAAACTGAGGCCCAAGCCAAGTCCGCGCTGGGACCGGCTGTGGTCCCCCCGGTAGAGGCGGTCCCAGATTTTATTAATGTCGGAAGGCGGAATCCCTATCCCCTCATCGGAAATAGAGATGATCGCGCAGGCGTCTCCTGTTTGGGCGGATATCTCGATCTCCCGGCCCTCCCCGCTGTACTTGATGGCATTATCGAGGAGATTGGCCATCACCTGTTGAAAACGGGTCCGGTCGGCACGGATTAACAATTCCTGGGGGAAGTTTCTGGTAAGGGTGATCCGTTTGTCCTCCGCCACCATCTCGTAGAGATCAATGATCGAATCCATAACCTCCGGCACCGACACCTCTGTTATCTCCAGTCGCATCGCTCCGGTCTCCGCCTCGGCCACATCCATCAGGGCGTTCAGCATGGTCAGGACGCGTTCCGATTCTTCCATGCAGTCGGCCAGGGCCTCCCTGCAACCATTCGGGTCTTGGGCATCCTGGAGCGCCAGTTCGGCCACGCCGCGCAGGCGTGTCATGGGAGTCCTTAGATCGTGGGCCACATTATCGAGGGACTGGTGCATGGCCTGGATCAGGGAATCATTTTTGTCGAGCATCTGATTGAAGAGAGAGACCAGTTCAACCATTTCCCCCCGTTCTCCCTTTGCCGGCACGCGAAGGCTCATCTTCCCTGTCTTCAGGATATCTCTGACGGTCTGGATTAGGTGACGGATCGGCCGGATGGCGCGGAATGTCACAAGCCCTCCCCCGATGATGCCGAGGAGGAGGATCGGGACGCTGAACATCAGAAACACGGTCCTGAAAAACGACAAAAGCTCCTGGGCCTGAGTGGAACTCTTTCCCACCTGGAGCTTGAGGCCGCCCGGCAGGGCCGCCACACCGATGGTCCAGGCCTCCTTTTCGGCCTGGTCTCTTATCGTAAGCCACAACTCCTCTTCAGTGCGCGGCACGGACCTGAGCTGGCCATCGTCGACGCCCTTAAATCCCTTTGGAAAGCTGACAAAGAGGACCTGATTGAGGGGGCCCACAATGCGGACGAAGAAGATATCCTTTGCCGTGCCGCTCTGTTGATCAAAACGGGCCTTGAGCGCTCGGAGCCCGCCTTCTCCGTACCAGGCCCGATACTCCTGGATTCGGTCCCGGACGATTTCACGCTCCTGCCGCCCGATGAGGTTATCGATGAGATAATAGGCGACCACAAACAGACCCCCGGAACTGACCACAAAAAAGAGCGCGTAGAGGACGCTCAATTTCAAGGCAAAGGTCAGTCCGACCTTACTGTTCCTTGAGGACATAACCCATCCCGCGAACCGTGTGGATCATCTTGTGGTCAAAATCCCTGTCGATCTTATTGCGGAGCCGGCAGACCAGGACGTCCACCACATTGGTCTGGGGGTCAAAGCTGTAATCATATACATGCTCCAGAATGGAGGTCTTGGACACGATACGATTCTTGTTTCGAACCAGATATTCCAAAAGGGCGAATTCACGGGCCGGAAGGTTGATATCCGCATCATTCCGTGTGGCCTGGCGGGTGAGGAGATCGATGGTCAGTTCTCCTGCGGTAAGGGTGGAGGGCTCCGATGTCCGGGTGGATCGCCGGATCAGGGCATGAATCCGGGCCAGGAGTTCTGAAAAAGAAAAGGGCTTGGTCAGGTAGTCGTCGCCGCCGGCCTGAAGCCCCTTGACCCGGTCGTCCACCGAGCGTTTTGCACTGAGAATGATCACCGGCGTTGGAATCTGCTTTGTGCGCAGCCGCTCGATCAGGGAGATCCCGTCAAGACCGGGGAGCATGATATCCACCACGGCCGCATCATACGGCTCGGTGAGCCCCAGATGAAGACCGTCCACCCCGTCATGGGCCACATCCACGGCAAACCCTGCCTCCTTCAGTCCCTTTGATATAAAAGAGGCAATCTTTATATCATCTTCCACAACCAGTATTCTCATGCCGGCCCCAACCCCGACGATCACCTTGCCCGTTGCAGTCGTTCGCATATCGGGGATTATCATATGGCATCAACGAAGACTGTGTCAAGGCTGTCTCCCGCCGCCCCACAATGGACTTGTTCGCGGATCCGTCATTCCCATGAAGACACAAATCCCAGCCGCTCACCCAGCTTATCCAAGACCTGAGCGGCTCCCGCATCAAGCGCCTTGCGAAAGGCCTGATCCTGACGCCGGTCATAATAGGCATTTCGACATTCCCAGAGGTCCGGCTCCACGCCGATCTCCTGGCACATATCCAGAAAGCCGATGATCTCGGTGAACTTTTCTGGTTTCGGGGTTCTAGATATGGCGGCCATCATGGAGCCGAGAATCGACTGGGTCGTCTGCTTCATGAAACGATCGTCCAGTTTAATCTTCTGTAATGCGGCCTCTTTCGCCAGGATGTCGAGCCACGTCCAATTGACGGTCTTTTGTGCCCGTGCCGCATCGGCAATTTTGCCGAGTTCGTCGGCGATCAGAATGCTGAGTATGTGGTTCGGGGCCTCGGGCAGCGGGCCCCCGGTCTCCTGAAGGAGGGAGAGGAAGGCCTCGGACTCCTTCCGTTGCCCGCCGATGGTCTTTCCGATCTGCTGGTCCAGCCATTGAAACATCCCGCTGATCAGGGCATTGCGCATGTCCGGGATCAGGTCCCGGATCGTATATGGCCGGACATGCGTGACATATTTGTGAAAGAGCGTCCGTATTCCTTCTTCCCCCTTTCCTGAGGATCCCTCGGATAATTCCTTTGCCATCCGCTCCAGATCACCCGTTTGAAGCGATTTCCCCACCATGCAGCCAAAACCGCTTTCAGGATCATGGTAGGCAAGGTAAATCCGGGCGGACGCAAAGCCGGTCCCCGGCTCGACAATCGTTGCCTCTCCCATGATGCCGTCCGTGCCCCCGGCATTGAAAGATATCTCCACGTTAGGCCGCACCATACCCTCGAAGGGGGCATCTTTCCGGTTTCGGGTCGCTGTCACCGCAGTCCAGCCCAGAACAGCGAGGGCGTAGTTGGCCGCAGCCAGCGAGGGCCCGATGCGGGACGGCGCCACCTTTTCCCTGTAGACAACGGCCCCGCTTCCATAGGCCGGGTCGTTGCTTGGTGCCCGGGCCAGGAACTCCATAAGGCGGGCCTCCGGATCCTCCCGGGTCCACGGTCTCAACAGATCGATCCCCCTCGCCGCATACCTGAGAACCTGGGTTGCCTCCAGGCCGGAGATTTCGTCAAAAAACCACCCGCAACTGGTAAACATGAACAGGGACATCCGCTGAGAGTCCAGAAGCTGCAACGCCTTGATTCGTTCCTCAGGGTCAAGCGCTTGCCTCGAATGATGGTCGATGAACCGATCCCGGTCTTCAGCGGATGGATGGAGCAGGAGGGCGATGTAGTCATCCCGGGCCTTCCAGGGGTCTTTGAACAGGAGGCTTCCCTTCTCCTCAAAGATGGCGGCAAATTTCCGGGCCAGCCAGTCCAGGCCCTGGCGAAGGGGACCCCGCCAGGCCTGATTCCATCCCGGGGTATGGCTGACATTGCATCCGCAGTCCGAGCACCATCTCCCCACGCCGTGGGCACAGCTCCAGGAACTGTTCTCGACAATCCGAACCTCATCCTGAGGCGGAAAGCGTTCCAGGTACGCCCCGTAGTTGGTCAGGGTGATCCGGCCCCCCTCTTTCAGATCATCCAACAGCCACGACAATGCCATGTCTCCGAATTTGAAGTGGTGCCCGTAGGACTCCCCGTCCGTTGCCAGGCTGATCAGTTCCGGGCTATCCCCGTCCCCGTTAAAGGCACTTTCGATGTGGGCCAAAAATTTATCGCCGGAGGCGAGGAGCTGTTCATATGCCACGGCCCGTGAGAGGGGTCCATGATAAAAAAAGACCGTCATGGCAGACTGCCCCGATCCGTCAAGCTGAACCCGGTAGGGCCGGGTCACATCGATCCGGCCCCCTCGAACATCTTTCCACGGCTCCGGTCTGCCGGATCTCCGAATGGGACGCACCGTGGCCGCCTGATCCGGCGACAGTATGGTGAATTTCACCCCTTCTTCCGCCATCAATCTCAGGGTCTCGGAATCCACCGCGGTTTCAGCCAGCCACATCCCCTCTGCCGGTCGGCCGAAGCGATGCCTGAAATCAGCCAGACCCCACCGGATCTGGGTGAGCTTGTCCCGGGGAGACGCCAACGGCATGATGATATGGTTGTATACCTGGGCCAGTGCGTTCCCGTGGCCCTGGCGGCGGTCCATACTGAGACGGTCCGCTTCGATGATCTGACCGTAAATCCACGGATGGGCCTTCTCCAGCCAGCTTAGAAGGGTCGGACCGAAGTTGAAGCTCATGTACTCATAATTGTTGAGGAGCGCCCGTATACGCCCCTCCTTCCCAAGCAGACGACCCCGGGTGTTCGGCCCGTAACATTCCCGCGTCACCCGCTCATTCCAATCGTGATACGGCAAGGCGGACGCCTGGAACTCTATCCGGTTGAGCCATGGGTTTTCCCGGGGAGGCTGATAAAAATGCCCGTGTATGCAGAGATATTTGCTGTGACTGATCATAGGTTTTCTCGTTTCTGGGTCGAATGTCTTATCACGCGCCATATGTGCCTGCGATGAGGCCGTTAAGGTATATCATGGAGCTAACCACACCACGCTTCAAGTATCCGCTTTGATCAACCATTTCCCGACGCGGTCTGCTCGAAAAGCCTCAGATAGCTTTCTGCCGAACGACGCCACGAGAAATCCTGCTGCATGGCATTCTGCTGTATGCCTTCCCACAGAGGGGGATGTTCCCGGGCCATTATGGCCCGGGCGGCCGCGGCCACCAGATCGGCGGCATGGAACCGGTCAAATTTAAATCCCGTGCCCCCTCCCCTTCCCTCATCCGGGTCCACAATGGTGTCCTTAAGCCCCCCGGTGGCCCGGGCAACAGGAATGGTGCCGTATTTGAGGCTGTACAGCTGCGTAAGACCGCACGGCTCGTAAAGGGACGGGATCAGAAAGATGTCGCTCCCTGCCATGATCTTGTGGGCCAGACCGGGATCAAAACCCAGTTTCAGGCCCAAACGATCCGGGTAGCGCGTCTGAAGATCGACGAGGGCCTTTTCATATGCTGCATCGCCAGATCCCAGGACCACCAGTCCCATGCCCAGGGAAAAGAGTGCCGAGCAGGCATCCGCCAGGATGCCGGAGCCCTTCTGCTCCACCAGACGACTGACCATCCCTGCAAGGGGCCTCGCTTTCAGTCCCGTGGGGAGACCCATGACCTTCAGAAGGTCTTCTTTGCACGCCGCCTTTCCGGAGAGGTCCGTCGGAGAATAGGTGCGGACCAGATGGGCGTCAATGGACGGGTCCCAGACCCGGTAGTCCACGCCGTTGAGGATGCCGTACAGACGCCCGCTGATGGAGCGCATCAGCCCGTCAAGCCCGAAGCCCGCTTCCGGGGTCTGGACTTCGCGCGCATAGGTGGGGCTGACCGTCACCACGCTTTTCGCGTAGACGATACCCGCCTTGAGAAGACTCATCTGTCCATAGAACTCCAGCCCTTCCATCCGGTAGTAGGGAGCGGGGAGGCCGATGTTTGCCGTTCGTTCAGGGGGGACCAGCCCCAGATACCCCATATTGTGGATGGCAAATACGCCGGCCGCGCCCGGGACAGCCCCCTCGTTGAGGAGGGCCATGACAAGGCCGGTCTGCCAGTCGTTTGCCAGAATCACGTCCGGATGGAGCGAAAGCGACGCGCAGAGAGATGGGATGATGCGGGAAAAAAAGATATACCGTTCCGGGTTGTCCCAATACCCCCCGGCGGGAGTTCCGTAGATTCCCTCCCTGTCAAAAAGGGAGTCGCATCGCACCAGATAGAGGGGCACTCCGGGCGCCAGTTCGCCCAGGAGAATGTCCCCTGTCACGCTTCCCCAGCCCATGGCCACCGAAAGGCCCTCGACCGCTACATCCCATGTCTTGATCCGATCCAGGGCGGTTCGATAGGCAGGCATCGCCACAGAGACCGAGCACCCCAATTCTTTCAGGGCCGCGGGGAGGCTCCCGACCACATCGCCCAACCCCCCGGCTGAAGCAAACGGGGCCGCCTCTGAGGCGACGATCAATATATTCATGATATAAGCCTTGTTGATGTCTTTCAGGATTCGGGGCCGGGACCCAAGGGCCCGGCCGCTTCATTCGAAATCGAACATCCTTTTGATGTGAGGCAATCGTCGCTTCGTCAGGCAGCGTTCCGACAGGATGATGGCGTGCGTCTCATCAATGGCCTTTTCCAGGTTGTCGTTGACAATGATGTAGTCATACCATTCGCAGTTTTTGATATCGTCCGCGGCCTGATCCATCCGGCCCCTGACAACCCCGTCATCGTCCGTGCCCCGTTTCCTTAGCCGCTGTTCAAGCACCTCCAAAGACGGTGGGACCAGAAAAATAAGAACGCTCTCCGGAAACCGGGACTTGATGTTCCGTCCTCCCTGAACATCCACATCCAGAAGGATGTCGCTTCCCGACGCCGTCAGTTCCCGGATCCCCGACAAAGAGGTGCCGTAGAGGTGATCATAGACCCTGGCCCATTCCAGAAAGGCGCCCTTATGGATCATCTCTGTGAAGGACCTCTCGTCCACAAAGTGGTAATCCACCCCATCCTGTTCATCTCTTCTCGGTTTGCGGGTCGTATGGGAGATGGAATAGCCCAAACCGTCCACCCGCTGCCGGACAGCCGCGGCAATGGTCGATTTACCTCCCCCGGAAGGGGCTGAAATAACAAATAATGTCCCCGGCATATCTATTCATCAAGTTCGCGCATACTGAGTGCGCCTTCAGGGTTGAATCTCTGCGCCAGGGTTTCGGACTGTATGGATGACAGAATGACGTGATTGCTGTCGGTGATCAGCACGGATCGGGTGCGTCTTCCCTGGGTGGCGTCAATCAACCGTTTCTCATCCCTGGCATCGTCGCGCAGACGCTTTACCGGGGCTGCGTTGGGGGAGATGATGGCGATGACGCGCCTGGACACGACCGAATTCCCGAAACCGACGTTGACAAGCCTCGAACTCATAATTCTAACTCCTTTCATTCCACATTCTGGACCTGTTCCCGCAGTTTTTCAAGCTCGGCCTTCATCTCTACGGCAATCTGCGATATGGCGGTATCCGAGGCCTTTACGCCGAGCGTGTTCACCTCCCGGTTGATTTCCTGGAGCAGAAAATCGAGTCTCCTGCCCACGGCCTCGTCACTCAAAAGATAGTCGCGAAACTGCTTCAGGTGGCTTCTGGCGCGGACAATCTCTTCCGTAATGTCGGATCGATCCGCCAGAAAGGCCACCTCCTGGGCAAGTCTGGCCGCATCCACTTCAACCCCGTTGAGCAGGTTGCCGACCCTTTCGGTCAACCGCTTCTGATACACGTCGGGCAGCTCGGGGGCACGCCTGTGCACCGCATCCACAAAGGCCTCCAGCCGGTCGAGCCTTTCGTGAAAATCCTTGACAATGGCTCCCCCCTCATTGATCCTCATCTCCTCCAAAGCATCCAGGGCCCTGTTCAAGACCGCATGGAGACCTTCCCGTGCCTCCTCCATGTCGTCGGTCTCCGGCTTCATAAGCATCACGTCTTTCATCTGAAGGAGGGACTCCAGACGCATCTCCTGGTCAAGACCGGAGTGGTCGGCCAATTGTCTGAAGACCCTGAGATAGGCGTTCGCCAGGGGGAGATTGAGCTCCAGCGCATAAGGGGGCGCTTCAGAGCTCATTTCTATTTGAAAGGACGCCTCTATCCGACCCCGGCTGGTTCTCGACGAAATGATATTCCGAAGCCCTTCTTCGAGCGGTTGGTGGTTCCTGGGAAGGCGCAGGACAATGTCGCGGTAACGATGGTTAACCGACCGGATTTCGGCCACATAGCGCCTATCCCCCTGCAGGAAGGCTGCACCTCCAAATGCCGTCATGCTTTTAATCAATGCGTTTTATCTCCCTCAACTTTTCCATGTAGGCGCTCCTCAGTTGGTTGAAGACCGCAATCATCTCCGGTGTCGAGTAGTCCTTATAGGTCCATTCCAGGGGCCTGAAACTCCCCCTCTTGAAAACCAGGGTCAAGTCTGCGAAAATTCCCTTGGTTAGATAAATCCGGTGGATATAGTTTTTTCCGGTGGCTAACACCAGTCTTTCCAGCGAGATATAGCCCGGATCGATATTGATTCGCCGGTTTCCCTGGACGAGAGACCCATTTTCAATGGCATTTGTCGCCAGTTTCACCTCTACAAGGGCCTCGGGAGGTATCAGTTCTTCAAAGGAAATAAAACGGCGATACAGGGGCCATCCCATCTCCCTTGCGTAATACCGGGTACGGTCAAAGAACATCTCGGGGCTGACCCATTCCACAGTTCCGCATATTTCCGAGAGCTGAGCCATTGCCCGGTCAATAACGTCCCTGTCAGGCGAAAAAAGGCTTGCGAAGAGCCGGACCTTTTCCGGTGGATGCGGGTGACTCATAATAAACTGGTTTCTGGATGCTGGATACTGGATGCTGGATACGGGTCGGAACAAAGCGGAGATTCCCCAGGATGCGGGATTGACTCCCTGCTCCCTGCTCCCTGCTCCTTGCGCCTTGCGCCTTGCGCCTTGCCCCTCTTTCACACGATCGCCTTTTTCAGGTCCTCCGCGCGAACCGCCGACGTGCCCACCTCCCCCACCACAATGCCGGCCGCAAAGTTGGAGAGGATTGCCGCTGATTTCAAGTCAAGGCCGGCGGCCAGGCCCAGAGAGAGGGTCCCGATGACCGTGTCTCCCGCCCCGGTAACATCAAAGACCTTCTTTGCCACGGTCGGGATATGAGTGGTCTCCCCACTTTTTTCAAAAAGGGTCATCCCGTCTTTCCCCTGGGTAATCAGCACCGACCGGCAATTCAGATCGCTCACCATCTTCTTTCCGGCCTGCTTCAGGCTATCCTCATCCAAGATCCTGAAACCACAGTAAATCCCGGCCTCATGGTGGTTTGGCGTGATCACGTCCACCCCGATATAATACTCGAAATTGCCTGTCTTGGGGTCTACCGTCATGATGATCTTTCGGTCCGAACGCGATTGGCACAGATCTCTCATCCCCATCATCAGGTGGCCGGAGACGAGCCCTTTTCCATAATCTGAGACCACGATGGCATCGATGGCGTCGAGGTGTTTTCCGATGTAGTCAATGAGCTTTTGGATACTCTTTGGCCTCACATCTGCACGGCTTTCTCTGTCGAATCGAACCACCTGCTGATTATGGGCAACAATCCGGGTCTTGATGCTGGTGGGTCTCCCTGTCTCGCGGACCACCCCGTCGGTGCTCAGGCCCATATGGGCCAGGGCGGACAGGATTTCCTCGCCCGTGGCGTCCTCCCCCACCACGCCGCACAGAATGGGCTTGGCACCGAGTGTGGCCATGTTCCGTATTACATTGGCGGCGCCCCCCAACATCTTTGTCTCCTGTTCCACATCCACCACAGGAACCGGGGCCTCAGGCGAGATCCGGGTAACATTGCCCCAGATATATTCGTCCATGATGATATCGCCCACCACAAGAATCCTTGCCTTTACGAACCTGTCAATATATCGTTTCAAGGCTTCAGCATCGTAATAATTACCGTTTATCTCAGCCATTGCATTGTGTTCCAGATCTTCTGATTCTGAATTCCTCCTATCGATTTGAAGGCCCCTTATACCATCACGGGGTGAGCTTGTAAATAGAATTGAGACGCAGGGCGCCAGGAGCGGGGAGCGGGGAACACGGAGTCAATACAGCATTCAGCAACCCATATCCAGGGCCCAGTCTCCAGATCCCCGGTTGACTTTTCCCGGGGGCTCCCGTAAATTAGGCGCCGTTACGGAGAGGGTCCCGACACGGCGGTCCCAACCGCGGCCCAGAAGGGGGAATCGAATTGTGAAAATCATCATTGCAGGTGCAGGGGAGGTAGGCTTTCATATCGCGCAGAGACTCTCCGAGGAAAATCATGATGTTGCCTTGATTGACAAAGACGCGAACCACG
This sequence comes from Candidatus Desulfacyla sp., assembly GCA_046484725.1. Taxonomy (GTDB): domain Bacteria; phylum Desulfobacterota; class DSM-4660; order Desulfatiglandales; family Desulfatiglandaceae; genus AUK324. The sequence goes on along the minus strand of JAWOIH010000475.1, from coordinate 10,479 downwards.
TCAAGCGGGTGGGCGAAAACCTGGATGTTCAAACCTTTCTGGGTTCCGGCACAAGCCCTCGAATACTCAAAGACGCAGGCATCCATGGTGCGGACCTCCTGGTGGCCGCCACGGACAGCGATGAGACCAACCTGATGACATGCCTCATGGCCAAAACCCTCAACCCCTACCTGATCAAGGTTGCCCGTGTCAGAAACGAGGAGTATTTGCAGGAAGGAGAACTGTTCAGCAAGGATCTGTTAAGTATTGACCATGTGATCAACCCCCAGTCAGAGATGGTCGACACCATAAAGAGCATCATGGAGATCCCGGGCGCATCCGAGGTCATCGACTTTGTGGGCGGGCGGGTCAAGCTCGTCGGCTTTTTCGTGACCGGGGATTCGCCGCTTGTGGATCGCAAGCTCGTTTCCTTCGGTGAGCTGAGAGGGAAGGTCCTGGTGGGTGCCATTGTCCGGGGCGAGCAGATGATCATCCCTCGGGGGGAGGACATCATTCGATCAGGAGATCTGGTCTATGTGGTTGTCAGCACGGTGAAAATGAATGATGCCTTGGAATTTCTCGGCATCAGTCAGGTGTCATCGAGAAGGGTTATCATCGTGGGAGGCGGCCAGACCGGCGCTGCCCTGGCAAAAAAGATGGACCGGGCCAAAATCAACGTCAAAATCATCGAACAAGATAGCGCTAAGTGTGCCACCCTGTCCGAAATGCTCGACCATGTGATCGTCATCAACGGGGACGGCGCGGACAAGCACCTCCTTGAAGAGGAAAACATCAGGGGCATCGATTTCCTGGTTGCGGTTACCGAAGACGAGGCGAGCAATATCCTCATGTCCCTCCTTGCAAAAGGGCTCGGGGCCAAAAAAACAGTCACCCGGATCAGCAGACTCAGCTATCTCCCCCTCCTGTCAGCCATCGGCATCGACACCGTGGTAAGCGCCAGGCTGTCGGCGGCCAAGGCTATTTTGCAGTATATCAGGCCCGGCAAGATCATATCCGTGGCGCCTTTGAAAGGAGAACATGCAGAGGCCATTGAGGCGGAGGCATTGGAGACCTCCGATATCGTCAATACCCCTCTCTCCAAAGTGAAAATGCCGAAAGGGGCCATTGTCGGGGCCATTATCCGGGAGGAGAGTATCATCATTCCGCGCGGTGACAGTGTCATCAGGCCCAAAGACCGCCTCATCCTATTCGCCCTCCGGGAGGTCCTCCCTAAACTGGAGAAACTCCTGACCGTCAAACTGGAATATTTCTGATGCACATTCGTGTCATTATACGTTTCATCGCCATCCTCATCCTTTTTCTGGGCCTTTGCATGGCCGGGCCCCTGCTGGTCTCCTTTCTCTTCATGGACGGCAGCACATCCGCTCTCCTCACGTCCATGGCCATCACCTTTGGGACCGGTCTCATCCTCTTTGTCGGAACCAGGCATCAGGAGGACAGGCAGTTAAACCACCGGGACGGCGTCGCCATCGTGACCCTGGGCTGGGTCATGGCCGGTCTGGTCGGGACGCTTCCCTATCTCCTCTCCAGCGCGATCCCCGATTTCACAAATGCCTATTTTGAATCCCTGTCCGGGTTTACAACCACCGGCGCCAGCATCCTGACGGCTATCGAGTCTCTTCCGCAAAGCATTTTGCTGTGGAGAAGCCTGACCCAGTGGTTAGGCGGGATGGGGATCATTGTGCTTTCCATTGCCATCCTCCCCTACCTGGGAATCGGGGGTATGCAGCTTTATAAGGCGGAGGTCCCCAGTCCGGTGGTGGACAAGCTGAAACCCCGGATATCCGAGACCGCCAAGACCCTGTGGAAGGTGTATCTCCTATTCACCGTCATTGAAGCTATCCTCCTCGTTACCGGGGGGATGTCGGTCTTTGATGCAGTCTGTCATGCATTCTGCACCATGCCCACCGGCGGGTTTTCCACCAGAAACATGAGCATCGCCCACTACAACAGCGTCTATTTTGATTCTGTTCTGATTGTGTTCATGCTCCTTGCCGGGATTAATTTCGCGCTTCACTACAGGCTTATGAAAGGAGATCTGGGGGTATTCGGCAAGGATTCAGAGTGTCGGGTCTTTCTGATTCTGGTGGCGGTCTTCATGGCCCTGATCACCCTCGATATCTACGGCTCCGTATACAGCTCCATAGGCCAGGCACTCCGGCACGCCGCCTTTCAGGTCAGCTCCATCATTACCACCACCGGGTTTGTCTCTGCGGACTACGAAACATGGCCCGCCTTTTCGCAACTGATCCTACTCATCTGCATGTTTTTGGGGGCCATGGCGGGTTCCACCGGCGGAGGCATGAAGACCATGCGTGTCATGCTGTTGATACGGCATAGCTATCATCAGATGTTTCAAATCATTCATCCCCATGCGGTCACCACATTGAAGCTGGCCGGCCGGCCGGTTCCCGCAGACATCCTCAGCAGTATCTGGGGGTTCTTTATCCTCTACTTGAGCCTTTTTGTAACGGCCTCGCTGATCATGGCCGCGTTAGGCCTCGATTTTGTATCGTCGTTTGCCTCGGTCGCCGCAACCATAGGAAATATCGGGCCGGGATTTGGAGTGGTGGGACCGGTAAAAAACTACCTGGATGTACCTCTGACAGGCAAGTGGGTCCTGGTTCTGTGCATGCTGCTCGGCCGTCTGGAGATCTACACGGTGATCGTCCTTCTGGCGCCGGCCTACTGGAAAAAATGAGGTGTAAACAGGCCTATTGATTTTTGACGATCAGGGTCTGGCCCGGGAAGATGGTGCTTCGAGGGGTCAGCCTGTTCATCCGCAGGAGGTCTGCAAGCTCCATCTGGTGTTTCTCTGCGATGCTATGGGGACTGTCCCCTTTCAAGACTTTGTAGGATTCGCTCCTTGCTTTGGCAGTCTCTACAGGATGCCCGGAAATCACCAGTTCCTGACCGACGCTCAGATTGCTGTTGCGCAGTCGATTCAGGGCCTTTATCTCCTGAACGGTCGTATTGAATCGATTGGCGATATTATAGAGGGAGTCGCCTTTTTGGACCACATACTTGGTGAGAAGGGCTTTTTTGGTCTGAACGGTCGCTGTCTTTGAGGAGGGTTTTGGGGCGGACTTCTCTACAGCATCGGCGTAGACCACCCTGGTGCTGGGGATCTTGAGGTTTTGGCCTGCAATAATGTAGCCTTTGCCCTTGAGGCGATTCTGGGCCGTAATTGCACTGACGCTCGTCCCGTATCTGCGTGCGATGGTTGAGAGGGTCTCTCCTTTTTTCACCTTGTGGGTCACACAGGCGGCCGCCGTCTGCACACGGACGGGGGCAGGCGCAGGAGGCCGCCACTCAGGAATGTTGTCCACCTCTGCCAGAAGCACAGGGCCCTTTCCGACAGGCACCCTGAGGTCATAGGTCCTCGGGGGCGTGACGCTGCGCCTGAGGGCCGGGTTCAACTCCTTCAGGACCTCATCAGATATACCGATCTGCTGGGCCATGGTCTCGAGAGAAATCTGTTTATTAATAACAACCATTTCTGTTTCGATCTCTTCATCGACCGGCGGGAGCGTGAAGCCGTGCGCCTTTGGATCGTGCATAATATGCAACACGGCTAAGAATTGAGGCACATAAAATGCAGTTTCTTGCGGCAACTTCTTGTAGAGATCCCAGAAATGGTCTAAGTAATTGATTTTCTGCGTATTGATGACCCTCAACACCCTTCCTTCGCCGCAGTTGTAGGCGGCAAGGACGGTCATCCAGTCTCCGAAGATCTGGTGCAGCTCCTTGAGATAGGCGATGGCGGCCTCGGTCGATCTTTCAGGGTCCATTCTTTCATCCACCCACTGGCCTCTCTTTAACCCGTATTTATAGCCGGTCGATGCGATGAACTGCCACATCCCGAGGGCCCTGGCCTTTGAGAGTGCAGCCACCTTGAATCCGCTCTCGATCAGCGGGAGCCAGGAAAGTTCCTCGGGGAGGCCGGCCTCCTTGAGGGCCGTTACAATGGCAGGTCTGTATTTGCCCGAGCGACGGTAGGCATTGAGGAAGAATTCTCTTTGCGCCCCCTTGAACATCTGAAGGGCCTTTTGCACCTCCGCGTTCATGTCCAGGGGAATGGCCTTGTGAAATCCGTTCACAACGGTAAAACGGGACGAATAGACCTGCAAGACCCGCTGGGATATGGTGTACCGGAGATCGTCCCGCTGCTGAAGGATATCGGGGGGCTGGCGAGAATCTATGTGCAATATCATTGAATAGGCCTCGTCAAGGGCATCCACCGCGTTGTCCAGATCGCCCCTTTCCCAGAAGTCGTTGCTTGCATTACAGAACTCCAGGGCTGAGTCCAGCAGTTCCTGAGAAGATTTTGTCGTCTTCGGCAGTGACGTAAAAAAGGGCTCTCCCTCCTTTTGAGACTGCATCGGCTGTTCTGTGCCATTCGCTGCAGGAAAAGAGATTGAACGGTCCTCTATCTCAATGCTTGCCGTTTCTTTAGTGTCGTCGATCCCGGATGGGGATGGGGTTGAAAGTAACTTTGTGGATGATGCTTCAGGGGACGGGATATTTGCGGAGGGCAGAGACGCAGGCGGCGGTGTCCCCTGTTTTACGGAATAGGAATCCCCGGCACACCCGGTAAAGCACAGAAGAACGGATATGATGAAGGCGAGCGTCATTTTAATTCCAATCGACATAGATCGTGCGTCCATATTTCCCCCTTGGTCAGCGTGCCATTTTTTGTGAACGGAGTATAGAGGGTGATGGTGAAACGGTCAAGCATAAGTTTGGATAAATTTGATCAGTACCCTCAGATCCTCCCTGTTGTTCAACTCCGGTTGATCCAGAACCTTCTCATTCAGACCCCGCAATATCCTTCCCACCTCCGGCCCGGGTGAGAGGCCGGTGATTTTCATGACCATGTTTCCGTCCACGGCAAGATCTCCCCTCCGGGTCGGGGCCCCCCGCCGGATCTGTTCCGCCACCCGCCGTTCCAGTTCATCCGTTAAGGCCAGGTCCTGGCCTGCAAAACCGTGGGCCAGGAGATCGGCCCGGCGGAATTCCAGGAGATCGTGGATGTTCCCGGTCCCCACACGCCGCATCAGACGGCGAACCGCGGCGTCACTCCATCCGGAATCATACCCGATCATATGGTGTCGAATGAGATGGGTTACCCCCCTCATCACCTCCTTGCTGAACTTGAGCCTCTTGAGGATTTTCTCAGCCAGCAAGGCGCTTTCCTTTTCGTGGCCGTAGAAACGCCATGCCCCCCTCTGTTTAACCCTGGTTCGGGGCTTGGCAATGTCATGAAGGAGGGCCGTGAGCCGCAGGACAGGGTCCGGCCTGACCTGGTCGATGGTTTCCACAATATGTCTGAAAATGGTATGGCGGTGATAGTGATTTTGGCGTTTGAGATATCCTTCGAGGAGTTCTGGGAGAAAAAATCTCAAAATGCCCGTCCTGACCATGAGATAGAAGGACGTGGAAGGCGTCGCGGTCATGAGGATCTTCAGCAGTTCGTCTCTGATGCGCTCCGGGGCCGCGGACGAGAGGAGGGGGGCCGTTCTGCCGAGACCCGTAAGCGTTTCTTTGTCGATCCGGAAACCGAGTTCCGCTATTAGCCGTATGCACCGCAGGAGGCGCAGCGGGTCCTCCCGAAACCGCTCCTCTGGATTTCCGACCGCACGAAGGACCCTCTGTTGGATGTCCGACTCCCCGTGGAAGGGATCGATCACCTTCAACCCATCCGGATCAAGGGCCATGGCATTGATGGTGAAATCCCGGTGTGAGAGATCGTTCGTAAGGTCGTTTTCCCCTCCCCTGAAAGGCGTCACTTCAAAATGCACGCCTGAATGGACCAGGGTTACGGTATCATGCCTGAGGGCAAACTGCCTCTGATCGTTGAAAAGGGTCTTGATCCGACCGGACGGTGCAGCGGTGGCCACATCCCAGTCCATGATGGGCCGTTTCAAAAGTGCATCGCGAACGGCCCCGCCGACCACGTAAGCCTCAAACCCGGCCGCCCTCAGCCTCTTGATGATGAATGTTACGAATCCGGGGATGTCGGGGGTGATACGGGCCACTCTCCCCTCTCCTTGAGGACGTCCCGATAGACGGAAAGGGCCTCGTTGACCGCGGGCATCCCTGCATAGGTGGCGACCTGGAAAAAGACCTCTGCCAGTTTCCTGGGGTCGCAGCCCACATTCAGGGCCGCATTGACATGAAGCCTCAATTCATCGCCCGCCCGGATGGCCGCCAGCATGGCACAGGCCGCCATCTGCCTCTCCGGCAGAGTCAGGACCGTCCGGGAATAGAGGTTCCCGGTGATAAATTTAGAGAAATCATTGGCCAGGTCCCTGTCAAATTCCTTCCACATCAGGTAGGGCGGGTCCATTTTGATCCCTTTGCCAAATAGCTTTTTTGCCGTCTCCTGGGTCCTTTTTCTGCTTTCTTCTTCGCTCACGATTCATATACTCCCATAAATTGGTGATTGTCGATTGATGATTGTTGATTGGATGACAGACTGAAAAAAGCGGATACATGCCCGGAAGCCCAAAACCATTTTCTTGAAGTCTATCTCATGGAATCCCCTTCCAGAAGTTCTGACCACACATGGATTATTCTTTTGCGGGAAGACTCAGGGGCATGCTCAATGTAAAGACAGTCCCTTTTCCCTTCTGGCTCTCAAAGGTCAGGGTACTGTGAGGGTGCTGATCAACAATGCCTTTGGACACGCTCAGGCCCAATCCGGACCCCTTTTTCTTGCCGGTAAAAAAGGGGGAGAAGATCTTGTCCTTGTGTTCTTCTGAAATACCGCACCCGTTATCGGCAATGGCGATTTCCACCCGCTCCCCTTTGCGACGGGTCTCAAGGGAAAGATGTCCGCCGGTCTCCATGGCCTCCATGGCGTTTTTTGTCAGGTTGAGCAGTACCTGCTTAAGCTTGGCCCTGTCCCCTGTCACTATCAGTTGTCCGGGGTCGGAATTGAATTCAACCTTAATATGCTTCATACTGCAATCGTCGCGCACGAAGTCATATACCTCCCTGACCAGACCGTTGATGTCCATATCCTGCATGTCGAGGCTCTTCGGCGAATAGAGGTCCCTGAATTCGTTTAAGAGATTTTCCAGGCGGGCCACCTCCGACACGATGATGTTCAATTTGGATCGGGACGTGTCGTCGTCTGTCTCGTTGGCGAGCTGCCGGGCGAATCCCCCGATCATCATCAGGGGATTCTTGATCTCATGGCTGATCTCGGCCACAAACTGTCCCAAGGCCGCGAGACGTTCGGTTTGGATGATGCGATCCTGAAGGATCTTGATCTCGGTGAGATCCCGAACAATCCCTGTAAAATAGATCTCACCGTCCACCTCGGACACGGAAAACGAAATACTGGCCGGAAATGTTTCGCCGTTTTTTCGTGTAGCAAGGATCTCCGTATCGTGCCCGATCCGGCGGGGTATCTTCGTGCCGACATACCTCGCCACGGCCTCCCGGTGATTCCGGCTGCATGTGGGGGTCATGATCCGGTCAAGATCATGCCCCACCACCTCCTCCCGATCAAAGCCAAAGATCCTTTCCGCAGCCTTGTTGAAAAAGATCACCTGGTGGCGGGCATCAATCGTGACAAATGCCTCGTTGGTATTTTCAACCGCGGTCTCGAGAACCGCGCCGCGCCTGTTCTCATTAAACTTGTCAGTCATGGCTCATCCCCGACGCCCTCATATGCCGATGTGCTCGGAGGCCAGAACGACACGGCTTCCGCCTGAATTCTTGGCCTCATACATGGCCAGATCGGCCCTGAGCTGAAACTTGTCGGCCTTTTCGTGATCTGCCAGTTGAGCCACGCCGATGCTCATAGAAACGGGCTGAAGCCTCCGGCCCAGGTAATCCATCTTATGGACCCATTCTTCGGCAAAATGGGTCTTGAACCGCTCCATGACCTGCCCGGCGTCGGCAAGCCTCGTTTCCACCAGCAGCACCCCAAATTCATCTCCACCCAGCCGGAATGCATGGTCTGTCGATCGAAACACGGCTCCGATGCTTTCAGCCACCAGGCGAAGAATCGTGTCGCCCTCCCGATGTCCGTAGGTGTCATTGAACGGTTTGAAGTTGTCCAGGTCTAACACGGCCAGGCTCAAGGGGCCTCCGTATCGTGCGCATCTCGCCATCTCTTCCGTGAGGGTGGTATGAAAGTGTCTCCGGTTATAGAGATCCGTCAGACTGTCGGTAATGGATCGCCGGCGCAGTTCCTCCTCCATCTCCTTTCGATCGGTCAAATCATGAAAAAACCCGACGCTCCCAATCTCCACATCGTTTTCAAAGATCAATGCCGCGGATAGACGGATCGGTATCCTTTTCCCTCCGGTGTCTTTCACGGTTACCTCGATTCCCGCCACCCGTCCCGGCCCCCCATAGTCTTCGCCATAGATCTGCTTCTTGATTTCCCTCGCTATTTCAGGGACATCATAAACCTCCTGAATGGACATCCTACCGATCACCGCTTCAGCAACCCGACATGTCAGCTTCTCAGCGGCCGCGTTAAAGATGATCACGGTCCCCTTTCGATCGATGCCGATGATCCCATCGGGACATGTCTCAACCAGTTTATCCAGAAAATTCTTGCTCGCCATCATATCCGTCCCCTGTTGCTCCAATCCCCTAGATGCTCACCTGTGTCATTGCGCCGAGGCTGCGGTCCCGTCGCCTCCCCATAGTATAGAAAAATCGGTTCTTGGCGAATTACAGTGAAGGAGTCCTTTTCCCCAATCGAGGCGGTTCACAAGACCGATCCCTGTCGTATGGATTGAGAGGCTACGCCTGCGACATTGCCGGATGAAAGGATCGACAAACGCCCAATACTCTATCACATACGGTACGGGAATGTAAACATTCATGGCGGGGATCAGCCGTGCGAGCAAAAGAACAGGAGGTGCCGCAAAACCGACACCATCGAATGTCCGACATCGAATGTGGCAAGGGAACCCCCCCATCCTTGGAACCCCTCCCGAGGGAAACCTCTGAACCTTGAAACCTGTTTTTATGGCAGAGGGAGGGAGGTTATCGGCCGCTCGAAAACCGCAGATATTTCTTGACACGCTGATGCGCAGTTTTATATTGTGACGCGCTATTCACTTTCTATAATGCCGCGTCACATTTATCCACGAAGCGAGGATCTCCTCGGGCCCCGGGGGGAATCGACCCATGAACATCAAAAGACCTTCAAGGCGGGAAAGGGAAAAACTTCGGCAGCGCCAGGAGATGCTTGCGGCCGCCCTTGATCTTTTTGCGGAAAAGGGGTACCACAACGTTTCCATGCACGAAATCGCCGAAAAGGCCGAGTTTGCCATCGGAACGCTCTACACGATCTTTCAGAACAAGGAGGATCTCTACAAGGCCCTGGTTCTGGAGGAGTGCGACAAATTTGAAGAGGCTATCGGGCAGGCGATTGAGGCGCCGGATGACGACATTCTAAAACTCAGAAATTACGTCCGGACCAAAGGAGAGATGTTTCGCCGCAATCTTCCCTTTATCCGCCTCTTTCTGGCCGAAAGCAAGGGGGCGAGCTTCAATATCCGGGCAGGACTGGATGAGGCCTTGAGGAAACGATACTATGCCTTCATGGAAAGGCTGGCCTCCGTATTTGAGCACGGCATTGCGAATAAACGAATCAGGGAGATCGCTCCCCCCTATCATCTGGCCGTCGCCCTCGACAGTGTCGTGGATGCCTTTCTCCTGCTCTGGATGGAGGCCCCCCAACGCCATCCCTACCCGGAGGACCCTGACGCTATCCTGGATATCTTTTTCAAGGGGCTGCTTGAGCGGTAGTCTGAATGCCGGGTGCTGGATTCTGGATGGCGGCTATTCGATGGAGGATGATTGGATACGGCGATGCGATCTTTCCTGTCTGCTGAACCCCTGGCGCAAGGCACTGTATACACGCTTCAGTTTGCAATCCTAACGCCTTGCAACTTGCGCCTTGCGCCTAACGCCTTTACCTACTTTTGGGAGATCTTTGATGCGACTGAACAAGAACGGTGACAGATTTTTGGGTTGGACCGTGGTATCGGCGGTTCTGGCGGGGTTCCTCCTGTTGTCCGGCTGCGAAAACGGACACGGTCAGCAGGCCCCGCCGCCCCCCATCCCCGAGGTGGCGGTCGTGTCGGTTTCCGCTCAGCCTGTCCTGCTCACCACGGAATTGCCGGGTCGCACCAGCGCCTACCGCATCGCCGAAATCCGCCCCCAGGTCAGCGGCCTTATCCGGAAACGCCTGTTCACGGAAGGGGCCGAAGTCAAGGCGGGCGACGTGCTCTATCAGATCGATCCCGCCCCTTTTCAGGCGGCCCTCGACAATGCGAATGCCTACCTTGCCAAGGCCGAGGCCAATCTCCCCGCTATCCGTTCCAAGGCCGATCGGTACCGGAAGTTAATGGCCTCCAACGCGGTCAGCCAGCAAGACTATGACGACCGGGCCGCCGCGCTCTTGCAGGCCGAGGCGGAAGTCGAGTATTGGAAGGCATCGGT
>JAWOIH010000469.1:0-10007 GCA_046484725.1 Candidatus Desulfacyla sp. | reverse complement strand
CGTCGTAGCTGGTGCAGACGTCCGGGGCGACGGCATGGAGCCCCTGGTATTCATCCGAATCACAGGAAATGCCCATGCAGTTGCCGCAGGGGGACCAGTAGTCCCACGCCCTGCACCCGTAGGCCGATTCGAGCCGGTTTTTGATCTCCGGGATGGCGATGCCCACCTCTCCGGTGGTCAGCAACCCCTTGAGCCGAAAGGCACTCACCGGCTTTTTCAGGACCTTGGGGGACTTCTGCACCAGGAACTCGGCCAGGGAAGGGGTGCATGCCAGGTAGGTGGGCCGGGTCAGTTCGATGAACTGGAGAAGCAGATCGGTTCCGGCCCTTGCGTCGATGTCGATGGGGAGGGCCCCCAGGCCTCTGAGACCCCAGAGGGTCATGGTGGTGGCATAGATGCCGAGGGCAAAGAAGAAGACAACCCGGTCGCCCTTGCCCACTCCTGCCAGGGAGAGCCGATGCCCCAGATGACGGCCGACAAAATGGATATCCTTTTCAGTAAAGGTATAACTGAAGGTGGGGGTCCCGGTGGTGCCGGAGGTGGTCCCTGTCAGGTAGAGGGAGTCCACCGGGGCGCAGAGGTGAAGACCGAAGGGGTGGCCGTATTTTTGAAGGGATTCCTCGGCGCTTCTTCTCTCATCGTCTTTGACCATGAAGATGGGGAGCTTTCGAAGGTCCTCCATGGTGCGGATGTCGGCGGGTTTGGCGCCCGCATCATCAAATTTCTTCCGATAAAACTCAGAAGATTGGCAGCAGTATTCCAGTTGCCGGGTCAGTTTCTTCTCCTGGCGACAACGTATCTCTTCCTGCGACAGGGTGTTGAGTTCCGGGGTTAGGTAAAATTGCGGTTTCACATCAGGTCCTCCTGGATACGAGCAGCGATTGCTGTTTGGATTTTTCCACAATGTTGGCGCTGGCGTCCTGAATATGCTGAAAACAGGTCTGGCCGGCCCCCTCAAAGTCTTTTTCCCTCAACAGCGCCACAATCCTGCGGTGTTGGCCCAGCGTCTTCTCGACCATGGGGGGTGTGGCCACCACATTCTCGAAAAACGATGTGGACAGATCCACAATGATCCGGTGCATCAGGATGACGATCGGGTTCTTCGTGAGTTCGGCCAGCAGGGTGTGGAATTCAAAGTTGGCATGGAGCCTATCGCTGCTCTCGTTCTTTTTGAAATGGGCCTCGGCCCTGTCGATATTCAGGTCGAGGCGGTCACAGTCTTCCGGGGTTATCTTTGTGGGGATCATTTCGCGGAGTATTTCCCTTTCAAGGCATGCCCTGGCCATGGCCAGATGGGGAAAGGTGATGTTGGTCATCCTGAGGGCGTTTCCCATCTGGCCGACCACATTGTCCAGGTTCATTGTCTTGACATAGGCACCCCCGCGACTCCCCTGCCTGACCTCAATCATGCCGAACTGCTCAAGGGATCGGATGGCCTCGCGGACCGTGACCCGGCTGACCCCGAAGATCTCTCCCAGCTCCTTTTCAGAGGGGAGCTTGTCGTCCTGCTGAAGGTCTCCCCGGAATATGGCCTCCAGGATCTGGTCCACGATATGTTCATACATCCGGTTCTGTTTGATCTTCTCGAACATCGGCGTTACCTCTGCAAAGATGTTATAATATGCATATGTATATTTGACTAACATTTAAATGTCAAGGTTTTTTTGTTGGGAAGCTGCCCTTGAAATAGGGGCTGTTTCCTGCTCATACGTTGAAGCCTCCGTCTGAATCTGGTATAGTCTTCCTGAGGGAACCCCCAATCGGGGACCCTGCATGCAGGCATGGGTTCGAGCCTGTTCGCAGTGTGCCCGTGAGGCCATGGGTTCCGGTGGAAAACGACCGGACGCAGAGCGGCCGGAGATCGCGTTCCCACGCAGAGGATGGGAACGAGGGGAACTCGATGGATTCGTTAGAGACGGCGGTTTTCCCGCTGGATCAGGTTTCGGGCGTCCCCGCCGCGGGGCGGTTTGCTGAAACCTGAACAGTGACCACCCATTTGATCGCGGCCGTCAGGCCGCCTTGGGGAAGGGGGGAGGCTTTTCATGGGACTGGATCTTGACCGGAAATTTCAGGGCATTGAAGACGTACGGAAGGGATTTGAAGATGTCGGGTATGTGTGCAGCCGGCGGATTGCCACGACCCTCTATCTGGCCCATCACCTGCAAAAGCCGATCCTCGTGGAGGGGCCTGCGGGGGTGGGAAAAACCGAGCTGGCCAAGGCCGCGGCCGCGGTTGTTAAGATGCCGTTGATCCGGCTTCAGTGTTATGAGGGGCTCGATGAATCCAAGGCCCTGTACGAGTGGAAGTATGGCAAGCAGTTGCTCTACACCCAGATCCTCAAGGATAAACTGGCCGACCTTTTAGAGGGAACGGACGGGCTGGCCGATGCCGTGGCCAGGGTGCATCAGTACGACGACATCTTTTTTTCCGAGCATTTTCTGGCGCCTCGACCCCTTCTCCGGGCCCTTCAGGAGAAAGAGGGGGCGGTTCTCTTGGTGGATGAGGTGGACCGGTCGGACCAGGAATTCGAGGCCTTTTTGCTGGAGGTCCTGTCGGATTTTCAGGTCTCCGTCCCGGAGCTGGGCACGATCCACGCGGTTTCCAGGCCCCATGTATTTCTCACCAGCAACAATACCCGGGAGATGAGCGAGGCCCTCAAGCGGCGGTGTCTTCATCTCTATATCCCGTTCCCCGATGCCGGATTGGAGCGGGAGATCGTACGGGTGCGTGCGCCGGGCGTGCCGGAGCAACTCAGGGCCCAGTTGGTGGCCTTTGTGCAGCAGCTCAGGGAACTGGACCTGAAAAAGGTCCCTTCGGTCAGCGAGACCCTTGACTGGGCCAAGGTCCTCATGGTCCTCAATGCGCGGGACCTGGGTGCGGATCTGATCAGAGATACCCTCAATATCCTCTTGAAATTCGAGGTGGACATTGAGATGGTGGAGGGGCGTTTGTATGAGATGGCCGGGAAGGCCGGTCGTTAGGACGGGGAGCAGCGGATGGAACAGGTTCTGTGCGATCTGATCACGGCCCTGAGGGGCTCGGGGGTGCGCATATCCCCGGCCGAAACCATGGAGGCCCTGGAGGCGGCCGCGCTGGTGGGCTTTGAGGAGAGAGGGATCCTGTGCGATGCCCTGTCTGTGGTCTTGGCCAAGTCCCGGACTGAAAAGGAGATCTTCAGGGACTGCTTTGACCGTTTTTTTTCGCCGGACGGATTTATTGCATCGGGCGAAAGGCCTCCCCTTTTGGCGGATGCGGCCCCCCCCGTGGCCGATTCCCCGCTTGCCCGGATGCTCCTCTCAGGCGACCCGGCGGGACTCTCCATGGCCATGCGGGAGGCCGCAGACCAGGCGGAAATCTCCGGGATCTATTTTTTCACCCAGAAGAGCCTCTATATCCAAAGGATCCTTCGGGGCATGGGCGTGGAAGGGCTGGACCGGGATATCCTGCGCCTCACAAGGGAGGACCCGGATGCGTCTCAGCAGAAAGCGGGGACGTTGAGGGCCGGGAAGGCCTTCTTATTTGAGCAGGTAAGGGACTTTGTGGAGCAGCAGTACGCCCTGTATGCGTCATCCGCACGGGAAGCCGTCATGGAAAGGTACCTGCGGGACATGAAGCTTTCCAACCTGGAACAGCGGGATTACGAGCGGATGCATCGCATCATCCAAAGGATGGCGAAGGCACTCAACGACACCCATTCAAGAAGAAAAAAAGAGGCCAGACGGGGGGTTCTCGACGTGAAAAAAACCCTCAGAGAAAACCTCGCCTTTCAGGGGCTGATCTTTGCCCCACGCTGGAAATCGAAAAAGGTGAACCGGCCGGATATGATGGTGATGTGCGACATCAGCCGTTCCGTGGAGGCGGTGTCCCGGTTCATGCTCCTTTTCCTCTACAGCCTCAACGAGGAGATGGCCAGGATCCGATCCTTTGTCTTTTGTTCCGATATGGCGGAGGTTTCCCATATTTTCGAGGCCTATGGGGTGGACGAGGCCTTGATGCGGCTGCAGAAGGGGACCGGTCTGGGTGTGGGTCTCGGCCGGACCGACTACGGACAGGCATTCCGGGATTTCAGGGAGACCTGTCTGGAGAGGATCGGCCGAAGGACCACCGTCCTCATCCTGGGGGATGCGCGAAACAATTACGGGGCCCCTGAAACCGGGATCCTGAGCCTCATCCACCAGAGGGCGAGGCGGGTGATCTGGTTCAACCCGGAATCTCCGCCCTTCTGGGGGACCGGAGACTCGGAGATGCGGCGCTATCTCCCCTTCTGTACCCTGGCCCGGGAGTGCAGCAGCGTCAACCAACTGGAACGGGCGGTGGGATATCTGGTGAGAGATGGCTGAACAATCCTTGAACCCCTGCTTCGGCCTTTCAGCATGCCGCGACGGCAGAGACACCCGGGCAATTTCACCGGGCCTTGTCGACCCAGGACCGCCGTCGTGGGACAGGCATTCCTCAAAAAAAGGCCCGCTTCAAATCACTAAAAAACCTGGTCGCAGCCCATCCACGGGGCTGGAAAGCTCCCTGTTGATTGCCATGATGACCTTGCTGTGCCCATGAAGGGGATCGGGAGTTCTGGCCGCGATTGGAGCGGAGGAGATTACCCCGCGTGACCTGACAGAGAAAATTGTTGCACCGCCCGCCCTGGATGAAGGGGCGACGCTCGACCCGGAAAATGCCAGGTGCCTTGAGAGGCTGAAAGGGGAGTTGCTGGTCAAAGCGTATTTCAGGAATCATATGGGGGAATTAAATACTCACAACCAGACCCGCAACATAAGTAAGGCATATCCCCGTATCCCGCATGATTGCGCCTCATGGTAGTTTCTGTGGCGAAAGAAGCTTGCCCTATTCTATCACGGTTCTTGCCTCCCTTATCATAGAAAGAATCGCTCAATCTGGTCCCATTAATCCTTGAGAATACGGCCGGTTCGAGGATGATCACCCTTTTGTTGCCAGGATGCTCCCGCCTTCCTGCAAGGAGATTGTAAAGCCCGTCACGTTTCCCGAGCGATCGTTTGAAAACACCAGTGTTCCCGGAAACTGGCTTCTCAGCAGAAATGTATCCTTATCGGTTGGATGCATATCGAGACGCTCTGATATGACGCCCACGAACTTCATCATCAAACAGTTCTCGGACATGTATACCTGAAATGTCATCTTTTCCCCATTTGTTTGTTCATAATCGCCTGCGTAGAACTGAAGCACGGAGGGCGGTACCTCGATGAGATTCGCCTGCTCTGACTTAAAGTCCGGCCAGCCATAGACCGTTGCAACGCTGCGAACGATCTCCATACAAAGGGTGTAGCCGTTATCGCCATTAATCATGACAGCCACGCCCTGACTCCTGTCCTAATAACCTCCAAAGAAAGATTTGTACCCGATGTTCGAACCTGAATGCTGGAAGATCAATCCCCCATTGCCGTTTGACAGCTCATAGCCAAGGCCAAATTTGGAATTCAGGCGCATGGTGAGCATTTCCATGGCAGTTTGTTGGGACAGCACAGCGCCCTGGTTGCCGACGGCCGCCTTTTGGACTTCGATGATCAGGCGGGCAAGGTCCGATGAGGTTGTCCAAAGTCCCGCTGCAACGAGTTCGGGATATGTGTTCCATCCGCCCGGCAGCACTGCACCATCCACATCGTGACCCTTCGCAGCTTTTTCTGACAGTGGACTCTCCATGGGCTGAAGAAAGCCGCTGGAATTCATTCCCAGATTGCGCAGCAGGGTGTCTTCCATATAAGTTCGAAAAGGTATCCCGGTGACATCTTCGGTCATCTGCTGCAACACTTCCATACCGCCGCCCGAGTAGCTGGATCGAGATCCGGGTAGGTATACGACTTGAACAGGACCCGTGTTCGCAGGTGCCTCACCATTGAGAACCTGGAGCAGCGTCGGTACGGCGCTGCCCCCGGGGTATCCTAAAAAACCCGGCACATTGGTTCCGCCTGTGTGGGACATGAGCCGCTGTATCGTTTTCTTTTCCGTCATCGTAAAGGTGTTATCCGCAAGGCGCCATGATCTCAGATAGTCATTCACGTTTTTTGAGATATCGATCTCGCCCGATTGTGCCAGCAGCATGATACCCGTCACCGATACCGGCTTACTAACGGAGCATGCCTGGAATACGGTGTCCGGTGTTACGGGCTGAGTTCCACCCGCTTCAAGAACACCATATCCTTTTGCCCACTCGATCTCACCGTTGTTGATGACCGAAATGCTGACCCCCGGCACCTGATAGTGCTGCATGCGCTCCGACAACGACATGCCCGCAGGTTCGCTTCCAGTATGGATGACCGCAGCGATAGGAGTGTTCTCTACGGCGTCGATACGCGACTGGACATCGTAGGTATCACTCGAGGAACACCCTGCAACAAACAGCATGACACCTGCCACAACGAAAAACAGTTTGGCCCGTTCGAAGAATGGCTTTTTCACGTTATTGGTTCACCTCTGAAAGTCTTGATGTGGTCGGCCGGGAAGATCCGCCTGGTTAGAGAGCAGTGCCCTGGTACGGTAGAGGTTACAGGTTCAACTCTCATGGTGCATTGAAGATTTTCACTGGCCTGTGGATGGTAAGGGAAACATGATCTGTGCGATGTCCATAAAAAGAGACAGTCCAGCGGCAGGTTGCTGGTTTGGGGCCTTATTCAGCAGGACCACGATCGTCGTTCCGTTTTGAAGGGAGTGGAAGGCGGCGTTCGTATAGCCGATCGCGTCTCCGGGGTGTCCCAGGAATCCGCAGGCAGACATGATCCCCAGGCCATAATTTATTTTCTTGCCCCCATATTCATGGTTCCCGTCCACAAAGGTGATTCTTTTCTCCTGTGTTGGTGGGCTCAGAAGATCGCCGGTTGCGCACACGGTCATCCATGTTTTGATATCCGTAACATTCGAGATCAAGGCGCCGCTGGCTCCCATGCCCGATGGGTTGAGCTTTTCAGTGACATCTACCAGTTCCCCCTCGGTCTCGCCCGCTACATAGCCGCGGCTGTGAGCGCCCTCAATGCTTGTTCCTTCCGGGTAATAGGTGTTTTCAAGATTCAATCTGTCGATGATCCGATCTTTTATCTCCTCCCATACCTCTTTGCCGGTTATCCTGGTGATTATCATACCCAGAATAACCGTATTTGTATTAGAGTAGTGCCAGCCTGTCCCCGGCGGGAAGTAAGGCTTATGGGCAACCGCCAACTCCACCAGTTCTTCCGGCTTCCAGACTTTGTTCGGATCTTCGGTATAAACCTTCAGAAAAGTCTCGTCATCGGAATAGTTGAAAAGCCCGCTGGTCATGTTGCAGAGCTGTGCCACGGTAATTTTATTTAAACAGGGTATTTCCGCCTCTGTAAACCATGTGTCAATATGCTGGTCCAGTTCGAGATGCTTTTCATCGATCAATTGCAGAATTATCGTAACAGTGAATGTCTTCGTAATACTGGCCATCCGCACCCGGTCAACGGCGTCCATGCCTCTCCCGGTTTCGATGTCCGCTTTTCCTTTAACGATGATTCGGTCGCCCCAGTCGGGGCTCCATACCCCAACGATGGCGCCAGGTATGTCGTTTTCGGACATGGTCTTATCTATCGTGCTTTCGATGAGTTGCCACAGGTTGACCTGATTGGAGGAGTCGCTGCAGGAGGTCATTATCAGCATACTTGAGGTTATGACCACAGCTCCCATTGAAAGCCTTATAACATGCAGAATAATCTTAAAGTTCATGGCTTCATCCCCAGCTCAATCGCAGACGAATCGGACACTTGCTCATCTATTGTCATCAAGAACTGACCTTTGATTTTAGCAAGATTGCTCAAGCAGATGAACAATCCATTGCCACTTGGATATCGAAAGTGCCTCATTGTCCTGATCGTACGGGCCACACGGAATACGTTTGGGATTTAGGATAGAGGGTTACGTAGCCGTTATAAGAAGTTACACACTGCGCGTTGGAGGTTTTGTTCACGGCCGAAGTACTCGACCAGTAATAAGACACATAGACGTTGGTGAAGGGGCCGGGCGTATCTGACAAAATTGGATGGATTCCACCCGTTAAGGGTTTCAATTCCTCCAGGGTCGGCAGCCGCCAGTCTCCAACTACAGAGCCGTCGGTCAAGCCCGCAGTACCACTGGCTAAGGTGCCTGCGCGTGTATGGGCGTCATCATCGCCACTGTCAGCTTTCCAGGCCTTCATCCCTCCCCAACTCGCATCTTTCAACCAAACCAAGCCCTTACCTTTGCCCTTATACCCAAAAAGATCGGTGACCGTGCCATCACCTTGGTCACACCACCTTCCATTGGCATCCTCGCCGATATTTGAATATCTGGTTCCGGAACAGGTTGCTTCATCGACCGTTAATTCAACCGAATCGATCCCCCAGTATGGTCCTGTTGGCTCCCCGGTAGGTGTATCCACGGCAAAATAAAAAATGTAATGACCTGCTGGCAGGGACATACTAAGCACATCAAACAACGACACATGAGACAGCGCTTCCTGAGCGTACGGATGAATCCCTACGTTCCAACCTTTGGCAGCCGAATAACTGTACCAGTCGCTTGGTGGTTGAAAGGGGGTTTTGACTGCAATCCACCAGTCGGCCAATTCACCAGCCCGGTTCCCAGGATCAAGACTGACGGATACAGGCACTGGATCACCTTCCTGTATTGCAATGGGGCCATCCGAGCCATCGGCTTTGATGTCCGGAAAAGCGTCGGCGGCAGCATTTACAAATGAAGTCCCGGCAACGGCTTGAAGCTCGAAGGCGCCACACAACAAAAGGCACAACGCCACCAAATGCAATAATCTTTTCAATTGGTTACCCTCACTCAATTCATCAAAAAGCTACGTTAAGGCGATAGAAGTTCCTTTTCTATGCGGCGATGATATGGAATTCCGCCCATAGGTCAACAAAAATATGCTCCCAGAATCTGGCAAAAAAGGCAGGGCCGGTTCGGTGGAAAGGACGTCCCATTGGATAAATCTATCTTTCTGAAACTGTAGCTGGCAGTTATGCTGAAAGTTTGAATTATTTAATTAAAACAATTCGTTATAGAATTCATAAATTTTCTTCGATCCAATTCTGCTGCTATTTCACTCTGTTATAAATCTGTGGTGGTGCCTTAGTTGTCCTGTTATTTCGAATGTTTAGGTCCACTCGCAACATTGGCAGTTATCTCACGCTTTAGAGGCCACTTATTTTATGACATATCCAGATGGTAGTCTTGGAGCACGGCAGGTTGGTTATTCTTAACATGATGACCCTCCCAATCGACCTTACTGGTCAAAAATGGATTTTTCTCGCAGCATTCAAATATGTTGCGGCCGCCCGCACCTCGCGAGGAATTGGTCGCAAAATTTTCCCATATTTGAATCATGCCGTTTCATGTGGAGGCTTTCCGGTGTTGCTGAGTTCGGCTTAGATTTCTGTCTTGACACTGACACCAATAGTGGTATCATACTTTTTATGACAAACATCGACAAAATATTGGAGAAGATGAGGCTTAGCCCGTCTAACGTAAGATTTGTAGATGTAGGCAAAGTCTGTGAGCATTATTTTGGTGAGCCAAGACAAAAAAGCTCAAGCCATAGAATATTCAAAGTACCCTGGATTACCCCTCCGCTAATAAACATCCAGAATTTCAAAGGTAAGGCCAAAGAATATCAGGTAAGACAAGTCTTGGCAGCTATTGAGGAGTTGGAGGACGAAAAATGACCTTAAAAAATGATAGATATGCTTATCGGGTGATATGGTCAAATAGTGATCAGGCGTATGTCGGTCTTTGTGCTGAGTTCCCGACACTCAGTTGGCTGGCTGGAACTCCGGAGGCGGCGCTGAAAGGTATTCGCCGGGTCGTTGCAGAGGGAATAAAAATCATGGAGACCGATGGCGACGCGATCCCATCGCCTTTATCCGAAAGGAAATTCAGTGGCAAGTTTTCTGTTCGGATACCTCCCCAAATTCATAGAGACCTATCCATTCAGGCGGCTGAAGAGGGCGTAAGTCTAAATCGACTTATCAGTG
>JAWOIH010000044.1:0-6650 GCA_046484725.1 Candidatus Desulfacyla sp. | reverse complement strand
GGCGGGACAGGTGTGGAGATTTATAAGGACACCACCCTTAGAATGGCGCCGATCCGGCAGAAGGATGTCGCCTCCATGCTCGGAAGCCTCAAGGCCCACAGGCTGCTGGAGGGCTATCGGGGGGCGGAACCCATCAACCTGGAGGAACTGACCCGAAACCTGATGGCCTTCTCCGCTCTGATCATGGACCTGGGTGAATCCGTGACATCCATCGATCTGAACCCGGTTTTCTGCTCACCCGAGAGATGCGTGGCGGCGGATGCCAGGATCATGCTTGAATAAATGAGGGATTGCCCGATGGTAGAAACAGTGACCCATGAAGCCCTTCAGCAACGGATCAAGGACCTTGAGGAATCCTGCAGAAATTTGGCCTTCAGGAACAAACAGCTGGCCTCACTGATCGATAACAGCCAGTTGGGCATCGTCGTTCTCGATAAAGAGATGCGGATTGTTGAATGCAACGAGCCGTTTGAACGGCTTTTTCAATATGGACTGGATGAGATGGAAGGCGTGCCCTTGGATGACCTGATCGTGGGTCCGGAGCAATTTGAGGGGGCCGTTTCCTATAGCACGAGGACCCTGGCCGGTAAGGCTATCCAGGGATCGGGTCCGCGCAGACGGAAAGACGGGACCTTTATGGAAGTCAAATTCAACGGCGTGCCCCTGACCGTGGACGGGGAGGTCGTAGGCGCTTACGGCGTGTATGAGGATATCACGCCGTTGAGGACGGCGGAGAAGGCCTTGATGGAAACCGAAGAGGCATTCCGGGCCCTCCTGAATGCCGCTACGGATTCGGCCTTTCTGTTGGACGACACCTACCGGATACTCGCCCTCAACGAGATCGCTGCGACAAGGATCGGATACCGCCCGGATGAACTTGTGGGGAAACATCTTCCCGACCTCTTTTCTCCGGAGGTCGCCGAAATACGATCGGCCAACCTGGAGAAGGCGAGGAAGACCGGAAGACCGGTCAGGTTCTTTGAAAAGCGGGACCATATGTATTTTGACAGCAACTATTTCCCCATCACCGGCCCAACCGGGCAGGTGACCCGGATTGCCGTCTTTGCACGGGATATTACCGGCCAACATGATGCCGAGAATGCCCTGAAGGAGAGCGAGGAGAAATACCGGACGATCCTTGAAAACATCGAAGAGGGCTATTACGAGACAGACCTGGCCGGCAACTTCACCTTTTTCAACGAGTCATTGTGCAGGATCTTCGGCATCCCGGAAACCCTGTTGAAAGGGATGAATTACCAGGAAAACACGGGCAGGGAGTTCGCCGAGAGGCTCTATGGCGTGTTCAACCGGGTGTATGCGACAGGGAGGCCGGACAAAGGGGCGGAGTACGAGATTTTACGGGATGACGGTACGCGTCTGTATGTGGAGGTCTCCGCATCCCTCTTGAGGGATTGCGATGGAAGGCCTGTGGGTTTTCGAGGGATTATCCGGGATATCATGGAGCGAAAGCGTGCCGAACAGGAAAGGAAGCGGCTGGAGGCCCAGTTCCATCAGGCCCAGAGAATGGAGGCCGTCGGTACCCTGGCAGGGGGCATCGCCCATGATTTCAACAACCTCCTGATGGCCATGCAGGGAAATGCCTCCCTGATGCTCCTTGATAAAGATCCGGAGCATCCTGACTATGACAGGTTGAGGAATGTCGAGCAGTGCATACGGGATGCCGCCGATCTCACCCGGCAGCTCCTGGGCTTTGCAAGGGGGGGGAGATATGTGGTGAAACCCACGAATCTCAATGACCTCATGGGCAAGAGTTCCAAGATGCTTGGCCGGACACGGAAGGAGATTTCCATCCATTCGAAATACCAGGAGGATATCTGGACCGTGGCGGTGGACCAGGGGCAGATTCAGCAGGTCCTGATGAATCTCTTTATCAATGCGTGGCAGGCCATGCCGGGGGGCGGGGACCTCTATCTCGAAACGAAAAATGTTGTCTTGGACCCGCACGATGTGGGACCGCTTGATGCAGCGCCGGGCCGGTACGTGAAGATGACGGTCACGGACAGCGGTACCGGGATGGACGAGAAGACGCTCCGCCGGATATTTGAACCCTTTTTCACGACAAAGGGGGTGGGGAAGGGAACAGGGCTCGGCCTTGCCTCGGCCTATGGCATCGTCAAGGATCATGGCGGGATCATCAAGGCCTATAGCGAGGTCGGGGCCGGATCCACATTCACCATCTATCTTCCGGTCGGCGGCGAAGAAATGGGTGTCCCCTCCATGCAGGAACATGACCGGGATGAGGTGCTTAAGGGAACCGAGACGGTGCTGCTGGTGGATGACGAGGATACGATTATTGAAGTGGGGGCACAGCTCCTGAAGAAACTGGGCTACACGGTCATGCTGGCGAGGAGCGGCAAAGCCGCCGTGGAAATGGTCAGCCAACCGCAATCTCATGTCCCTGACCTGGTCATCCTCGACATGATCATGCCGGGCATGGGGGGCGGCGCCACATTTGACCGGATCAAAGAGATCCGTCCAGACCTGAAGGTCCTCCTCTCCAGCGGATACAGCATTAACAGCGAGGCCCGCGAAATATTGAAACGGGGGTGTGACGGCTTCATGCAGAAACCCTTTAACATCCATGAACTCTCCCGCAGGATTCGGGAGGTCCTGGACCGGGGGTAGTGGGGATTGAGGGATTGAGGGATTCAGGGATTGAGAACCTTTGTCGATTGGCAATGGAAAGGGGCAGGGTCTGCTTTACAGGAGGCACGAGATGAAAAGCGAGGGCAATGCAAAGTTTATTATACTGGGGGTCGCCATCTTCCTGGGGTTATCCGTGCTTGGGTACCTCTTGGGCTCCAGCATCGTGAAATTCAAGGCATTTGAAAGGGCGGTATCCGTAAAGGGCCTGTCCGAGAAGGAACTGCCCGCAGATATCGCCCTGTGGCCCATTCAGTTCACCCGGGCCGGAAACGATATCGCCCGGTTGTATGCCGATCTGGAAAAGGACACCGGCCAGATCGCCGGTTTTCTGAAGAACAACGGTTTTGTCGATTCCGAGATCACCGTATCGCCTCCCGCGATTATCGACAAGGTGGCGCAGCAGTACGGCGATACGTCCAAGATAGAGCTTCGATACAGCGCAACCCAGGACATTACCGTATACACCGAAAAGATCGATGCGGTCAGGTCCACCATGAAGAAACTGGTTGAACTGGGGAAGGCCGGCATTGTCTTTACCGGCGGCAATTACGACAACAAGACGGAGTTCATCTTTACCCGGCTCAACGACGTGAAGCCGGAGATGATCGAGGAGGCCACCCGGCAGGCCCGTGAGGTGGCCGAGAAGTTCGCCAAGGACTCCAACAGCCGGCTGGGAAAGATCAAACAGGCCAGTCAGGGTCAGTTCTCCATCACGGACAGGGACAGAAACACGCCGTATATCAAAAAGATACGTGTCGTATCCACCGTGGAATATTATTTGTCGGACTGACGCGCAGGCGATATCGATCGCAGTCGGCTCGGGTGATGGGTCGGGGTGAATCACGATTCCAGGAATGAGACCCTGAGGGAAGGCGACCCCCATAGATGAAGGTATTGAGAAAAAGCTGTGCGCAGGGCGCAAAAGAGGCGGAAGGGCTGGCGGTGATCATCGATGTGTTCAGGGCCTTTTCGTGCGCACCCCTCTTTTTTCATTTCGGCGCGGACCGGGTCATCATGGAGGCGGATCCGGCAAGGGCCATATCCCTGAAGCGCGACAACCCGGAGTCCATCCTTGTGGGCGAGGTCAACGAGGTGCCGATCGAAGGGGCGGATGTGGGCAACTCGCCCACCCATATCATTCAGAAAGGTGCCCCCTATTTCAGGCACAGGACCGTTATCCATCGCACCACCGCCGGGGTGACGGGCGCCACCGCCGCATTCGGACATGCGGAAGAGGTGGTCCTGGGGAGCTTTGTCACGGCAAAGGCGATCGCCGCGTACATACGGGAGAAGCGGCCCGGGCGGGTGACCCTGGTCGCCATGGGCGAGCGGGCCGAGAGGCCGGCCCCTGAGGACGAGGCATGTGCGGACTATCTGGAACACCTCCTCACGGGGACGTCATACGATCCGGTTAGGCCTTCCGCGAGGTGGTCTTGCAGCCCACGGCCCAGAAATTTCTCTCGGGGTCCACAGGCTATCTCCCCCGTGAAGACCCCGTCTTCTGTCTCCAGCGGGACCTCTTCGATCTTGTCCTGACCGTCACGGCCGTGGGCGACCGGCTGGAGGTATCCGGCCGCTGGGGGAATGGGGCCGGGTCATTCTGCCCGGAAATACCCTGATGCCCCGGCAATCCGTAAGGTAGG
The DNA here is from genome assembly GCA_046484725.1 of Candidatus Desulfacyla sp. Taxonomy (GTDB): domain Bacteria; phylum Desulfobacterota; class DSM-4660; order Desulfatiglandales; family Desulfatiglandaceae; genus AUK324. The sequence continues at coordinate 2,340 of JAWOIH010000044.1, read as the reverse complement.
GCCTGCGCTATGGAAAAAGAGGGAAGCATCGTCATCAACCGGGACTGGTGCAAGGGATGCGGCATCTGTGTTGCCTTTTGCCCGGAGGAGGCACTGGTGCTGGATGAGCATGAAAAGGCCTGCTGGGCCTATCCTGACAGGTGTACGCGGTGCGGCCTCTGCGAATTGAGATGTCCGGATATCGCCATCGAACGGGTGCAGACATGACTCTTGAGCGACCTAACATCAGATTTATTCAAGGCAACGAGACCATCGCCGAAGCCGCCCTCTATGCCGGGCTTCAATTCTATGCCGGGTATCCCATCACGCCCTCCACGGAGATTGCCGAAATCCTCTCCAGAAGGCTTCCCGAGGCGGGGGGGACGTTTATCCAGATGGAGGATGAAATCGCATCCCTGTGCACGATCATCGGCGCCTCTCTGACCGGACTCAAGGCCATGACCGCCACCAGCGGCCCCGGATTTTCCCTGATGCAGGAGGCCGTCGGCTACGCGGTCATGGCAGAGGTGCCGTCGGTGATCGTCAATGTGCAGCGGGGAGGACCCAGCACCGGGCTCCCCACGGCCGTGGCCCAGGGCGACGTCAACCAGGCCCGCTGGGGCACCCATGGCGACCACGCCATTGTGACCCTCACCGCTTCCAATCTGCAGGATGTATTTCTCATGACCGTCGAGGCCTTCAACATTGCGGAGACCTTCCGGACCCCGGTCATTTTGCTGTTCGACGAGGTCGTGGGCCATATGCGTGAGAAGGTGGTGATCCCCGCGCCCGGTGAGATTGAGATTATTGAGCGCCTCCACACATCCGTTCCCGAAGGGACCAATTTCCACCCCTACCTGAGGCGCGAGGACGGCAGACTCCCCATGAGCGATTTCGGGGGGGTCCATCGATACAACGTCACCGGTCTGGTCCATGACATGTGGGGATTCCCCTCCACGGATCCTTCCATTGCCTATGATCTCATTCATCACCTGGTGGACAAGTTGGAAAACCGGGCGGACAGCATCGCCCGCTATAAGGAGTATTTTATCGACGACGCCCAGGTCCTCCTGATCTCCTACGGGAGTTCGGCCAGGAGCGCCTTGCAGATGGTGGTGGATCGGCGCAAAAGGGGCATCAAGCTGGGGTTGCTTGAATTGCAGAGCCTCTGGCCCTTCCCGGCCGAGACGGTGCGGGAGAAATGTGAAGGCCGGACCCATGTCCTGGTGGTGGAGATGAATATGGGGCAGATCTGTCAAGAGGTCAAGAAGGTCGTAACAAGACCCGAACGGGTATTTCTCGCCAACCGGTTTGACGGAGTCTTTATTTCGCCGACGGACATCCTGCGGGTGCTCCATATGATACAGGGCAAGGGGGTCTGAACATGCCGGTCAAAGACTATCTGCGCCATCGTTTCCTTCCCCACATCTGGTGTCCCGGCTGCGGCCACGGGATTGTCATGTCGGGCATGATTCGTGCCATTGAGGAGATCGGCCTTCAGAAGAACGAGGTGGTGGTGGCGTCCGGGATCGGATGCTCTTCCCGCATGGCAGGATACCTCGATTTTCATACCATGCACACCCTCCATGGGAGGGCCCTTGCCTTTGCCACGGGGGTCAAGCTGGGCCGGCCCGATCTGACCGTGATTGCGCCCATGGGTGACGGCGATGCCGTGGCTATCGGAGGAAACCATTTTATCCACGCCGCCCGCCGCAATATCGACCTGACCGCGGTTATCATGAACAACCGCATCTACGGCATGACCGGGGGACAGGGCTCTCCCATGACGCCCCAGGGCATGAGAAGCACCACCTCCCCCCTGGGAATCGCAGATCCTCCCTTTGACCTTGTCGAACTGGCCAAAGGGGCAGGCGCCTCCTTTGTGGCCCGAACCACCACCTATCACGCACAGGAAATGACGCGGATGATCGCAAAGGCCATCCGCCACAAAGGGTTTTCCGTGGTGGAGGTCATGTCCCAGTGTCCCATCTATTACGGCAGGCAGAACCGGATCGGGGACGGCGTTCTGATGATGAAGGAGTTCAGGGACCGCACCGTTCCGATCGGCTCCAAGAAAAAGGAGACCCGGCCCGATCTGATTGAACGGGGGATTTTTGTGGATGAGGAGCGGCCGCCCTATTCGAATGACAGTGCCGTTGGGGATGAGACCGTATGAAGAGGCAGAGGTCGGAGGTCGGAGATCGGAGGTCGGAGGTCGGATGTGGGAAGAACCCGCAGTCCCGCTGAAGGGATCTTGGACCCGTACCCGGCATCCAGTATCGAGAAACCAGTGTCCAGAAACCCGAGACATGAGTTCCCCATGCAGACCCAACGCATTATCCTGAGCGGTTCCGGAGGGCA
>JAWOIH010000162.1:0-8253 GCA_046484725.1 Candidatus Desulfacyla sp. | reverse complement strand
ACCGTCACCTGATCCAGGAGGCGGTTGGCCTCGGTTCCAGGAGTGGCCAGGTCCCGCATGAGGACGAGGAGCCCCTCCATGAAGGTCCGCTCCCCGCCGTGGACGTTGGCCGCCAGGAGAACGATAGGCCGGCCGAGGGCCCAGGCCTCCCAGGGCTGGCTCACCAGGGGCCGGCTGAACACGGCGTAGGGTAGCTCCCTGCCCTGCCAGGTCGTTCCGTAGCTCCCCAGCCGCATCTCCGTGCTGGCGTTACGGAGGTGACCCCACACCCATAATTTTGTGTCCATGGCAGCGGCCCTGTTGGAAGCAGGGGGGGGACGCCGCGTCCACAACGGCGATGAATTATACACGACCCTGAAGGCCTTCCTGGAGGATGAAGAGATGTGCAACCGTGCCGGGGCGAGGGCCAGGGCGTTTGTAAAGAGAAACCGGGGGGCGCTCCAAAGGGTCCTCTGTCATGTGAAGCGTTGCATGGGGCAGGGGGAATAGGGCGGGGAGCATAGAGCAGGGAGCAGGGAGGGGAGAGGGAGAGATGCGACGTATAACCTCGTGGGCCATGCGTCATGGGGTGTGAGCCATGCCGGACTGGTCGAGGATTCATCGGGAAAGACGATGGGGTCTGGGGACGGTTCCTCTGGCCTTCTGTTCCGCCCTTTACGGGCTTGGGGTGCGGTTGCGCCTGGGTGCGTATGCAACAGGCATTTTCAGGGGAAAAACCCTTCCCGGTTTTGTCGTAAGTGTCGGCAATCTGACAGCAGGCGGGACCGGCAAGACACCGGCGGTAGTCATGTTGGCTCAATGGGCCGTCGGTCAGGGCCTCCGGGTGGCCGTATTGTCGAGGGGGTATGGTTCCCAAGGCCATCACGACATTTTGGAGGTGTCTGACGGGAAAGGGCGATACTCAGATGTGCGCATGGCCGGCGATGAACCCTCTCTGATTGCAAGGGCGGTTCCCGAAAGTCCCGTAATTATCTCCAGGAACCGGCACCGGGCAGGCATCTATGCCTACAAGAGGTTCGGCTCTGACTTTTTTATCCTGGATGACGGGTTTCAGCACCTGCAACTGAGGAGAGATCTTAATCTGGTCCTGGTGGACGCCACGGATCCCTTCGGAAACAGTCATCTCCTTCCGTGGGGACCTCTCAGAGAACCGGTGACCCAGCTCCGCAGGGCGGATGCCTTTATCCTGACCCGCTCCAGCAGAGGACAAAACCTGAACGGCGGGGTGAGCGGTATAAAGAGGAACATCGGACAGGAAGGGCTGCACGGCGTGGCCCCCGCGGAGAAGACGCTGGCATTTCTAAAGAAGAGATTCCCGTCAACACCTGTTTTTCATGCGGATCACTGTCCGGACAAGGTTGTTTTTCCGGCTACAGGAGAGGCCCATGATCCCGGTTTCTTGAAGAAAAAAGGCGTAATGGCTTTTGCAGGCATTGCTCATCCTGAATATTTTAAAGAGTTGCTGGTTGCATTGGGCGCGGACGTGATTCGGTTCAGGGGATTCAGGGATCACTGCGTGTTTACCAGGAAGGACCTGGAAGATATGATCCACGCGAAGGAAGCCGCCGGCGCTCACTATCTCCTGACAACGGAAAAGGACTGGATGAGGATTGAACCTTTTGCGCCCGGTTACGCCAACCTGGCCTATCTAAGGATCCGATTCAGTCTTCTGCCGGGACAGGACGGGCTTTTCAGGGTGATTCGAGATGGTCTCAAGCAATAGACAAACCCTTTCCACATGGACCTACTGGGCCATGTATGGGGGTGTAAAGCTCCTGTCGTTGATTCCCATCCGAATCGGACAATCTATCGGACGGATCCTGGGGAGGGTGTTGGCAGGGGCGCTTAAGCGACGGGTTACCTCCTCTCTGAATAATCTTCGATATGTCTTCGGGCAGACCCTGTCCGAGGCTGAGTTGATTGGGCTCAACGGAAGGATCATTGCGCATTTTGCCCAGATGCTCTTTGAGGTCCCCCATATTCTCAGGTTGAGGCCGGGGAATCTGAACCGGTATGTGGTCTTCGAAAATGAAGAGGCGTTGATCCGGGCCGTGGCAAAGGGAAGGGGTGTTTTTATGCTGACAGGCCATTTTGGAAACTGGGAACTCATGTCCGCGGCCGCTGCACTGCGATTTCGGGCCAGGAATGCTGTGGTGGTAAGACCCGCGGATTTTGAGCCGGCCGACAGGCTGCTGACGACGCTCCGTTCCAGGTTCGGGACAGAGATCATACCGAAGCACCGCGCCATGAAGAAACTGCTGGCCGTAGAGAAGGAAAACAAGGTCATCGGTATTTTGCTGGATCAGAATGTGGCTTGGTACGAAGGGGTCTTTGCGCCATTCCTTGATAAACCGGCCTGTACCAACAAGGGCCTGGCCCTGGTGTCCTTGAGGACCGGGTCGCCCGTCGTCCCCATATTTTCTGTGAGGCAACCGGATGGGAGATATCGCATCATCTTTGAAGACGAGGTGGTCTTGAAACGGACCGGGGACAAGATAAGGGATATCGAAGAAAACACGGCAATTTTTAATCAGATTATTGAAAAATATGTCCGAAGACACCCGGATCACTGGTTCTGGTTTCACAAACGGTGGAAGACCAGACCGGACTGCCCGATCTCGAAACCGGATGCTGGTCGAAGCGAAGCGTAGATCCCGCTTTCAGCGGGATTGGATTCTGAATGCAGTGAAGCGCAGAGCGAAAAGCGTAAAGCGGGCGTTATGGGCCATGCTTCGCCCTATGCGCTGTGCGCCTTGCGCCTGACGCCTGGCAACCCACAACCCCATAAACCCAACAAACCCAATGGACCCAACGAACCCAATAAACCCAACACCCCCCCCATGTCCTGTCCCCAAGGTGTTGGGAGACAAAAGCATGGATCCATCACAAATCAAACGGATCCTCGTCCGCGCCACCAACTGGGTGGGGGACGCGGTGATGACGCTCCCCGCCCTGGAGGCGGTTAGAGAAAACTTTCCGTCGAGTTCCATCGCTGTCCTGGCGAAGCCTTGGGTGGCGCCGATATATGAACATCAGCCGGCGGCGGACCGGGTCTTGGTATTTAGTAAGGGGGAGGGGGGCTTCAGCGGTTTGGGCGAATTGATCCGATGCATCCGTCTGATCCGCAGGCAGCGGTTTGATCTGGCCATTCTCTTTCAAAACGCCTTTGAGGCGGCTCTTCTGGCCTTTCTCGGAGGCGCACGGTTCAGGGTCGGTTACTGTACGGACGGGAGGGCCCTCCTCCTGACCCACCGGGTTCTCCGGGGCAGGGAGGTCCTCAAGGTCCACCAGACCGAGTATTATCTCTCCCTATTGAGGGGAATGGGGTGGAGGGCGGAAAGCAGGGCCCCGAGGCTCTATGTTTCGTCCGCAGACAGGGATGCGGCGGAAACAATCCTCTTGAAGGAGGGCATCTCTGAGGGAGATTTCCTTTTGGGCTTGAGCCCAGGCGCCATCTTCGGCGGTGCCAAACGGTGGCCGGCCGAGCGATTCGCCGAGATTGGCGACATGGGTGCCCGGGGGTGGGGCGCAAGGAGTCTCATATTCGGGAGCGGCAGGGAAGCGGCCATCTGCGGCCGTGTTCGCAACGCTATGAAAAGCCCGGCGCTGGACTTGAGCGGCCGCACCTCCCTGGGCGTGGCCATGGGTCTTATCGACCGGTGTTCCTTTTTTGTAACCAATGATTCGGGGCTTATGCATATCGCTGCGGCCCTGAAGGTGCCGACCGTGGCCATATTCGGGCCAACCGATCCGGTGACGACAGGACCGCGGGGGCCCCACACAAGGATTGTCAGGCACGATACCTCCTGCGCCCCCTGCCTGAAACCGGAATGCACCGAGGATCACGCGTGTATGCTGGGGATTCGGGCAAGAGAGGTGTGGGAGTCAATGGAAGCGCTTCGGGAGGAGATCCGTTGAAAAGACCCGCGGTTTTCATGGACCGGGACGGAACGGTCAACGAGCAGATGGGGTATATCAACCATATTCGACGGTTTGTCCTTCTGCCGGGGAGCGGTGAGGCCATCAGGCGATTGAATGAACATGGATTTCTGGCCATCATCGTCTCCAATCAGTCCGGTGTGGCCCGCGGATATTTCCCCATAGAATTGGTTTATGAGGTGCACGATCATATGAACATGCTGCTGAAACGGGAAGGGGCAGTTCTCGATAAGATCTTTTTCTGCCCTCATTACCCTGGGGGCAAGATTCAGGAATACAGCAGGTCATGCGACTGCAGGAAGCCGCGAACGGGTCTGATAGAACAGGCATGCCGCCAGTTTGAGATCGACATGCCCAACTCCTACCTTATCGGCGACCGTTGCACCGATATGGAACTGGCCTCCAGATCAGGCTTGAAGGGAATTATGGTCAAAACCGGATATGGTCGGGGGGATCTGAAATACGTCGTTCCGGCCTCCCCGTATCAGCCCTTTCATGTGGCCGACGACCTTCTCGATGCAGTGCGCTGGATTGTCGCGAAAAGTACGGCGCTCGAGGTCCAAGACATTTGAATATTCTCATTGTCAAACTGAGCGCCATCGGCGATGTGGTGCATACGCTTCACGTCCTGGAGGCACTCCGGAAAAGGTTCCCTGGAGCGAGGATCGACTGGGTGGTGGAGGAGGACTCCTCACAGGTCCTCTTCGGCCACCCAGCCCTGAACCGGGTGATCGTCCTTCGAAGAAAGGCATGGCAAAAAAGTCTGTTCAACCGGACACATGGGCGTTCGATCTTGAGGGAGGTGTTCGCTTTTGTTGACGAATTGAGACGATATCCCTATGATCTGGTGATCGATCTGCAGGGGTTGCTGAAAAGCGGGGTTGTGGTCGGCCTTTCAAGGGGAAAGAGAAAGATCGGGATGGGTGGGTCCAGGGAGGGGGCGCGGTTGTTCCTGAATGAGGGTCCGATCCCTGTGGGGTATGACCAGCATGCGATTGACCGATACCTCAGGGTGGCTGAAAGCATCGGGTGTGAGGATGCGGGCTCTGGTGGACGTATTCCATACGCTGAGTCTGACAAAGTGTCCGTCGACGAGATCCTGGACCGCCACGAAATTAAAAATGGTCCCTTTGTGGCCATCAATCCGATGGCGAAATGGCCGACCAAACTATGGGTGGCTGAACGATTTGCCGTCCTGGCACGGCGGATGCGGGAAGAATTGGGATTCGAGATTGTCTTTACCGGGAGCATGAGCGACCGACCGGTTATTGAGGACATGGCTCGGGAGATGGCAAGCCCTCCCCTGAATCTGGCAGGCCGGATCAATCTGAAGGAGCTCGCCTATCTCTATACGCGGTGCAGGCTCATGGTTTCCACGGATACGGGACCCATGCATGTGGCAGCCGCCATGGGATGTCCGGTGGTGGCCCTGTTCGGCCCTACGGCCCCCTGGCGGACCGGTCCCTACGGAAAGGGGCATGTGGTGGTCAGGGCGGATGTGGGATGCAGTCCCTGCTTCAAGAAACGGTGTGCGCACATGACCTGCATGAAGGAAATAGGGGTAGACCAGGTCCTCAGGGCCGCGCAGGAGGTCATGCTGCATTCATAGGATGTTCTGAGAGACCGGCCATGAATCCATTGCCGGTTGGTGGATGGGCCTTTGGGTTGCAATTTGGGGCCGAACATGGTGACTGGGTAATCCGTCGAGAAAGGAGCAATATATGGCTATCAGCAAAGAACTGCTGGATATTCTGGCATGTCCCAAATGCAAGGGGGACATCTATTTGACAGAGGCAGGGGACGGGCTCATCTGCGATCACTGTAAATTGCTGTATGAGATCAGGGACGATATCCCGATCATGTTGATTGACGAGGCCAAACCGATCGTTTCAAAAGAGGGATAGTCGTTCGCCAGACAGGTGTGCGGAACACCGCTCAAACAGCGGGCGCCGGGAGGCCGATGCGGATGATGGTATGTACTATTTTGAGTCATTGATTTACGATGCAGTAGAATGCAGACAGAAGGCCTTGCCAATGTCCTGCGTGGCCCAAGACGTGGGCCGGTTGTATGAAGAAACAGAAGTCGGGCATCAGGTTGTGGAGGCCCTTGGCGATCCCTTTTTCCCCCTCACCCTCTATGTAAATCACCATCTGTCGGTTTGCGACCGGGGCAGGTCCGGGTTAGGAAGGGCGGGACAGGACCTGGCCCTTCTCAGCCGGATATTCCTGCGGATACGCAAAGACATCGACCGGTGCTTCGGGAACCGTAGGGCGACCTGTGTGGATTTGAATGGCGACGCGGCCCAGGAGGTTGCCGGGGGACAGTGGTGCAGCCTTTGCGGCGAATGCTGTCAACTCTCAGGAACCGTCCCGGATCCTCCTGAGCCGATAAGATATCCCGGCTACTGGTATGCCTATATTGCAGGGGACAGTCCCCTCCTTCAAAGGTTCTGCCCCTTCCTCTTCGAACTCCCTCCCCAGGGCCTCTTCTTCTGTGCGATTCATAATGTAAAGCCCCTTACCTGCCTCGCCTACGGAAAAGAGGACTGCGAGAAACGGCATCCGGGGAAAGCCTTGCATGCAGAGTTTCCATGATTACGGGTGCGTCACGTGAGGCCTTCCTGATGCCTCCGGGGGGTGAACCGGCGGGGAGGTGGGCCGGGGAAGGAGGCGTCGCATGGCAGGACGGTGAAAATTGAAGGTTGAAATTTGGGGATTTGAGATCGACGGCGGAAAAGGCTGCAAATATCAATTCAATGCCTTGCAAAGGAATGGTAGATCATGAAGGTCAATAAGCTCGATCATATTTGTATCGCCGTGAAGGACCTGGAGGCGGCCAAAAAGACGTGGGAACCCGTGCTGGGCAAGTCGGGACCGGATGACGCCTATGTGGACGATCGGGAAAAGATCAATGTGGCCCGGTACTGGGTCGGCGAGGTCGGTTTTGAACTGATGGAATCCACCAGCCCGGACGGAGACGTGGCCAGGTACATCGACAAAAACGGCGAGGGCGTGATGCTTATCAGTTTCAATGTGGACAACACGCGTGATGCGGTGAACGAGCTCCAGGCAAGGGGCTATCCCTTTATCCCTGATAAAAGGGGCGAGGTGGCCAGGCCTTTCAGAGACTGTGAATTCGCCTTTATCCATCCCAGGAAGCTGAATGGGGTCCTGACGGAGCTGATCGACGACTCGTCGAATGAATGATGCCGGCGATGGCAGGCGAGGTTTTCGATCTGATCCAGGCCGTTATCGAGGAGATCCGTGATCTCCTATCAAACCTCTCTGAGTGTGCTTCAAACACAAAGGAGTCCAGGATCTCCGGACCTGTACTTCTTTGTCGTTAATGTCAGAGATACCGGTTGACAAAGGCCCGTATGGCGGCAGGGTATTCCGGGGTGAGGCTGCTGGAGCTGTGATCCGCGCCCTTGGCCACAAAAAGCGCGGCCCTGCCGGCCGGGAAGCTGTCCCTGAGTCGCCAGGCATGATGGAGGGGGAAGTTTCGATCGTTTTCGCCGTGAATGATCAGGACAGGGATATCCAGTCGGGGGGCCAGGTGGACTGGACTCACCCGGTCCATTCTGAACCTGTAAAAGATATCCATCCAGAGCACGATCATGGGTCCGAAAAGGATGCCGAAGATCAGGTTGTAGTTCCGGTAGAGGCTTCGAAGGGCCTCTTTGGTGCGGGCATAGCACCCTTCCAAAAAAAGGACACTTACCTTCCCGGGGTTCCGGCTGGCCGCGATGACGGCGCCTGCGGCCCCGGCCGAATGGCCGTACAGGAGGACCGGTTCGCCTATCCAGTTCAATACGGCCTCGATATCCTCGGCAAATTTGGCGGCATTCATGAAATGGTTGCGACTGGATTGTCCATGATCCCGTGCACTGTGGATGACGGTGGTAAATCCCATCTCTCCAAAGAGCCTGGCCCTCTTGACCATGCGGTCCCGATTGCGGCTCCACCCGTGGGCCAGGACCACAATGCCGCGTGACGGGCCCTGGGGATCGATTCGCCAGACCTCCAACTCGCCGCCATCCGCAGCAGGGATCCGGGAATCCGTGGCCCGGCCCCAGTCAGGTGGATCCTGGACCGGTTGTCGAGGAACCTGAAGGACCACGTAGGTGAAAAACAGGGTCACCGTCAAATAGAGCGCTGCAATAATGAGGATGAAGAGCCACATGATGTCAATCGGGAGAGAAAATGATGCCTGCCTATATAAAAAAAAGAGGTTGAGCTGTTGTAGCTAACCTCTTGATAGTATGTAATGGCGTCCCCAACCGGATTTGAACCGGTGTTGCCGGCGTGAAAGGC
>JAWOIH010000439.1:0-8087 GCA_046484725.1 Candidatus Desulfacyla sp. | reverse complement strand
GGGGGATGTGGTCATATCTGTCAATACCGCGCAAAAAGAGGCGGAGGAATCCGGTGAAACTCTGGACCAGACGATTGACCGACTGCTCATCCATGGGATTCTGCACCTTTTAGGCCATGACCACATTGCTTCCGAGGAACAGGCGGTTCTGATGGAGAAAGAAGAGGAAAGGTTGATGGCATTCGTTGAGGGAGGAAAAGAGTTATGGCACGCTTAGCGGTAAACGTGGACCATGTGGCCACGGTTCGTCAGGCCAGGGGGGGCAACGAGCCCGACCCGGTCCTTGCGGCAGGCCTGGCTGAACTGGCAGGCGCCGAAGGCATCATCTGTCATCTCAGGGAAGACCGGCGGCACATCAACGACAGGGACCTGAGGCTCCTTCGGCAGACGGTGAAGACTCGCCTCAACATGGAGATGGCGGCTGTAGAGGAGATCGTGGACATCGCACTGGATGTCAAACCGGATCTCGTCACCCTGGTCCCCGAGAAGCGGGAGGAACTGACCACCGAAGGGGGTCTTGACGTCAGGGCCCAGCCGGGCCATTACAAAGAGGTGGTCCAACGCCTTAAGGGGGCGGGGATCCGGGTCAGTCTTTTCATCGATCCGGACCCGGAGCAGATCCGGGCTGCCCACCAGTGCGGGGCCGATATTGTGGAGATTCATACCGGCCACTATTCAGAGGCACGGTCCGATCCGGAGGCGATCGAGCAATTCGGGCGGATCGTAACCGCAGTCGAATCCGCAGCAAAACTGGATCTCAGCGTCAGCGCGGGGCACGGGCTCAACTACGTGAACGTCAAGCGGTTCAAAGATCTGGCCTACATTGAAGAATACAGCATCGGGCACAGCATTGTGGCCATGGCGGTCCTGATCGGTTTTGAACAGGCGGTCCGTAAGATGATCGAACTGGTCAAGCGTTTTTAGCATGATCTATGGAACCGGCGTCGACCTTGTAAGCATTCAGAGGGTGGAAAAGGCGATTCTCGCCTGGGGAGACAGATTCATCAGCCGCGTATTTACGGATCAGGAGGCCCGAATCTGTCGTGGTCGCCCCGCCCCCCATGCGGCCTTCGCGCTTCGGTTCGCCGCCAAGGAGGCCTTCTCAAAGGCCCTGGGCCTGGGCATGCGGCGAGGGATCCGCTGGCGGGATATCGAGGTCTATAACGAGTCTTCGGGGAAACCCGGATTGAGGCTGTCCGGTATTGCTGCGGACATCTGCCGTGAGAAAGGGATCAGCAGCATGCACCTGAGCCTTTCAGATGATGGGGATTACGGCATCGCTATGGTGGTACTGGAAAGGGGGACATGAGATGTTAAACGCCAGCGATATCATGACGACTGAGGTGATTACCGTCAAGAAGGAGACCTCCCTGAAGGAATTGGCGGGCATCCTTTACAACAACCACATCAACGGTGCCCCTGTGGTCGACGACAATGGGTCGCTGATCGGGATTATCTGCGAGAGCGATCTGATTCGCAAAGACAAAAAGCTCCACATCCCAACCGTGGTGACCGTCTTTGATGCGGTCATCTATCTCGAAAACCCAAAGAATATCGAAAAGGAGTTCCAGCGGGTCACCGCAACAACGGTTGGAGATCTGTACACTCAGAAGCCCGTCACCGTGGATGAAAAAACCCCTATCGATGAAATCGCCACCCTCATGACCCAGAAGAAGATCTACACAATACCGGTCATGGACGGAGATCGCCTGGTCGGGATTATCGGCAAAGCAGACCTGATAAGGACGATCACGGGTTGAAGGAGGCGTCTGTCACCTGCCGGACATCTTCCGGTGAAGAGACCATCGGCCTGGGTCAGCGATTAGGGGCATGCCTTCAAGAGGGAGATGTGGTCGCCCTGACCGGGGACCTGGGGAGTGGAAAGACATGGTTTACCAAGGGCCTGGCCTTGGGGATGGGTGTCCCGCCTGATGAAGTGGTCACCAGCCCCTCCTTCGCCCTCATGAACGCCTATGAGGGCCGGTGCACGCTGTTTCATATGGATGTCTATCGTCTGGAAACGGTTTCTGATTTCTTGGATGCCGGTCTTGACGAATATCTGCACGGAAGCGGCGTCGCAGTGATGGAGTGGGCCGATCGATGGCCCGAGATCCTGCCGGAAAGGCATCTGAAGGTCCGGATTGCCATCCTGAATGAACACTCCCGAAAAATTACCCTTTCAGGGAGTCATCCGGAGGCAGTGAGAATCCTAAGAGAGATGAAAATGGAGGTAACATAAGAGCGATTATGGCACTTATTGTCCAGAAGTACGGCGGAACCTCGGTGGGCAGCATTGAAAAAATCCGTGCGGTCGCCGAGAGGGTAATCAGCACCGCCGAACAAGGCAATCAAATGGTGGTGGTCCTCTCGGCCATGGCCGGTCAGACCGACGGGCTCATCCGGCTGGCCCACGAAGTAAGCGAAGACCCTGATCCCAGGGAATTGGACGTTCTCATGTCCACAGGCGAGCAGGTGAGTGTGGCCCTTTTTGCCATGGCTGTCAAATCGATGGGTCATGATGCCCGGTCTCTCCTCGGTTTCCAGGCGGGCATCCACACCAACGACCTGTTCGGCAAGGCGCGAATTCAGGATATCCAATCGGAACAGATTGTCAACGACCTGGAACACGGCAAGATCGTGACCGTGGCAGGCTTTCAGGGCATCGATCATCACGGCGACATTACCACTCTGGGGAGGGGCGGGTCCGACACAACGGCCGTTGCCCTGGCCGCAGCCCTGAAAGCGGAGGTCTGCGAAATCTATACGGATGTAGACGGTGTTTATACCACGGATCCCAACATCTGCCCAAAGGCCAGAAAAATGGACTTCATCGCCTACGAAGAGATGTTGGAAATGGCCAGCCTGGGTGCGAAGGTCTTGGAAATCCGATCGGTTGAATTCGCCAAGAAGTTCGATGTGCCGATCCATGTGAGGTCAACGTTTACCAACGAAAGGGGTACCATGGTGGTTGCTGAGACAAAGGATATGGAAAAGGTCGCGGTATCGGGGGTTGCCTACAATAAAAATGAGGCAAGGGTGACCATTCGCAAGGTGCCGGATCAGCCGGGGATAGCCTCCCGGATATTTGATCCTGTGTTCAAGGCCGGCATCGTGGTGGATATGATCGTCCAGAATACGAGCCAGGACGGGATGACCGATCTGACGTTCACCGTTCCCAAGACCGACTTCTACAAGACCATGAAGCTGGTCAGCGAGGTGGCCGCGGGAATCGGCGCGGAACGGGTTTTGGGCGATGAGGATATCGCCAAGGTCTCCATTATCGGCGTAGGGATGCGGACCCACGCCGGAGTCGCCAAAAAGATGTTTGCGACCCTGGCCCAGGAAAACATCAATATTATGATGATCAGCACCTCTGAGATCAAAATATCCTGTATCATTGAAGAGAAGTATACGGAACTGGCGGTGCGGGTCCTCCACAGCGCCTTTGGTCTGGATGTGGAAAAGGAAGAGCCGTAATGAAAGTAGCGTCCGGTTCTCATTTTAAGCCGGACAGACAGAAAAAAAAGACTGAAGGGACGGAAATGACCAAAGCGACCGCAGGCGATATGTGGCTTTCATTCGACGTTCGGCTTTCGATGTTGGGCGTTCGATGTTCTTCCGAAGTTTATCCATGATCATCTTGGGCATCGATACCTCCTGTGATGATACATCTGCCGGCGTGGTGATTGACGGGAGGTCGGTCCTCTCGAGTGTGGTCCACTCCCAGGTGGAGGTCCACCATCCCCACGGGGGCGTTGTCCCGGAACTGGCATCGAGAGCGCATACGCGAAACATCATGCCCGTGGTGAAGACGTCCCTGTCCAAGGCCGGCATCCGGCTGGAAGATCTGGACGGCATCGCCGTGACCGTCGGACCGGGACTCGTGGGGGCGCTTCTGGTAGGCCTCTATTATGCCAAAGGCCTGTCCTATGTCTCGAATATCCCCCTGACAGCAGTCAACCATCTGGAAGGGCACATCCTCTCCATCTTCCTGGAGGAGGACCCTCCCCCGTTTCCCTTCATTGCCCTGACGGTTTCAGGCGGACATACCAGCATATACCATGTGGAGGGATTCGGCCGATATCATCTGATGGGCCAGACCCTGGATGATGCTGCGGGCGAGGCCTTCGACAAGGTGGCCAAGATCTCCGGTCTCGGCTACCCGGGTGGGGTTGCCATAGAAAAAACGGCCCGAAACGGCGACTGCGACAAGATCCTGTTTCCCAGGGCATACATGGAAAAGGGCTCTCTCGACTTCAGCTTCAGCGGCCTGAAAACCGCGGTCGCCCTGTATATGAAAAGATGGCGTGAGGATCGGAAAGAGGACGATCAAGAGACAACCCTTGCAGACATTGCAGCCTCTTTTCAGGAATCGGTTGTGGATGTGCTGGTTCACAAGGCCATGACGGCGAGAAGCCGGACCGGCGTGCGATCGATTGTCCTGGCAGGGGGCGTTGCATGCAACCTAAGACTCAGGGAGAGATTTCTATCGGCCGCGGCCGACGAAGGGGTTCGGGTCTATTTCCCAAGGCCTGAATACTGCACCGACAACGGCGCCATGATTGCAGCGGCCGGCTATCACCGCTTGCTTCGAAGGGAGAGTGCCGACATGTCTTTGGATGTGAGATCCAAGTTTCCGATAGACAGCCCCTCTCTTTAGGATTGAACCTTTGAACCCCTGAACCCATACAAGGATAGATTGCGGCTTTGGAACTCAAGAGGCTTGCCCGATATTATTATCTCAGGTTTATCCGTCTGAGGGGAGAACCCCATGAACTGGCCCTCGGGATGAGCTTCGGCATCTTCACCGGCATGATGCCGATCATGCCTATCCAGATGGCCCTGGCTGTGGCCCTGGCACTCGTGTTCAAGGGGAGCAAGATAACCGCGGCCCTCGGCACCTGGGTCAGCAACCCGCTGAACTGGTACTTTTTGTACTATTACAGCCACAAACTGGGGGCGTATGTATTAGGCATCGATGGACAGCAGGGGCAAAGGTTTTCCTCTATCATGACGTCCGTCCGCATGGGAGAGGACGGTATGGTGATTGCAGAGAAGATCATGTCGGCCGGGGGCCTCATGGTTGCCTCATTTATCGCGGGCGGCCTCATCATGGCGATCGTTGCCGCGATCCCTTCCTACTTCATTTTCCTCTTCATCTTTAGAAAGATAAGGGTCTGGCGCGAGGGAAGAAAAGGAAAGAGGAATTGGCGCGCCACAAATTATTGAACCAGAGGGGATCCCTTCAGCCTGACAAGCGGCTGGGCCAGCATTTTCTCGTTGATGGGGACATCCCTGACAAAATCATCTCTTCAGCACGATTTCGATCCTCCGATGGGGTCCTGGAAATCGGTCCCGGACAGGGGGCCCTCACCCTTCCCCTTTCCAGGGCCGTTTCCAGCATCGTGGCCGTGGAAAAAGACATCCGCATGACGGATTTCCTCCGGAAAAGGCTCTCCGCCTCGGGTATCTCCAATATCACCCTTGTCTGCCAGGATATCTTGGAATTTGATTTTGACGCCATCCCCCTCCCGCCTTCAGGAAAAATTCAGGTGATGGGCAATCTGCCGTACAACATCTCTTCCCCTGTCCTGAAAAAACTCATACATCATCGTAAACGTCTGTCACGGGCGGTTCTCATGTTTCAACGGGAGGTTGCAGAAAGGCTGACCGCCCCCCCATGCACCAAGGGGTATGGGGCCATGACCCTCCTGATTCGATACCATGCCAGGCAGACGCGTCTGCTGGAGGTGCCCAAGAGCGCCTTCTATCCCGTTCCAAAGGTCGATTCAATGGTCATTGAACTCGATTTTGAGCGGCCATATCCCAGCCACGGGGTCGACGAAGACGATTTCAGGAAGGCGGTAAAAGGGGCCTTTGCTCACAGGAGAAAGACCCTGCTGAATTCTCTCAAGAGGTATCTCCCCGCATGGGAGCCCCACTTACTCCTAAAACGGTTAACGGACTGCGGGATCGAGCCCTCAAGACGGGCTGAGACCCTCACCATGGATGAGTTTTTAACGCTTGCATCGACCCTTGCGGTTGACAAACGTGAAGCCGGTTGATATAAAGTTTAATTTTGCTGAAGCAAGCGGCGGTGTCACGCCTTTTCCGGGGTTTTTCATGGAAGTCATAAAAACGGTACGAGAAATGGAGGAGCGATCCGATGCGTTGCGCGCGGCAGGGCGAACCATCGCCCTGGTGCCGACCATGGGGTTTCTCCATGAGGGCCACCTGGAGTTGATGCGGGCGGGTAAACAGCACGCGGATAAACTGATTATCAGCATCTTTGTCAATCCGACCCAGTTCGGCCCGGGTGAGGACCTCGATCAGTATCCGAGGGATATGGCCGGCGACCTCCAAAAGGCCCGCGGCGTCGGAGTCGACATTGTTTTTATGCCACCGGTTGAAGAGATATATCCGGATCGTTTCCAGTCCCGGGTCCAGGTGGAAAACCTCCCGCAGCACCTCTGCGGTCTCTCGAGGCCCGGCCATTTTGACGGGGTCACCACGGTGGTTGCCAAGTTGTTTAACATAGCCAAGCCCCATCTGGCGGTTTTCGGGCAGAAAGACTATCAACAGTTGGCGATCATCAGCCGGATGGTCATGGACCTCAACATGGACGTCCGAATCCTGGGCGTCCCCACGGTGAGGGAACCGGATGGATTGGCCATGAGTTCCCGGAACAGCTATCTGAGTCCGGAAGAGAGGCGATCAGCACTCTGTCTCAAAGAATCGATCGATCTGGCCCGGGAAATGTTTCAGGGGGGCGAAGACCGGGCACATGCCATCGCAGATGCAGTCAGGTCTCTCATTCTGAGCCATCCCTTTACCGTCATCGACTATGTTGCCCTCTGCGATCCGATCACCCTGGACGATCTCGATGTCCTCACAGAAGAAGCCCTCCTGGCCCTGGCCGTTCGAGTGGGAAAGACCCGGCTTATCGATAACTGTCTGCTTCGAAGGGCTTCAGATCCATAGGGCGCGATTGAACCTGGACGCTGGCTGCTTTGACCTGTAATGGGATCGCGTGTCGAGTGGGACACTGGTTAGGGTCTGAAAGAGACGTTATGGGACCTTTCGGCTCCGAGCCTTCAGCTTTCACCTCGCGCGCCGTATAAACGATCCCGAATGTGTATGTGTATGCACGTATCTATGTATGAAAGGAGCTTCCAATGAAAACATCCAACTTTATGTTCACCTCCGAGTCGGTGACCGAGGGGCATCCCGATAAGGTTGCCGACCAGATATCCGACCGCATTCTGGACGCCATCTTCGAACAGGACCTCAAGGCAAGGGTGGCGTGTGAAACCCTGGTGACCACCGGCATGGCCATGATCTCGGGCGAGATCACCACATCCGCCTATGTGGATTTGCCGGAGGTCGTGAGGAATGCCATCAAGGACATCGGTTACAAAAATTCCTCCATGGGGTTTGACTGGGAAACGTGCGCGGTCCTCTCCACCATCGACAAGCAGTCCCCGGATATTGCCATGGGGGTGGACGGGACGGGACTTTTCAAGGAGCAGGGGGCGGGCGATCAGGGCCTCATGTTCGGCTACGCCTGCACGGAGACCAAACCGCTCATGCCCATGCCGATCTATCTCGCCCATGGCCTGACCAAGAGACTGGCCCACGTGCGGAAATCCGGCCAACTCCCCTGGCTCAGACCGGACGGCAAATCCCAGGTCACCGTTGAATATGAAGAGGGGAGACCTACCAGGATCCATTCGGTGGTGATCGCGGCCCAGCACAATCCGGATGTGGATTACGACACCCTTCGGGAGGCCATCATTGAAAAGGTCATTCGAGAGGTAATCCCCGCTGAGATGCTGAATAATGAAACCGAATATTTTATCAACACGACCGGCCGGTTTGTGGTGGGGGGCCCGATGGGCGACTGCGGTCTCACCGGCCGGAAGATCATTATGGACACCTATGGCGGCTTCGGCTATCACGGGGGCGGCGCCTTTTCCGGTAAGGACCCCTCCAAGGTGGACCGCAGCGCATCCTATATGTGCCGGTATATCGCCAAAAATATAGTGGCGGCCGGATTGGCAAAGCGATGCGAAATCCAGGTGGCATAC
>JAWOIH010000391.1:0-2980 GCA_046484725.1 Candidatus Desulfacyla sp. | reverse complement strand
AGCTGCGCAGGGAATGCTCCCTCGCCTGTTCGCTGATTCAAAAAAGATGGAGGCCCTCTCGTTTCTCGGGTTGACAGAAATCACTCATCAACCAAGGCCTGATTTGCCGCAAAAAAGTGAACCTTAAATCTTTCCGCTTGAAAGTTATGTTAAGATTAAAAATTGATGAGAATTGCATTAAACTCTATCGTTGTCGGTCAGCGATGTCAATCTCCTTTTTCATCACTTGCCTATACCTTGGCATCATCGCGGAAGGCGTTCCCTCGATGGATATGCCTTTGAAATGCGTTGACAGACGGTAAGCCCTTCCTGATGGGGGTATGCCCATGCAGAGGGGGGGACGATGGAAAGCGGCATCCCCAGGGTAGGAGACTTGGCGCCGAATACTCAGTTTTCGACCCGGCGAGAAACCGCCATTTTTGTCCGCAGATCAATGATCGCAGCCTTGAAATGGGAGGCCAGTTCATGGGCGCTTTGCCGGTCCTTGGGACTATCGACGCTGATCTCGTAGGCACTGTTGGGCCTGGCGTCGAACTGAAGGGTGATATAGGGTGAGACCACGTCTTCGTGATCGTCGTCATCGATATCCCATATATCCTTGTATCGCAATTCCACGGTGTGGGTCCCGGCAGCGAAAGCCAGTTCTTTTTTCCCTTCGTAGAGGATTCGCGTGAATATGTTTTCCACGCTGTCTCCGTCGAAATTGCCGATCTGAATGAAGCTGGGGAAGCTCAGACTCGCCGACTGATCGCCAGGTTTGCCCACTGTGTAGGTCTTCTTCTGCGTACAGGCCGGCAGTGTGAACAGGACGCTAAAAAATAAAGCAAAACCGATACCCATGCATCTGGATTTCATAATGACTCCTCATGTAAAAAGGATATTCAGAATATTTATCATACCATTTCGATGAATCGCAGTAATGACGCCCGTTCCCTGATGATCGATCCTGACAATTGTCTATCAGACAGTATGAGGGTTTCGTTACGTGTGCGTGATATGTGAAATGCACTATCCAAGGAGGGACAATGTCCTAGTTCAAAGAGAGAGTCGGTGTGGATCAGGCCGGCCCGTTAACGGCGTCGCAAACCTGACTGTTGTTGTGTAACCACAATGAGATATTCTCCCGCAGATCCTCCGGAAGCCCTTTGTCAAGCACCTCGAATCTGGTGACGCTTGTTGCCCGGTCATAGATCATCATGATCCTAGTCGCTTCCCTTCCCTCGGGGTCCAACCCGGCTGTATCAGGAAGGTCGAATACCCAGTGCAGTTGATTGATGTATCGTTCGTTCTCCATGATATTACTCCCGAATCCCGGTGACCTGTAGGCAGGACCGGGGCTGATAAGATGTGATGTCGCTGAAAAAACCTAAGATCCATAAGTCGATTCCCTTGCTAACATATGGATCTATTGTTAGGAAATTATTAGTGCTGTATTAAGTTAGTGAAAAATATAGCTCCAAAGGGACACATCTCTTTCACAAAAGAGAATAAGTTATCGTGACTATCCGGTCAAGGGTATCTTTGGCGTAATTTCAACGGTAATCACTTCCTGATCACCCTATCGTAACTCGGAAAATCTGCCTGGTTGTGTGGCGCCCGGCCGGCCCGCAGCAGGCTTGACTTGCAAGGGTGAACCACTGTATATTCTGATCCTTATATATTTTTGCTATGGCCCAATAGGATGGATTTATCAAGAGGGTCAACACCAGGGCAAGTCCGTATGGATGCATCACATAGAAACCGAACCAGCGTGTGTGGAGTGTCACAAACGGATATTCGTCCCTCGAAGGTCTTTCGCCAATGAATGTGCATGTGGATGAGGCGTTTTGCAGCGCCATACTGGATTCTCTTGTCTCAAACATTGCCGTGCTGGATGCGAAAGGAACCATTATCTATGTCAATGATTCCTGGGTACAGTTTGCCAGGGAAAACGGCGATCCCCATCTCCTCTCCACCGGCATCGGCGTCAACTATCTGGGCGTATGCCATCGGGCGGTCAGAGAGGACCCTTCCCTGAAAGACATGGTTCAATCCATTGAGAACATCATAACGGGACGTATTCCCCGTTTCTTTCACGAATACCCTTGCCACAGCCCACATAAAAAAAGATGGTTTTTGCTGGGCGCTCGGCATCTGAAGGATGCGCCTGGCGGGGCGGTCTTTTTTCATCTCGACATCACGGAAAAGAAACTGGCCGAAGAGGCCATGAAACAGATCAATGACGAGCTTGAAAGAAGACTCCAGGAGAGGACCTCCTCTCTCAGAATGGCCAATCAGGAACTTCAAAAGGCGCTCTCAGACGTGCGGGCGTTGGAGGAGAAACTGGAGAGAGAAAATTTTGCGCTTCGGGAAACGATCAAAAAGGAGCAGGCATTTCCCGGCATTGTGGGCAACAGCGACGCCATTCACTCCGTGCTTTTAAAGGTAGGACAGGTGGGCCCGACCGATGCGCCTGTCCTCATTCTCGGGGAGACGGGAACCGGCAAGGGGCTCATCGCAAAGGCTATACATGAATCAAGCGAAAGAAGGGACAAACCGCTTATCCAGGTTAACTGTGCAGCCTTGCCGGCGCAGTTGATTGAGAGCGAGCTGTTCGGGCACGAGAAGGGGGCGTATACAACAGCCTATAAAAAGCGGATCGGTCGTTTCGAACTGGCCGAGGGAAGCAGCCTGTTTCTTGACGAGATAGGAGACCTTCCCCTGGAACTCCAGGCGAAGCTGCTGCGTGTCGTGCAGGATCACGAATTTGAACACCGCCAGATTGGCCTTGCCGGTGACGTACTCCTTGCCGAGGAAGTCCTTGAGCAGCGGACCGAACTGCACCCCGGTGAGCTTTTCAAACATGATATCGATGACCCGTTGATACACCTGGGCCTGCCGGAGTTTCTGGCGGCCCGGCTTCTGGTTCATGACCTGGACCATGTTGCGCAGGTTGTCCCTTTCCTCCTTGAGTTTTTCAATTTCCTGCTTACGGCGTTCG
>JAWOIH010000175.1:0-8293 GCA_046484725.1 Candidatus Desulfacyla sp. | reverse complement strand
TACGCGTTCCGCATACTCTTCGTCAAAGAAGAATGCCGAGGGTTCCGCCACATTCGCGCAATATCGAAGATCGTCGTCATTGAAGCGAAAGTTGAGGGGGACGGCCCAGGCCCCCGTCTTCAACACCCCGAAGTAGACCTCCAGCCAGTGGATCGAATTCCTCCCCAGGAGAAACACCTTGTCATGCCCCTTGATGCCTCTATTCAACAGGCTGTCGGCGATTCGATCCGTCCGGTCGTAAAAATCCTTCCAGCTTATCTCACGCCGAAGACCCGACAGGGGACGCACTTCGACAAAGGCAGTGGATCGGGGAGACAGATGAGCAAATTTACTGACCACATCAAGCAGATTCATGGGCACCTCCAAATGAAAGGTTGTCGGCTATGCCTGAAGGAGTGGAATCAGAGCGCGGATGTCGTTTACCCGCTCCATGCTGGCGACGCGTTCTGCAATTTGATCCACATGAGACTTCTGTATCGGTTTTTTGGCATAGGCGATACAGTCGCGAAAACGGGCCTCGTGCTCCTCCTGTGGGAGCGGGTTGCCCGGAAAACCGGGGGCGACGTCCAGCCCGCGAAAAAATTCCCTCCCATCCTTCAGTTGCACCCACATATCAACGGGCGTGTGGCCACGGGTCTCCATGGCCGGATCCATGATCACGTCCACCCGGCGGGTGAGCTCCAGCAACCGGGGATCCCGGATGGCCTCCTCCTCAAAGTGCGCCAGCCTGGAGCTTCCTCTCAGGAGCGCATTTGCGACGCAGTATCGAATGTTGAACTGGGCGTTTACCCTTGGCGTGGCGCCGATTTCAAACGGATGACCCACAAGCCGGTAGGCGTAGGGAGGGACCTTTATCTCCACCCGTTCCACGTTTTCGGCCATAACCCCCTCTCCATCCGGCTCGCGCATCAGTCCCAGGACAAGGTCTGTACTCCCCAGGGTGAGACCGCAGCTCGGGTATTTCTTGAACAGGATCTTTTCGCACTCGAACCGTTCCCCCATGCCCGCCGCCGCTTTCTTCGGATCAAGGAGGTCCCGGCCGTAGACATGGTAATATCCATAAACGCCTTCAAGAAAATTTTTGGGTCCGGTGATCCCTCCCCTGGCCAACCGGGCGCACATCACCCCTGATTCCGCCACCCACCCTTGAATCACCCGGACCGCAAGCGATCCGTCCACATTGGACTGGAAGCTGCCGCCCGCGCGGTTAAAAGCCAGTGCCAGGGCGTTCCAGCATTCTTCTTCAGTGAGTTCAAGCACCCGCGAGGCCGTGGCCGCAGCTGCAAACACGGTGCAGATGCCGGTGGGATCCAGGCCATTGTAGGCAGCCTCGGTCAGGTTGAGCCTGGCGCCCACCTCCGCGCCCACGAGCAAGGCGGCCAGAAACTCCCTCCCCTCAATGCCCCCCCGGAGTTCCGCGGCAGCGAGGCCTGCCATGACGGTGGAGGCCCCAATGTGTACGCCGGGGGTGAGTGCATCGTCGAAGTCGAGGGCCCTTGCCATGACGGCATTCACAAGGGCCGCGGCCTCGGCCGGCAGGCGTCCGCCGTGGATAAGGATGGAGGCCTCCCCGGTTCCGCCCCGGGCACGGCAATAGTCTATGAGGGTCTGGCATCCGGTCTGGGTGGACCCGGCAATGGTGGTGCCGAGGACCGTAAGGAGCTGATTTTTGATGATGTCCGTAACGCCCGGCGGAAGGTCTTCGTAGGCCGTTGTACAAACGAACTGAGCGAATTTCTGTTCTATACTCATCACACGATGCCTCCTGTCACATCTTACATACTACCTTGTGACATGCCAATTGTATATGAAATAGGAGCAATTCTCATTTTACAATGGGGATACTGCGCATGTCCCGTTCGCAGTGTTGCCGTGAGGCAATTCCAGGTGCCCATGGCCCCTGATCAAACTCGTGCAGAACCCAAAATGAGAATCGCCGTGTACATAACGGGTCGTCGCTTCTCCCATAAGATGAATGTACATTCAGGGCCTTTACACCCCCGCGAATGAACATGTTTTTGAGTGCAACATCATAAGGATGAAATCAAGCAATGGGCGCACGGTTCCACCAATTTTTTGCTCACGGGAACAGGATCCTTGCCTGAAACACCGGGATAGATTTATAAACCGACCAGTCGGTTTTACTATGCAAGGCACGGTGTGTCAAGAAAAAAGGGGGAGCCCGCAATGAAACCGAAGATCCCGGTCGTCACTCCGGAATTTTTTCCCAGGCCTAAAAAAACTTGACAAAGGCCTCAGATGGTACTATAAACCGACCAGTCGGTTTTTTTAAGCACCATCCACATCTTTATGAGAGGGAGGGGAAACATGAAGCGTGAGACGGATTACGGGCATCCCATTAAGACCTTTTACCATCCCAAAGATATTGAAGACCTCGATTACGACCGGGACCTGGGCGACCCCGGTTCCTATCCCTACACCCGGGGCTATTATCCGGATGGGTATCGAAAGCGGGTATGGACCCAGAGAATGACCGCCGGCCTCGGTTCTTCCAAACAAACCAACGAGGTGCTCAAGCAATATCGGGAGATGGGCCAGAGGGGCGGAATGCTGGTGATCTGCGACCGGACCAATGCCATGCCGATCGATCCGGATCATCCGATCGGCCGGAGGGAGGTGGGGGTCCTGGGATGGCCGGGGGCCTCCCTGTTCGAATTTGAGCAGCTCATGGACGACATCCCCCTGACCGGACAGTCCATCACCTTGCTGGGATCCTGCGCCATGTCCTCCATACGGCTGGCCTATATTGTGGCCCTTGCCGAAAAGAGGGGGATCGATTTGAAGGAGGTGCACGGCAGCGTAACGGAATATCCCTTCTGCACCACCTTCGGCCAGACCGACGCCCAGCCCCTGGATCTCGATCTCAAACTCTGGCTCGATTCCTCCGAGTACATTGTGCGCAACAAGATACACATGCGATCGGGCATCCTCAGCCAGCACTTTCAGGAATCCGGGGGGAACAATGCACAGGCCCTTGCCGTGGAGATGGCCATGCTCAAGGAGCTTTGCGGCCTGTTGGTCCATGAGCGCGGCCTTGATTTCGACGATGTGGCCCTGCTGCCTTACGAACTGGTAAGCGTCGGCTCACGCTTTTTTGAGGAGATCGCCAAGATCCGGGCCCTTCGAAGGATGTGGGCGAAAATGGCCAGAGAGACGTTCAAGGCCAAAAAGGAGAAATCGTGCCAACTCCTCATATCGGTCCACACGTCCGGCCGCACCATGACCTACCAGCAGCCTCTCAACAATATCGCCCGATGCGCCATCCAGACCCTGGCCGGCGCCATCGGGGGCTGCACGGCCATAGACAACGCGTGTCTCGACAATGCCCATGCAGAGCCATCGCCCCTGGCAGCGAGGATGTCGCTCAACACCCAGCACATCGTGGCCGACGAGACCGGCGTGACGGATGTGGCGGATCCCCTGGCAGGTTCCTACTTTGTCGAATACCTGACCCACACGGTGGAGCAAGAGGCCTATAAGATCTGGGACAAGATAGAAGAGGCGGGCGGCATGATTGCCGCGGTGGAAAAGGGCCTTGTTCAGAAGATGCTGAAGGAATCCGCCCAGGAAAAACACCGGGAGGTGGAAAGCGGAGAACGGCGGGTTGTCGGCGTCAACGATCTGGTGATCCCGCCGGAGGAGGATTTCCAGATCCCCATACAGGAGCTGAAAACCAGCGATTCCGAGGCGATTGCCAGGCGCATGGAGGAATGGAAGAAGACACGGGATATGCCCCTGGTAAATCAAAAAATGACGCAGCTCTTTGTGGACGCAAAGAAGGAAGACAGATACAACCTGATGCCGTCCATTATCGAGGCGGTCAAGGCCTATGCTACGGCGGCTGAAATCATCGGCGTGATTCGGAAGGCACGGGGCCTGAGTTATGATCCCCTGCAGGCGATTGATTGCCCTTTTGATCTGAAATAAGGGGGGCATGCGCAGGCGGGACAACGTTAACCCAACAGATAAGAGGGATGCCATATGGGCAAAAGAAAGGGAATTAAGGTTCTCATCTCCGTCATCGGCCTCGACGGCCACAACACGGGCGCCGAGATCGTCAGCAGGATGCTGATGGATGCCGGCATGGAAGTGGTCTATCTGGGGATCTACCAGACGCCGGAGATGATTGTGCAGGCGGCCATTCAGGAGGATGTGGATGTCATCGGGATCAGCAGCCACGCCTCAAACTACGCCCAGATCGTTGACCTGCTGGAACTGCTGAAAAAGCACCAATTGAATGACATTCGAGTCATTTGCGGGGGGACCATTCCAAACCAGCACGCCCGGGAGCTCAAGAAAAAGGGCGTATCCGAGATTTTTCTTCCGCAAAGCACCTCCACGTCCATTGTGAATTACATTGAGTCAACTGTGAAACGACCCAACCTGTAGATCGCATCTGGGTACTGGATGCTGGGGACCTGGATACTGGATACTGGTTACTGGATACTGGATGCCGCTTTCGGGCTGTGCCTCACCCTCTTACCCTCTCACCTTCTAACCTTCTGCTGCCTGCTGGTTACTGGATGCTGGTTCTCAACGTTAGGCACGTTAGCTCACGTTAGTCACTTCAGTGGAACAACGTCGTCTTCCCTGAAACGATGGTACCCTTTTTCCGTCATGCGAATGAACGGGATCGCAGGGGTGGTGAGGACGCTCAGGGTCAGATGGGCAAAATCGAGTGTCGACCCCAACGAGGCCATCGTCTCCTGGAAGCGGTTCACCCGCTCTGCCAGTTCCGGCATCTTCAGTTCCGAGACATATCCCCCTGCGCCAAGGGGGATATCCATCTTCAACGCTCCGTCTACAAAAACAGCGGTTCCCCCCTGAATCTCTATCAGGCGGTTGACCGCGGCAGCGAGATCCTCATCGTTTTCGCCGATCGCGATAATGCCCCCCGCATCCCAGCACAACGTGGTGGCGACGGCCCCCCGCTTCTGACCCCATCCCCGGACAAACCCGACAAAGGCCTCTCCCCGGCCGCTGATCCGCTCCATAAAGAAGATCTTGAGCAGGTCATTTTCGGGATCGGCCGCCAGGCGGCCGGAGATGACCCTGGGGAGCGCCCTCCCCTCTCGCGCCACCAGACCGCCCGGCTGAATATCCAGGGTACGCACCATTCCTTCCCCATCCGCAAGGGATTTTGCGACACTTAGATCAACCGGCGAAATCGGCGCGGCCCTGACCGTGTTCAGGAGCCTGTCCGGATACTCCGCCGGGGGGATCTTCACGGTCATCTCCCCTTCCTGTGCCACCACCCTCCCCTTTGAAATCACCAGTTGCGGCTTCATGGTTCGGGGGTTCGGCAAAATCAGAAGGTCCCCGTGACGTCCCGGGGCGATACCCCCTGTCAGGGTGTCCAGGCCCAGATGCTCGGCAGGATTGAGGGTCACCATGCGGACCGCGTCCATGGGATCGATCCCCAGGTCCACCGCCTTCTGCACCACGTCCTGCATGTACCCTTTCTGGATCAGAAGGCCCGGATTGGTGCCGTCGGTCACCAGGATGAGCCGGCGAAAATCGATTTTGTCCTTCAAAGGAAGGATGATCTCCAGGTCCCTCCGGATGTCCCCCTCCCGGATCATGGCGTAAAGCCCCATCTCCAGACGGTTGAGCACGTCCTGGGTGGAAATGGCCTCGTGACACGACTCCACCCCGATCGCGGCATAGGCGGCCAGTTTTGCGTCAAAGGCCCCGGCAGCATGGCCCTGAACCGATCTCCCGTGCCCCTGGGTCTCGCGGATCAGGTTTAGGACCCGATCGTCCGATGTCAGGATCGCCCCCTGCCAGAAGGACTCCCCCAACCCGATGACACGGGGGTCTTCAAAAAGTGGGGCCAACTGTTCCGGCGTGATCATGAGCGGCTTCACGGCCGGACTCAGGGAGATCATGGGCGGAACCAGGGCGTAGATCTTGACGGGACAGGGATCGGTCTGATCCAGAAAAATCTTCACCCCCTCCGCGCCAAGGATAAATCCGTAGCATTCCAATTCCGTGACAAGGGTGGTGACGCCCGAAGGGATGGCATATGAGAGGAATTCGGGAATATTGAAGTAGTTGATCAGGTGGGTATGGGCGTCGATGAATCCCGGACAGATCACGCGTTCGCCCGCATCGATCACCCGGGTCTCGGGGCCCACGGTATGCCCCGCATCGGGTCCCACATAGGCGATCCATTCACCCGCCATGGCCACGGAACGGCCCGGCAGCATCCTCCCCGTATACACATCCATGAGGAGCCCGTTTTGGATCACCAGATCCGCAGGCCGCCTTCCCAAGGCCGTGTCCACCAGCCTCCGCATGTCTCTCCCGGATTCCATAAACCAACCAACCTCGCTAAGGCCCCGCAACACCCTTAGAGCTTGCCATTAGAACCACCTCACGCACTGCCGACCCATTCGTTACCAATTCGTTGGGGTCTATATCAGGACATTCGCCCGTCCTGTTCAGGACAACCGGCGGGTGTTCCGGAGGAGTCTTCTGATCATACTGAAGATGGTCTTTTTTTCCTCCGGGGAAAAGCCCCGGAGGATATTTTCCAGCAATTCGTCCCGCGACGCTGCGATCTCCGCCAGCACGGCCTTTCCCTTGGGCGCCACCTGAAGGAGGGTGACGCGCTCATCCCTGGGATCCGATTTCCGCAGGATAAACCCGTTTTTTTCAAGGCGCTTGGCCAGGCCGGTCATATTGGCGCCCGAGACCAGCATAATCCGGCTCACCTCGGTAATCCGCGTTTGACCGCTGTCGGAGGAATCCAGCACCCGCAAGATATTGTATTGGGGGAAGGAGAGTTCGTATTTGCCGAAGAGGGACGAGGCAACCCGTTTGAAGGACTCTGCGGCCCTGACAATGGCCATGAGGATTTTTTCGTCTTCGCTCAGATCGCTTTGGTAATTCACAAATAATCCTTATTCAGAGGTTCAGGTCAAATACTTGTCTTCCAGGGTCTTCACCAGATGGGTCATCACGGAATAACAGGGCGTGGGCACACCCGTCTCCCGCCCGTATTCCACGACCTTCCCTCCCAGAAAATCGATTTCAGTGCGCGATTGGCTGGCCACATCGAAGCACATGGAATCTTTATGGATGCCCACTTTCTCCAGGTAACCCAATGCCTGCGCCAGATAATCCGCTCCCAGATCATAGCCCTTGGCCTTGGCCACGGCCAGCACCTCCTTAAAACAGGCGTCTGCGATCTCCCGGGTCGGAGGAAAGGTCAGGGCCTCCTGGATGGTCTTGTCCGTGACGGCGCAGATGGAGGCCATGGTGCACTTCATGATCATCTTCTTCCAGACAAACAGCTTGATGTCGTCCACATAGGCGGTATCCAAACCCGCCGCGGTCAATCCGTCACATAGCGACGTTCCCCATTCCCGGCTCTCAGGGACCAGACCGCCCAGGTGGTTGGGCCGATTGAAGAAGGCCACCTCCACCTGACCGGGCCCCTTGAGGGCAACGCCGTAATTCAACGACATGCGGAAGGCCGAATCCGGCCCGAAACGGTCGGCGATGAGGTCTTCGGTGCCCAGCCCGTTATGGGTGCTGACGATCTTCATCCCCGGACGGAACACCTCTCCCAGTGAGTCCAGGACCCGGGGGAGGTGAAAGGTCTTGGTGGCCACGAACACGACATCGGGTCGATGGTCCTTCAATCCCTCAATCCGCGAGTAAGCCAGCCTCACCGGAACTTCATAGGCGATCTCCCCTGAAACCCGGAGCCCCTTTTGCATCAGCAATTCCACCAGGCCGGGCTGGGGATCCACCAGGAGCACATCCGGATCCCGGCTGAGCAGGGCCGCGGCCAGGACAACGCCCGTAGCCCCGATTCCCACTACGGCAATGACAGGTTTTTCCATGCGTCCCCTCGTGTGAAACTTGGTACTGGATACTGGTTCCGGGCTGTGCCTAACCCTCTTACCCTCTCACCTTCTGAACTTCTGCCGGCGGCTGGTTACTGGATACCTGTTCCGGGTTGTGCCTCACCCTCCTACCCTCTCACCCTCTAAATTTCTGCCGGCTGCCGGTTACTCGATGCCGCACACCGCCTTATTCACTATTCAATGCCCCCCTCTCCCCGGCAACGGGAAAAGGACCAAGAGGCCGGGGGATCCTGGCAAAGTCTATTGACTCCGCTTCCATCCCTTCAGGATCTTCTCCGGGGTGATGGGAAGGTCTTTGCAGCAATACCCCGTGGCATGATAGACCGCATGTGCGATGGCCGGGGCCGTGGGCGACGCCAAGCCTTCGCCGCATTCCTTGGCGCCGAAAGGCCCTT
>JAWOIH010000161.1:0-14414 GCA_046484725.1 Candidatus Desulfacyla sp. | reverse complement strand
GACTCCATGTCTTCGGGGTCTGTTTCAAGGGCCAGCAGGGCTTCCTCTGCCGCCTCGATAAGATCACCGCTTTCATTAATGAATTCTGCAAGCAGATCCCTGTCTGCATCTTCTGGAAGGCTCAGCAATTCCCGGTTTCCACCTGATGCCCGGGCAGGCGTTTCCAGGGCAGGGTCCGAAAGCGGTTCTGCCTCCTCCATTCCGTCGTCGCCTGACGCATGGTCCTTCGAATCCGGGGCGGTTTCCCGAAATTCCGGCCCATTTTCCACCATCGCATTCATGGCATATTCCACGAGCCTGCCGATTTCCGCAATCCCTGCATCCACGTCGCAGGCATCTGCATCTGCAAGCACTTCCGCCCTCAAAGCCGCCTCAGAAATGGCCTTCCTTGCCGATTCGGAGTAGAAACCGTTTTCTGTCAGGGCGTGAAGCAAGTCCCTGAGCCGGGGCATCTCAGCGAGATCATCCGACTCCATCTGGATCAGAAGGGCTGCCGCATCATTAATGGAAACCGCTTCAGCCCCGTTCGGCGCCCATTGCTCCTGGTCAAGTCTTTCCATTGCATCTGCCGCATCGCCCCTTTCCGGGAGTTCCTTCAGGGCATCTTCCAGCATCTGCCCCGCCTTCTTGAGAAAGGCATCTCCATTCGGATCCCCGGATAGGCATTCCACAGATGCGATGAGTCCTTCTGATATGGCCTCCACCAGGGACAAAAACCCTTTGGCCGAATTTTTAGCGAGGAAGCCCAGACCTTCTTCGCACAGGCCCGATACGTTCCGCACCCCAGACATGGATGGAGGGATGTGCCCGGCCACCTCCTGCAATTCACTCCATGCATCTTTCCATGCATCGATATCACCGAGACTGGCACTCTCTATGTCTTCAACAATCTTTCTTATCTCTTCAACGATCTGGTTTTCACGCTTGCTCATGGGTGCCTTGCCTTTCTTCACTTTAAATCGCCGACAGGTCACATCCGTCATACGGATCCGCCGCCCTCGCCAATGAATTCTCAACTGCCCGGATACAATCCGGGTTCAAGCATTCATTTGCAAATAGCATGCCGCTTGATCTGACACGGAAACCCCTTTGCTTGCAATGGATGCACGGGCCATGAGGCATGGAGATATAAGACCCGTCAAAATTGTGACGTTAACCGCTATTGTGCGATACGGGGGTGCTTTTCACCGAGTTTTCCCCGGTCCCTTCCACAGGGGCGGGAAAGCCGAGCAGGCCCATCGCCTGATGGATATGTTTGGGTAAAAAGAACGTCATGCAAGGGGAATAGAATTGGCCTGTCTTTCTGGCTAAAGAACACTCACCTTCACCATGCTCGAAGCATGAGCTGTACTGGCCGCGGCCAAATTCACACAAAGTCATTGAATCCAGACCGATCGCATTCTTGTAATATTTCAGCCTGAGAGCAGAAGGGAAGGGGCCATACAATCCAATAAGCGGTTTTCGATGTGCACCCGCCACATGAAGCATGCTGCTGTCCGGCCCGATAACCAAGTCCATTTCACCGATCAGGGCGGCAGCCTCGGCCAAAGTGGGAAGATACCTCGAGGCGTTCACGGCCTGTTGTTGTTTCTGTTGAGGTAAATGGCTGATGATTGAATCCATCTCATGCCACTGGGCCTCTCCTCCGATCAAAAATACCATAAAATCATCGCTCAGAGATGCCACAAAATCGACAAATAATTGCGGCGGTACAGCACGAACAGGAAGGGAAGGCGAGACCTGAACGCCTATCTTATATCTTCTTCCAAATTCCGTTCTCGTCACAAAATCCCGTGCCCGCGTCCTTGCATTTTCTTCAACATACACCCTGGGCAGGGGATCCTCCAGTTCCGCCAGATGGAAAGCATCCTTGACCAAATCATAAGCATTTTTCTTCTCCGCCTCAGGATTGCCTTCAATGATCCCCTGGAAAAAGAGGATGTGGTCGTATCGATCCATCATTTCCTTTTCAAGGGGCATGTATACCTGTTCAAACCCATCACCCTTGCTGTCCAATATGGTGCTGAAACTGTAGTTGCACCCTAACGCTAATTGGGCGGAGGGGAACCTCTTCTTGAGCTGCCTGAGGGCCGTGGTGATGAAAAGCAGATCGCCGATTCCCCCTGTCCTGAAACAGAAGAGGCTCTTTCCGTCAAGATCCTCTCCCTTATAAAAATTGTCAGGGACATAGTCTCTGGCCTCGACGCACCCGGGGCCCATTTCCCTCTCCGCTTTAGCGGGAAAATCGTCAGAAACGACGTACTGGATCCCCTTCTTCAGAATCATAGTTGACTTGAAATCCTGGCTTACGGACAGGTCTAAACGCGCTGTGATTATCTTCATCCCTTCCTGCTTCCCTTTCAATTAGGGAACCCGGAGTTCCCATAACGAACGACATGACTTCACGTGTCCAATCAACGGTGCATATTCTCCCGTCAGCACCCCCCACGAACCTTCGCCCAACGCCTCAGGATCTTCATAATTCCCTCGGAGGCACGTAAACCCTGTGGGAATCCGGGAAGAGCCTTTCACACAGGGTATGCGTCACTCCCTTGTGAATCGCATACCAGTCAATGGACAGACTGCCGTCGATCCCTACCAGAACCACCTCCCTGGCCCCCATATAATAAGCCAGATGCACGGCAGGATGGGCAGAACTCGAATAACAAAACAGTTCCTTTGACTCAGCCAGATTTTCCAAGGATTGATCCAGCTTGGAAATGTCCCTCCATGTGGTCATTTTCCAAAGCACAATGTTTTTTCCGGGCACGGTCGGTTCTTTTGAAGGGACCCCGGGTCTTTCATTCATATATTCGGGCAGGAACCATATCACCTCTTCATTCCCAAATTTAACAAAGGCATCTTTATCAGTGGTAATGCCATAGGTGCATCCCACGGTCTTAACCGCCTCATTGATCCCGATTGAGAAGTGGGGGACTTTTTCTGAACGGGTAAATTTCGTTGAACTTGGACCGGCCCCAATGATATAGCAGGTTTCGCCCCGGTGTTTTAACTTGAAATCGTCGAATCTCCTTGTTCCGACATTGCTATGTTTTGGCACGACCGCAGGTTGTCTCTTGGCATCCTTGGCATCTTCGCTGCCGTCAACATTGTAGGTGTTGATGTCGACACGGCCCGATAAATTGTGATTCGTCGCGAAATACTCTGCCAACTCCTTTTGAATATTCGGCAAAGGACCTTCCAAGCGTGATAACAGAAAAAGGAGCGCGTCTCGCAATTGAAGCTGTTCGGCCCTCTGCGACTGCATCGCCCTCATGTTTGTCTGCAATTCGTGCAGCTGTTGCTGAAGAATATCTTGATCCGCATATTTCCGAACCTGTTTCTGCTGATGGGTCTCTTCTCCGGACCCCGAATGCTGCGATTTCGGCTTTTGTTTCCCTTTCTTTTTAGCCATTCTTTTCCTCTCATGAGCATCCATCTGCAATCGTGCCGAGGACCAGCCCCCAGCCGTCCGATTGCATTTGTCTGAATCTCAATTTTTTTTGCAATTTTTAGGCCAAATAACTCCTATCTGATCGCGGAGGGAGCCCTTTCGGGGCCTTTTGCGAGTAACTGGCGGAAGGCCGCCCTGTTTTCAGGCCGGGAGCCTGGATACCGGAAAAGGCACTGAAAGGCCCCTCTGTGACCACTCATAAATAACGCTTCGAGGCGTCTGGGTTTCGTATCGTACAGGCCCCTGCACCTATCCAAATGTTCAGGATAGAATGGTCATGCTTAGGGTCATCCTTCACGTTACGCAGGTCACTATTTGTGCGGGTCTCTTTCAAACCCACAAATGGCAGGGGTTAGGATGAAAATGCACCGAACGGTTTTGGGAAACATTTCTTCTGTAAGAATCTGAACGAGAGGGGATTCAGGCACTTCGGACGTTGGTCGCGTGGGATCTTCACCATTCGGAAGCGAAAGGGAAATCCTCCCGATAATGAGACCCCCTGCTCTCTTCCCTTATGAGAGCGCTCTTCACCACCAATTTGGACGTTACCATCATGTTTCGGATCTCAACATATCTCAGGGCCGATAACGCGTTCTTTTCCTTCATGTCCTCCAATCTCGCACGACAGTCATTCAGGCCGTCTCTGCATCTTTTTAGCCCGTTCTCATCCCTTAGCACCATGGCATACCTCCCCATGCTCCGTCTTGAATGCATTATCACCTCCATACTGTCAGGGTTCATATGACACTGGCTTAACGCCGGATATTTTATCGCGTCCGGCGCCTTTGGCTGAGGAAAAGCAGCTCGCCGCATTCGTATCCCACGCCTTGCGGCGTACTTTCCTGCCCTGTATCCAAAAACCTGGGTCGCCGTCATCATGCAACCCCCGATGCGATCCGCTCCGTGTGGACCTGCTGCAACCTCGCCACAGGCATAAAGTCCAGACACCGTCGTCCGTCCCCTTTCATCTATCTTGATACCCCCATTGAAGGCATGGGCGAAATGGTGGAGCGACATGTCGGCCCCGTTCGGCACTCCTTTCCAAAAAACGCTTCTCCCCCCCCTAATAGAGCGCCCGATACTGATATCCACCAGGTGGGATGAATCCCGACAGCTGAAAGGCGCATGACGCTCTCGATCCTTCAGGGCAACGGATCTCAAGCCCGGATCAGGGATGGCGATCTCAAGAAAATCGCGCCCCTCAGCGTCTCGGATAACTCCCGGCCGGGAGAGACCGGCAAGGAATACATAAGGACGGTTTTCCCCAGGCCTCACGCCCAACATAAATTGAATGAACTCCATGTTTGTAAGCAGGGCGCCCGCATGATGAGCGAGGGCATAGCCGTCGCCGATTTCAGCATCACTGACCAAGTTGTGTTCATAGATCCCTGCGCCCCCTCCGGTTGCCAGCACAGTGGACTTTGAATCGATCCTCAAAAACTCGCCATTAGCTAAAAGGCAAACAGCGCCCCAGCAGGACTGTTCAGTTGTGAGTAAATCCACCGCATACCCCATCAGTGTCTTGACAGGAACGCGTCGAAGCGCTGTCAGAAATGAATTCCTGATATTGTGAGGGTCATGGGCAAGGAAGGCCCGTTTCTCCTCACTGAAACACCCCTTGGCCCGGACATAACGACCTTGAGAGTCTTTTGAAAAATGAATTCCCAGAGTGATCAGATCGTCCACCCGGGGTCCGGACTCCTCCACCAGGATACGGGGCAAAACCGGATCGCATCTGCCAAGACCGACCCTCGCAATATCTTCATAAAAACGCTTCAGGCCGGCGTCCGTCCGCTCTGCACCAACAAGCCCCTGAATGCCCCAACCCTTTGAAACCGGATAGAATGTTGCGCCGGACGCGGCGATGGGGCCTTTCCCGAGGAGCAAAACCCTTGCCCCTTCTTCACTGGCAGCAAGGGCGGCCCGAATACCGGCGGCCCCTCCTCCTATAATCAATACATCTGTGGTTATGGTTTCCATTTTTCCTTGTGCGCAAAAGCCCCTCAAGAAGCAAAGCCTGTTGCCAAAGCAGAATTCACTTTAGCTGACGCATGGTTACAAAGCCACAAGGATTTGCAGAAAAATATGCAGAAATCTCTTCTTTCCTGTTGCCGAAATCCGGCATTACGAACTTTTATGATGATTAAATATATTGAAAAACGTTGTTGATTCAGATATATAATTGGCGTCGAGGCATACAAGCCGTGCTATTGAACCTGAACTTGAGACGATCCATGAAAATCGTTCATTTTTCCATAACCCCCCTTGCCGGGGCCCCGTTGCGACTGACAAAGGCCATTAACACCTTGTTGCCGGACCATGAAGCCCATCTCGTTGACTTAAGACGGTATGGTTCAGAGGATTTCGGCCAGGATGTCATCTTTTCGGAAGAGAAGGAGCGTGCGGTTGAACTCGCCAACGAGGCCGATATTATCCATCTTCACAATTACCTCTATTATGATTCCAGGCAGTTTGAGCCCATTAGCTTTAGGGAACTCAAGAATAAAGGCAAACTCTTTGTCAGGCAGTATCACAGCGAACCCAAACTCATTGCACGTGTTATGGGCATAACAGCGACGGAACTCATGGCGCAGGATATCCCTGGGCTGGTGGTTGCCCAGTTTCAGGAACGTAAATACCCCTATTCCATGGTTGTTCCCAACATGGTTCCCGAGAATGACCCGCTTTACACACCCTCTGAAGCGGGTACACAGTTTGATATCTTCTTTGCTCCTACCTTGACCCTCGGCGCTTGGGATGCCAGGTGGAATACAAAAGGGATGCCGGAAACCGAACAGATTATAGTTGATGTTTGCCGAAAAAATGGGGCAAAACATACCATCATGCACAGAATTCCGCTTGAGCAGGTGCTCACGGCCAAGAGATCATCCCGAATCGTGGTGGATGAAATGGTGACGGGCAGCTACCATATCTCAGGCCTAGAAGGCTTAAGCCAGGGCAAGCCGGTGCTCTCATATCTTGATGACCGTGCCAGATGGATCATGGCCCATTTTGCAGGAACCTGCGCCTCTCCTTTCATCAATGTGCGCATGGAAGATGCGTATACGGTACTGGATTACCTCCTGGCACATCCCGAGGAAGCCGCTGAAATCGGCCGCAATTCCCGTATTTTTGTGGAAAACCACTGGTCTCAGAAAATCCTTGTAGATCATTTTCGAGACGTATATCAAAAACTGGTTCATGACCCCGGGCTTATCTGCAGGCAACCGGAATTGCGGGTAGACAGGCGTGTCAACCGCTTTTTTGCGGGGACATTGCCTGATCTGATTTATAAGAGTCGAAAAGAGCATTTCAAGAGCGATATAATCCAAAGCGCAACGCCAGGGAGCTGAAGTGAAAAAGGTATCACTCGTAGTGCCAAGCTACAATCACGGGGAGTATATTGAAGCCTGTCTCGATTCCATTTTTTTTCAGGACTATGGCAATATTGAAATTATTGTGGTTGATGACTGTTCCAACGACGATACCAGAGAAATCCTCCACTATTACGCCAAAAAGGTAACAACGGAAAAAACATCTTACGCCTTCTACTACGACGAAAAGAAAGATATGATAGCGCGCAGAGAGATCTTCCGTTATCCGCAAGAAGGACGCGAGCTTCGCATCATTCATAACGATCACAACATGGGCGCAACCCGGACGTACAACCGGGGCCTCAAGGAAGCCAGCGGGGAGTATTGCTCTTTTGTTGCCTCTGACGACATCTGTCATCCTCTGATGATTTCCGAGTTGGCCAGAATCCTGGATGCAGGGCTAGCTGATTTTGTTTATGGAGACATGTTCATCATAGATGACAGGCACAGAATATTGAGGGAGTTCAAACTGCCGGACTACAGCTTTGAAGCCTCCTTTTGCAGCTGGTTTCTGTGCGGAGTAGCCACCCTTTACCGTAGAGAGCTCCACGATCGATTCGGATATTATGATGAGAATGCCGCAGCCGATGACCACGAATGCTACCTGAGATTTGCCCGAAACGGCGCCCGCTTTTACCATATTCCAAAGGTGCTCTATTCTGTTCGCAGCCATGCGCAGAGAAATGTGGGACTGCATGCGCCAGACAGTTTCAGCAAGCTTCTTCAGCACTCCAAGCAACTGGTGTTGGAGGCGAGAAGGCGGCATGCAGACAAATACGCGTCCGCGCCGTGAAAACAGAGCGTGTCGAAGGAAATCGCGGAGCGGGATCACGCGAAGGACCCTTGAAATGCCATCACAAAAAGTCGTCATCGTCCTGGGCATGAGCAGATCCGGGACCAGTCTTTTAGCCAAGGGAATCAATGTCCTTGGGGTTGAACTGGGGCACAATTTGTTGCCGCCAACTGCCGCCAATCCAAAAGGGCATTGGGAAAATGTCGATATTTTTGACATCAATGAACGCCTTCTGAATATGATAGGGAGCAGCTGGCATAGCCTTGCCCTAACCGGCGAAATAGATTTCTCCAGCCACTGCTTTGATCCTGTAAAGAGCGCCGCGCGCGCCGTGATAGAAAACCTCGCTTCCCGATATCCCATCTGGGGATTTAAGGATCCACGGGCATGCCGTTTGCTCCCGTTTTGGCAAGAGATCCTCAATGAATACGCTGTGGATATTCATTATATCGTGTGCTTGAGGTCCCCGATTGACGTCGCGCTTTCATTAAAAAGACGAAACCATTTTGGAAAGCGTAAAAGCCTCCTTCTCTGGCTTGCACATGTCTATTGGATGGCGAAATTCATTGATAATGATCGATCCATCATCGTTCAATATGAAGAATTAATGAATAGGGCGCATGCGCAGCTCAATCGAATTGCCGATTTCTTGAATATTGACATCTCCGATAAACAAAAGGCCATAGATGAATACTGCAACTCCTTTCTGGATACGGATTTGTGCCATCATTCTTCAAGTTTGAATCCATTGCGGTCTGCACCTGATTTCCAGCAGATTA
Organism: Candidatus Desulfacyla sp.; assembly: GCA_046484725.1. Lineage (GTDB taxonomy): Bacteria > Desulfobacterota > DSM-4660 > Desulfatiglandales > Desulfatiglandaceae > AUK324. The sequence continues at coordinate 6,014 of JAWOIH010000161.1, read as the reverse complement.
TTTTCTGTTATGACCGGCTTGTATCGTTGGCATCAAAGGCTTTTGTTACCAGAAAAGAATGGCTGGAACTCTACGGGCATCTAAATTGCATTGAACTTGTTTGGGCCTTTTTTCAAGAAGTTCCGGAAGGGGAGATCAGAAGATTGAAAGCCACCGCGCTTAGCCGATGCAGTCTATCTATTGAGCAAACCCATCCTTTGTCAAACGGCCTGGATAGAGTTCAAAACGCCCCTGAATCTCTTGTCCTGTTTGTTGATTACCCCGAGAGGACACATCCTGTTTCTGTTTTTAGAAAGCTCGCCGTTTCCGGCTGGGCATTGTCCCTTTCGGGCATCGCACAGGTCCAAGTTTTGCAACCTGATGGCAGACTCGTTCACCTGGATTACGGATTGCCGCGAAAAGATGTACAAAAACTTCACCCAGCTTATCCGTATGCGGATTCAAGTGGTTTCAGCGGCTGCCTCAATTTGTCGCGCCTTGGGCCTGGGAGTTATGAACTTTGCGTAAGGGTCACCTCGCGATCAGGCGAGGTGAAAGAATCGCGCATACCGTTCATCAAAATGTGACCCTCGGCCGCCGTATCAGACGCTTGATATGGATGGAGACTTTTATATGGTATTCAGCATCGTCATTCCCCTTTACAACAACCTTCCCTACACAGAAAAGTGCCTCCAAAGTATCCTGTTGCACACCCCGAAGGAACCTCTATTTGAGATCGTTGTCATTGACAACGGATCTACGGATGGTACGGGCGAATATCTCAACGCCTTTGCTGCTCGTCATTCCCGAACAATCTTCCGCGTGATCTCCAACCCCAAAAACCTGGGTTTTGCCAAGGCATGCAATCAGGGGGCGAGACTTGCGGGCGGAACCGTCCTTGTCTTTCTTAACAACGATACGCTTGTTCATAGCGGCTGGAGCAGCGCCCTCATCGATGAACTTTCTTCACAACCGGAAACAGGTGTTGTGGGTGCCAGGCTGTTATATCCGGATGGCACGATACAGCACAGCGGCGTTGCAATCGGCGGAAACCGTATCCCTTACCACATCCATCGCGGCCTCGAAAAAGGCCATCCAGTGGTTAGTAACCGACGGAGGTTCCGCATTGTCACCGGGGCATGCATGGCCGTACACCGGGCAGAGTTTCTCCGGCTGGGGGGGTTTGACGAGGGCTATGTAAATGGTCATGAAGATGTTGATCTGTGCCTTCGTTATGATGCAGCCGGACGGCATGTCATCTATCGTCCCGACTGCGTTGTCACTCATTTTGAGGAAAGCAGCGAAGGGAGACTGGCCTGCTGTCAGGCGAACACCCATCGGACCTTCTTCAAATGGGGCCGAACCCTTCGACAGGATGACTTCAACTTTCAATTTCCGGAAACAGAACGCCAACAACCCGACACGCCCTTGGCTTTTTCCCTTAAAATCTGCGCCCCGGAACGAAGATGTTGCGACTGGGGAGACCTCTTTTTTGCCCAAGGTCTGGCGAAGGCGCTCTGCAAGCGCGGCCACGGCTGCCGTATCGACTATATGAATGAATGGGGAAGCCGCGACACCGATATCGACATCGTCGTGCACATCGCCGGGTTGTCGCGGTATTATCCTAAACCTTACAACTACAATATTCTTTGGATCGTCAGTCATCCCTCAAGGATCACTCCTCAAGAAGTGGCGTCCTATGACTTAGTATTGGTGGCCTCATCGAAATTTGCGCCAAAAGTGAAGGCCATGACTCACACACCCGTGCATACTTTTTTACAGGCCTCTGACGTGGAACACTTCTATCCGTTTCCGGAGAAGGAGAAAGACCTGGACGTGGTATTTGTCGGTAACAATATCGGCACCGGGAGATTAAAGATGCGCCGGGTTGTGGCGGAGGCGTTAAGATTGGGACGTCCGCTGGCGGTGTGGGGCAAGGGGTGGAAGGGGCTTCTGCCCGATGATGTATGGCAGGGCGAATTTGTTCCATGGGGGGAGTTGCCGGACACCTATAGAAGAGCCAAGGTCGTTCTCAACGACCACCATCCCGACATGCTGTGCAACGGTTTTGTAAACAACCGGACCTTTGACGTACTCGCATGCGGGGCACAACTGGTAACCGACTCCCTGTCCGGTCTTGAACAGGAGCTTGGATGCGTCCCTGTCTTTAGCGAAACAAGACCGATTAAACAGATTTTCCGCGGCCTGGAGGCGGTCAGAACCGAGGAAAGACAGCGCATTTCAAATGAATTGAGACGGATCGTACAAGACCGCTTTTCTTTTGATGCGCGGGCAGGGGAACTGTTGGCGCTTGCCGACCATTACGGTTTCTCATCTCGAAAGCTGAAGAAGCAGCGTGCCACTGCTGCAAGGACGGAAACGGAGGGACCTTTGGTGTCGGTCCTCATGAGCACCTACAACCGGAAGGATCTATTGCCCGCTGCTGTGAGATCCGTGCTCGACCAGACCTACCGTAGTCTGGAACTCATCGTGGTCAATGACGGGGGGGACAGCGCAAAAACGATCGTCGAAAGCATGGAAGATAACCGAGTGCTGTATATAGACGCGCCCCATGTCTCAAAAGGACACGCCCTCAACACCGCCTTTTCCCATTCCCGGGGGGAATTCATCGCATATCTGGACGACGACGATATCTGGTACCCCAACCACCTGGAAACCATTGTATTTTTTTTGCGAAATGTGCCCAGGGTACGTTTTGCCTACACCGACGCACTGCGTGTAGCCGATCCGTCTGAGCAAGACCTTTCTGTCGCGTCCAACATCTATAAAGAGTTGATTTATTCTCGACAGGTCTTTCTCCCGCAGCTTTTGGAATCGAACAGTATCCCAGGGATTGTCGCTGCCCACGATCGACACGCCTTTGAAGAAATCGGAGGTTTCGACCCCAAGCTCCAGGTGCTTGTGGATTTTGATTTTTTCCGACGGCTTGCCGCCATAACCGATCCCTATCATATTGCAGAAACCACGGCAGAATATTCCAAACGCCGGGACACTGGCACCACCGGGCAGGGGCACATGACCAACCTGCATAAAACGGACAGACCGCGCTATCTTGCCAACCATTGTCGGATCGTCAGGAAAAAGCTGCCGCTTGATCAGAAACCGGATGCGGCCGAAGTATTGGATGAGGTTCGCAAAAAGATCGCCTGTATGTTTCTTAATGCGCGAGGCGAGCATTTTTTTGCAGCGGGCAAACAGTATCGAGCCGCTGCCAGCTTTCGACTGGCGGCAAAAATGGCATTCAAGGAAATGCGCAAATACCAAAGGTTTTAATCATCGTGGCTGACAAAATTGACCCGCATACAATATTTTCGCATTGGAAGCAGATGATGCCTCCTGAAGAATTGATCCTTGCGTATTCATTATACAGCAGCGGCGATGTCGTGAGAGCAAACGACCTGCTGGCGAAGTATGGGCTTCCCCCAGCGGTCTTGGCCGAAATGAAATATGTCCATGTGTGGAACGTCCACTCCTATTTGGCGAATCCCGCGAACTGCGATATCCATAAGCCCCCAGAACAGTGGAATGTTGCTGCAGTTATCCCGGTACGCGGCGGGTCGCGCGGAATCCCACGTAAGGCCCTTGCATCGCTCGCCGGCCGGCCCCTGCTGGAACATGCCATTGAAAAATGCCGCCGAAGCCGTTACATAAAACGGGTCATTGTGAGCACGGATGATGAGGAAATCGCTGATGCCGCACGCCGGGCCGGAGCTGAAACGCCTTACCTTAGGCCTCGTGAACTCTCTACCGACAGGGCCACCCTGAAGGATGTACACCGGTTTGCGCTTTACTGGTTGGAGGTCCAGGAACACTATTTTCATGATTTTTTATTTATGGTTTCCGCAACCCATCCCCTCTGCCGAGCCGAAGAGATGGATTGTGCCTTGGAGCGATTGTTTCAATCTGATGCCAAAAACCTCGCCGCTGTCGTAGAACGTACGGAGAAAGGAAAAGAATTCTTCAACCCGGAGGGGCAGCCTATTGCCGTTCCAAAAGAGACGGGTCCGCTCTACGGTCAGTGCGGCGCATTTGCCCTCTGGTCGCGCCATCCCACCTACTATCTGCCGCAAGCCCTCTATCAAACGCTCTTCGGGCATATTCCTCACTCGATGCCTTATGTCCTCTGTGCAGAACACGGTTTGGACATTGATACGCCTTTTGACCTCAAATTGTGTGAAAACTGGTTGAGGCGCGGCGATTTGATTCGGGTATTGGCCCCTGCAGACATCGATATGCTGTGGGACAACGCCTCCGTGCACAAATCACTCCAGCATTCATCTCTCGGCGCTGTTATGTGGATAGAGGAATATCCCGAGGAATACGTGCTCGGTTCCAAGCCTGTTATTTTCCACACCCTTGAGGCGATACTCGACAGCGGCTGCTTTGGCATGGTTGTTCTTGCCGGGACAACTGCTGTCAGTGAGGCCCTGGCCAAAAAATCCGGAATACCATTGTGTCGAAAGCAGCCTTTCAACAGAAACGGTCAGCTGAATCCGGATGCACAGTCTGAGTTGTGGAGGATGTTGGGCCCGAATGTTAAGGACACGGTGCTCATTAACGGGCACGCACCGCTTTTGGATGCGGCATTCATCCGCAAATTTATCGAACACTATGAACGGATGGGGCGAAAGGGTTGCCGTTCCGTGTCGGAACCCAAAACCAACCCATATTGGTTGAAATACATCAAAAATGATCAAATTCATACGGTCTTAGAAAAGAATATTGGTTTTAGGCAAGAACTCCCACAAATAGAGTATGTTGATGAAGTGCTGACCGCATACCATGTAGACAGGGGTGAAAGATTTCAGTCGCTCTTTCATCTGCCGCAAGACAAGGCCGTAATCGTCCGATGCAGGCTTGATCTTATTCGAGCGATTACGATCGCCCAGGAGGAGGGAGCTTCCCAGGAACGCTTAACGATACCTCCTTAGCTTTTTCAAAACTTTATCCTCACTCGGATAGACTTTTTTCATCCCATCCCCGAGCGCCTTCTCGATCTCACGAATTTCCCCTACCAGTCTCTGCAAATCCGCAGGTTCAAGAGACGCAGCCTGATCATTGCCCCACATGCCCCGGTCAAGGGTGATATGGCGTTCCACAAAAGAAGCCCCGATAGCAACTGCGGCACAGGTGGTAACCAGCCCTGTTTCATGTCCTGAATAGCCGATGGGACAGCTGAACTCCCGGCGCAGGGTCCGGATCATGTTCAGATTGAGCTCCTCTGGCGGGCAGGCATAACTGCTCGTGCAGTGTGCGATGAGAAGCTGATCCTGCTCAAACAGGGAAACCGCATGCCGTATCTCTTCCATGGTTGACATGCCGGTAGATAGAATTATTGGACGTCCCATAGAACCTAGCCGTCGAAGGAGATTGTCATTCGTAACGACTGCGGAGCACGCCTTGTAGCAGGCCGGGAAAAATTGCTGCAGAAAACCAACCGATGGTTCATCCCAACAGGATGCAAACCACAAGATGCCCCTTTCCTTGCAGTGTCGATCAATCTCCCTGTATTCATCCTCATCAAACTCCACTTTGTAACGATATTCCAGGTATGTCATGGCGCCCCAGGGGGTGTTTTTCACGACGCCCTGTTGGTGCGGCGGTACACAAAGTTCAGGGGTCCGTTTCTGGAACTTGACGGCGTCACACCCAGCGGAGACAGCCGAATCTATCAGCTTTTTGGCTAGTTCGAGACTGCCGTTATGATTGATCCCAATTTCAGCAATAATGTATGTGGGCTGATGATTGCCTATCAGACGGTCTCCGATTTGGATGGGTTTTTTATCCATATCTCATAATTCCTCTTGGCCAGCCGTCAGCCATGCCTTTTACAAATTGGACAGTTTCAGGACCCTGATCTTTGGATCCACAAACCGGCGGATAAAATCGTGAATTTCCTCCTGCCTGCCAAACGACGTGACCACCACGGCGTCTACGTCCATGCCTCTCAATGCCTCCGGCGGTTGAATCACCAGCCCCCCGAATCCCTTCCCCTGTTTCTTCAGATCGCTGTC
>JAWOIH010000113.1:0-2694 GCA_046484725.1 Candidatus Desulfacyla sp. | reverse complement strand
TGAATCTGCGGTCGATTCAGACCTGATTATCCTCTGGGGAACCAACACCCTCTCCACCAACATGCATGCATGGCCCTTCTTCCTGACGGCCCGCAGGAACGGCGCCGTAATCGCCGCGATAGACCCCTACGGGAATCGTACCGCCCGGGAGGCGGATCTCCATCTCAAACTGAGGCCGGGGACAGACGCCGCCCTTGCCCTGGGAATGATGCATGTTCTGGTCAAAAAGGGGCTGATAGACAGGGAATTCATTGCAAAGGAAACCATCGGTTTTGAAGAGCTCCAGACCCGTCTTGAGGAATATAATCCCCGGCGTGCCGCTGAAATAACCGGTGTTCCGACGGACCGGATCGAGGATCTGGCCGTTCGATACGGAACCGCCCGCGCCCCCTACATCCGCACGGGCTGGGGTCCGTCACGCCAGCTCAAGGGCGGCATGGCCATGCGCACCATCGCCCTCCTCCCGGCCCTGGTGGGGGCCGTCCACAAAAGGGGCGGCGGCATTACCCGAACCACGTCCGCGGCCTTTGCCTTTAACATGAAGGCCGTGCTTCAGGAAGGATTGGCCCCGACGGCCGCACGGACCATCAACATGGTGCAGCTGGGATCGGCCCTCACCCGGTTCCAAGACCCGCCGGTCAAGGCCCTGCACGTCTACCACAGCAACCCGGCCGTGGTGGCCCCCGATTCCGCGCAGGTCCTGCGGGGACTCCGGCGGACGGACCTGTTCACAGTGGTCCACGAAATCGTTATGAGCGAGACGGCACTCTACGCCGACATCGTACTCCCCTCCGCAACGTCCATGGAATGCACGGACCTGTACAGGAGCTATGGGCACTACTATCTTCAGATGGCGCACCCGGTCATCGAGCCGATCGGAGAGGCCCGTTCCAGCCTCTCCATCTTTCAGGCGCTGGCGCATCGGTTCAATTTCAACGAACCCTGTTTCAGCCGATCGGAAGGGGAGATCATCGAGGCGCTCCTGACATCTGATTCGCCGTATCTGAAAGGGATCACGCTGGATCGTCTGGAGAAGGGAGGCCCCGTTCGACTGAACGTCCCGGCCGATATTTTTTCAGACGGTTTCGGTACCCCCTCGGGTAAAATCGAGTTTTATTCCCGCAGCATGGCGGCCCGGGGACTGGATCCGCTGCCGAACGGCGACCCCAGCGTGGACGCGGCGGGGCATAAATTGTCAACCTTCAGGGACAGGTAATTGTTCAGGAGGAACTGAGGTCGGAGCATAATGAGATTGACGACCTCCGCCATCAGGCCGGCCCACCCACCCTGATGATCCATCCGGATGACGCAAAAGACCGCGGAATCGAGGAGGATATGGAGGTGCGGGTGTTCAATGACCGGGGTGAGGCCTTTCTGTTTGCACGGATCACCGATCGGACAGGGCCGGGCGTTACCGTGGCCGAGGGGCTCTACTGGCCCCGCTTCATGCCTGGAAAGCACGGGATTAATCATCTGACCAGTCAGGCCCTTACGGATATGGGCCAGGGCTGCGCCTTTCACTGTAATCTCGTTGAAGTGACGCCCCTTCGCCCGGATGATCCATGAATGGAAAACAGACACCCGGCCCGGGGCAACACCTTTGAAGGGCCTATCTTGCGTATCGGATTTGTGAAACCAGGGGGGAGACGCATGCCGGGATAATCGGGAATAGGCGCACCGGGGGCGTTGCACCCGATCATGTGTCGTGAGATGGAACCGTATCGGGTAAAGGCGTTCCTTTAAGGATCCGAACATAGGAGGCAGTCATGGAAAAACCGTGGTATACGCTTTGGCCGAAGGTCTACCCCAGATCGCTTCACTATTACGAAGGGAGCATCGTGGATTTTCTGGATGCCAGCGCCCGTCGCTTTCCTGAACGGCCGGCCCTGATCTTTATGGAAAAGGCCATGAGCTTCAGGGCGCTTTGCGAGCAATCCAAGCGCCTGGCCGCGGCCCTGGCCGATATGGGCGTGAAAAAGGGTGACAGGGTCGCCCTCTTCATGCCCAATTGCCCCCAATTTGCGGTGGCCTATTATGGGGTCCTGAGACTGGGGGCCATTTTGACCATGTGCTCGCCCTTGAACAGCGAGGCCGAACTCAAGCATCAATTGAACGACGCCGGGGCCGAGACCCTGATCACCCTCCGGCTGAATCTCCTCATCGATAAACTCATGGGGGTGAAGGCCGAGACCGGCCTGAAGCGAGTCATTGTCTCAGGGATCGAAGAGGTCCTCCCGGCCGTCAAGAAGTACGGATTTCTCCTGCTGAAGAGAAAGAATATCGCCCGGTTAAAGACGGATCCTGCTGCGGGGATCTATTCTTTGAAGGATCTTCTCGGCCACTACCCGCCCGATCCACCCGAGGTCTCCATTCATGCACGAGAAGATGTCGCTGTCCTGGCCTATACGGGAGGAACCACCGGGCTTCCCAAGGGCGCCATGATCACCCACTACAACACCATCGTCAACGTCAGCCAGGTGGCCAACTGGAACGCCCCTGTATTCGGGCATGAGATTGTCGAGAATCTGCGGCCCGGCAACTGCAATCCTCAAGGGTCTCATCATATGGCCATCACGGTGGTCCCCTGGTTTCATGCCATGGGCACCATCGCCTATCTCAACTACCCGATCTTCGTCGGGACGACCCTCTATGTGCTGCCGCGATTCGATGCCGGAGAGTACCTCAGGGTGCTCA
>JAWOIH010000496.1:0-3680 GCA_046484725.1 Candidatus Desulfacyla sp. | reverse complement strand
CCTTGATCTGGGTCTCCGCCTCGGGGAGGGGACCGGTGCGGTATTAGGCATGCAGATCATCGAAAACAGCCTGAGACTCTACCGGGAAATGGCCACCTTTGAGGAGATGGGCATGACGCCGGGGGCGTAGGGGATTGATGATTGATGATTGAAGATTGATGATTGAAGATTGAAGATGGAAGATGGATAGTCTCCCAAAGGCAGAAAATCACGGATATGACCATAGGATTGCCATATGACAACATCCACAAATCGGTTTTCAGTGTGCGGTCTCGGGACCGCACTCAAGACCCTTACCGCGATCCCCTGGCGGGGTCGTGAATCCGAGGATTTTGCGGCATCTCTGCCGTGGTTCCCGGTTGTCGGGCTCCTGTTGGGGTCGATCCTGTACGGGCTGAGCCTTTCATGGCAGATCCTTCCGTTCCCCCCGTGGCCTGCGGGAACGGCCATCCTGCTGGCGGCTGCGGATATCTGTCTGACGCGGGGGCTTCATTTAGATGGGCTGGCGGACTGGGCCGACTCCATAGGGGGTCTTTTCCAGAGGGAGAAACGATTGGCCATCATGAAGGACACGTCCCTCGGGGCCTTCGGGGTCCTGGCCCTGGTATTGGCAGTCCTCGCCAAGTGGATCGTCTTCGAAAGACTCGTCTCCTTCGGTTCCACGATCTGTCTGATTCCCGTTTTCATCATATCGAGGGATATGATGGTGGAGCTTATAACGACCCTGCCGTATGCCCGCGCAGGGGAGGGGATGGGCCGGCCATTCGTGATGGGGGCATCCACCCGCCAGAGGGTCCTGTCCCATGGGGCGACCATTGCGGTATGTATCCCTTTCGGGCCGTTTTTCCTGTTGCTTTTCTGCCTGGGCTGGATAGAAACACGGTTCTTTGGGAGCCGTTGCCGGCACGGGTTCGGGGGGATCACCGGGGATCTGTTGGGAACCGCCAACGAGATGGTGGCGATTACTCTGTTGATGATATGTGCGCTTCCGGGGGATTGCCTTTCTTCCTATACAGGGTGGGGGTGGCTTTTTCAGTGATCATCCCCGGTCGCCCCCGGTTTTGCGTCACTCCTTGAAGTCGGCCGATCTGCCCCTTCGTGACGATATCAAGGTCTGGATGATCTTCCACTGCCTGCCCAACTGGTCTCCCCTGGCCATGGCAATCCTCCTAAAATAGTCTCTCTCTCGCTCCCTGCGGTCGTTCGAGGCCTCGGAGGCCTCAGGGTCTGAAGCAAACCGTTCTGATTACCGGAACCACTCTTCTGGGGGGAGGCAGAAAAACGCTTCCAGTGGAATACCCTGTGGACCGACCAATAGCTTCCGTTTCGTAGGGAACTCCTTTGAAAATTCCTCCAAACCCGGAAGGGTCACTTTCTTTCGGCCGCTTTTCACCTCAATCGCGACGACCTCGTCGCCTCTCGACAAAACAAAATCAACCTCTTTGTTTCGGCTTGACCAATAAGACAGTTCAAAGGACCGGCCGCGGGAAGCATTTGCAATTGAAGCGCCTATCGAGGATTCGACCAGTCGCCCCCAGAAGTCAGGATGACGCTTTGCCTCTTCAAATGAGAGTGTCGAGAGGGCCGCCATCAACGCGGTATTCAGTGCGAGCAGCTTGGGGCTTGATGATTTCCGCCGGACCTTCTGCCCAGCGTATTTCTGAACTCCCATGATCAACCCGGCACCCTCCAGAAGATTCAAATAGTGGGCAAGGGTGGTTGTGTTTCCCGCGTCCTGCAACTGGCTCAGCATCTTCTGGTAAGAAAGGACTTGCCCGGAATAGAGGCACCCCAGTTCGAACAGACGGCGGAGGAGCGCCGGTTTATCCACCCTTTTCATAAGAAGGACATCCCTTGAGACAGTCGTCTCTATCAGCGAATCAATGATATAACGCCGCCATCTTTCCTGGTCTTCAATCAAGTTTGCTGCTCCGGGATACCCTCCAAAAAACACGTAATGGTCCACATCCCACCCGAAGGCATCCCGCATCTCATCAAAGGACCAATGGGTTATCGGTATGATTTCGAAGCGCCCTGCAAGGCTTTCAGTCAATCCTTCCTGCATGAGAAGCCGGGAAGACCCAAGAATAATCACGTGAAGCGGCAGGCCATCTGCGGAATCTTCATCCCATAACCTCTTTACGGTCTCCGACCATCCTGAAATCTTTTGCACCTCATCCAGGATAAGGATCCCTTTTTCCTGTCCAATATCGGTTTTGAGACTGAAACGAGCAGTTTCCCACTGCTGTTCTATCCACGCCCTGTCCTTGAGCAAGGGTTCATCGGCCGTTGCATAGTGGGACGGTATTTTCGTTTTCGAGATAATCTGGCGGGCGACCGTGGTCTTTCCTGTTTGGCGAGGGCCGATAAGGGCTTGAATGAATCGCCTGGGTTCCGCTAAACGTTCCGACAGCGTATCGCATATAGGTCTTAAAAACATATTAATTCCATAAAGATAACAATTTACTCAATTATAAGAGTAAATTTACTCAATGGCCTGCACAAATGTCAGCTCAATTTCATTTGCACAACGGAAGAGAAGTCGTGGGGAAAACTCCGTGTGCCCTGTGAACTCTGCCTGCCCCGCCTGCCCAGTGAAACCCTATTTCTTTTGTTTCACCGGGGTAGGTGTGTTGCATCGTACTGGGGTGAGAGATAATCTTAGACAATAAAACATAACATCGATCACTTTATCAACAAAAATAGCAATTTCTTTTCCAAAAAAATATCAAAAAAAGTGCATTTTTCTGAAAAAAAGTTCCGAGTTTGTGACCGTATTTGACAAACTGACCTAGTATCCTATCCCAAAACAGGGAAAGGAGACACAAATTATGGAAAAAATCATTGGTGATTTTCTGGAACAGCTCAAGGTCGGCCGGAAGCAGGCCCACAAGAATCTGGCCCTTTACCCGCTCCTGTCCACCTATGCCCTCGGCCTGGATTATCTCCTCCTGGATGAGGCCTTGAGCGAGAACCTCATCGAAGTGGTCGAGGTGAGCGAGGGCGGATCGGTGCCCGAACTGAAGATGGTGAACAAATCCGTCAAGCTGGTCCTCATCCTGGACGGCGAGGAACTGGTTGGTGCTAAACAGAACCGGATCGTCAACACCACCATCCTGGTGGACCGAAAGAGCACCCTTGTGATCCCCGTGAGTTGCGTGGAGCATGGCCGGTGGTCCTACAACACATCCAAATTCCATAGCCAGGACCAGATGATGAACGCCAATCTTCGGGCCATGAAAAGCGAACAGGTCTCTTATTCCATTCGGTCCGTTGGTGAGTTTCGCTCGGATCAGGGCGCTATCTGGGAGGGGATTGCCGAGAAGGCGGCGCGGCGGGGCGCCCATTCTCCCTCCGGGGCCATGGCCGCGATTTGCGATAAGGAGCGACCCTCCATTGACGAGTATATCAAGGATTTCCATTTCATCGACTCCCAGGTCGGTGCCATTTTCATGATCAACAGCAAGGTGGCCGGAATGGATGTCTTTGGCAGGCCGGATACGTTTTCAAAGGTCTTCAAGAAGCTCCTCGAAAGCTACGCCCTGGATGCCATTGACTGGTATGAGGAAGGGAAGGAATACAAGGCGCTCAAGGGCGAGGTGACCAAATTCCGCAAGGCCGCTGATGCAGCAGGTTCAGAGGGTCAGCCGGGTATGGGGCTGGGGACCGATTTCAGGATC
>JAWOIH010000495.1:0-32350 GCA_046484725.1 Candidatus Desulfacyla sp. | reverse complement strand
ATGGGAAAACATAAACTTGGAAGATCGAATGGGAAATGGGGAATGCGGGACACGTCGACCCTCCTGTATCCCCATCCAAAGGCTACATCCCTCTTGAAAAATCCAATCTTCTGATATATGTCAATGTCCCAGCAAGACGTGAACTCCTCGTATGAAGCTTCAATTATGTAAACTTGATTTTCAGGTTTCTTTTGCGATCAGACTGGCCGCCTTGGCGACAAGAGGCGGCGCTCAACTCCGAATCGGTTTCCACGACACCTGTGTGGCAGCCGTGAGAACCATGAAAGGACCCGAGGCATGACCAAAAGGTACAGAAATCTTGAGACCAAACTCATTCATTCCGGTGAGCCTGACCCGCTGATCTGCGGCGCCGTCAGCCTGCCCGTTTTTCAATCCTCCACCTTTGAGGCCACCGGTGAACCCGGCTATTACAATCTCAAGTATATCCGCCTTAACAATACCCCGAATCATCTAACGCTTCACCGGAAACTGGCTGACTGCGAAAACGCAGAGGCCGCGCTTGTGACGGCCAGTGGAATGGCCGCCATTTCAACAGCGCTTTTAGCCGTTCTTTCATCGGGCGATCATCTGCTGGCGCAGGACTGCCTTTACGGCGGAACCCACGATTTTATTACAACCGACCTGCCCGACCTCGGTATTTCATTCGATTTTGTCGACGGGAACGACCCGGATTCGTGGAGATCAAAATGCCGGTCCAATACGAAAGCCATCCTTGTTGAGACCATGACAAACCCCCTCCTGCAGGTCGCCGACCTCAAGGCGGTGGTCCGATTTGCAAGGGGATCGGCCCTTGTTTCAATGATTGACAACACCTTTGCAAGCCCGGTCAATTTCCGGCCTCCGGAATGGGGGTTCGACCTCTCCATCCACAGCTGCTCCAAATACCTGAACGGCCATTCGGACATCGTGGCCGGCGCGGTTATCGGCCGTTCCGAACTGATTGACCGAATCGCACGCAAACTGGCTCATTTCGGCGGTTCCCTGGACCCCCATGCCTGTTTCCTCCTGTATCGAGGGATGAAGACACTGGCGGTTCGAGTGAAATATCAGAATGAAAGCGCTCTCAAAATCGCCGAGTTTCTACAAGGGCATCCCTCAATTGCGGCAGTCAACTATCCGGGCCTCGAAACACATCCTGGGCATGCGCGTGCGGCAGAACTCTTTGATGGGTACAGTGGAATGATGAGTTTTGAAATAAGGGGCGGCTTGGAGGCTGCGGAGCGGTTCCTGCAGCGGACCACGTTGCCGATCCTTGCACCGAGCCTTGGCGGGGTGGAAGCGCTGATCACGCGTCCGGCCGCCACCTCACATGCCGGTATGTCTTCGGAGGAGCGTGAGGCCCTCGGCATCTCCGACAGTCTCATCCGTCTTTCGGTCGGCCTGGAATCCACAGAGGATATGATTGCCGATCTTGAACAGGCCCTTGCGTAGAGAATAGGGATTGAGGAATTGGATATCGGGTGCTCATCATGGGGCCACCCTTTAGGTTTAACCATCCACCACTGAGCAGGGGTTCACCAGCCGGCCTATCCCCTCGATCTCCACTGCCACCTCATCCCCATTCGAAAGATAGACCGGCGGATCACGGAAGGCGCCTACCCCGTGCGGCGTTCCGGTCAGGATGACATCCCCCGGGTTCAGGGTGAAATGCCTTGAGAGAAAGCTCACCACCTCGGGTATCCTGAATATCATCTGCCCGGTATGACTGTCCTGCATCAGCCTATTGTTGACCCGACACCGGATGCCGAGCGAATGGGGGTCCGGCACATCATCTCGCGTAACGATCCACGGCCCGAGCGGGCAGAAGGAATCCAGGGATTTCCCCCGCACCCACTGACCATCTCCGAACTGGAGGTCCCTGGCGCTCACATCATTGGCGCAGGTGTAGCCGAAAACAGCCTTCAAGGCATCTTCTTCACCGACCCTCCAAAGAGTCTTTCCGATAATCACGGCCAGTTCGGCCTCAAAATCGACCTTTCCGGCAACCGTCCTGTCCCACGTAATGGGGTCTCCGTGACCGATCAGGCTGCTGGGAAACTTGGCAAAGACAAGAGGTGTTTCAGGGATCTTCCCCTTGCTTTCTTTGGCATGGTCTTGGTAGTTGAGACCCAGGGCAACGATTTTGGATGGTCGCGTTACCGGGGGCGCGAACCTGATCCCGGCAAGAGGGATGGGTGCGTCCCGCTCATAGCCGTCCGGATTGCCATTCGAAATTATATCGATCATGTCTCCCCCCACATTGAGGGGAGCGATCCGGTCGCCCTCTACAATGCCGGCCCGGATCCGGTCGTCATGGTAAAACTGGGCAATCTTCATGGTAAAACCCTCTGGTTGCTGGTTACTCGTTGCTGGTTACTGGTTGCCGGGTTCTGGGTTTTTCCGACATCTGACTTCCTTGCCCTGTGAAACCCTTTTTTCTTCTGTTTCACCGGGGCGACCTCTGCGGTTCCCGGTTGCTTGCAGCTTTGAGCTTCTCCCTGTTGCCACTTTTAACTTTAGGCACTTTATGCACTTGAGTCACTTTAGGCACTTGAGTCACTTTAGATCATTTTGTACACCGATCTCCGACAGCCTCATATAATCTCCCTGTTCCACCAGCGTGTAGGCCCTGTCAAGGGCATCGATTCGAGAGGCATATCGGAAGGTACCCTCCCTGTCATGGGCCTGGGAGAGCTTCTCCAAAATAGCTGAAACAATGGCCCCCATCCGTTGGAGGTCCATAACCACCAAGTGGGCAGGGATCAGTATCTCCTTTTCATCGAAATGGACCTTGATTCCCGATGTCACAAAGGCATTCTCTTCCCTCAGGTATTGAATAAGGATGCTCTGTGTCGGATCCTTCTCATTCTCAATGGTGCCAATAATCGTATTTAGGCCGGCCGGGCCGCTGTCATCTGTCATACAGGATCTCCTTCGGATTTAAACGATTCCCTGCTTCAATCTTCGCAACAGGACATGGTCTCTCACTTATCACACAGGAACGGCCTCGGGTCAAGCTTGAAAACCCTTGAAAACATCTTCTTAACGGGCTACATTGCCGCAATCGTCCCAACATGCCATTCTGAAAGGGTCGCTGCCTCAACATGGATTTAACGGATATTCAAACAGAGGATTTCTCCGCTTCCAGAAAAGACTTCTGCCATTTCTGTCACCTTCTCTACGAGCGTCACCTGGCGACCGGTGTAGGCGGCAATGTAGCAGCCCGTTGCGGCACCCACATATGGTTGACCCCAACGGGCTGTTCTCTGAGGGACGTGCAACCTGAAAGCATAACGGTTGTGGACGAAGAGGGACTTCTGATCCAGGGTAAGATGCCCACAAAAGAGGCGAATATGCACCTGGGGGTTCTCAGGGCAAGACCCGACGTAAACGTTGTCTTTCACGTGCATGGGGCATACATCATCGCTGCTTCAACCTTGCTCGCGCCGGGGGCCGGTTCCATGCCGGCACTGACCCCCGGTTTCGTTCATTACGCCTTTCCGCTCCCGATGCTTCCTTTTATGGTCCCCGGCAGTCCGGACCTGGCAGAAGGCGTCACAAAGGCATTGTCAGGCCGGGGGGCCCGGGCCGTCCTGCTGCAAAACCACGGTCTGGTGACTGTGGGAAAGGATTGCCGGGAGGCCCTGGATATTGCCGAAGAGATCGATGAAGCGGCCAGGGTCTATGTCCTTACCGGCGGGAAGGCCCCTCCGATCGCCCGTGAGGATATAGAGGGCATCAGGGCCATTCCCCGGGGTTGACCCTTCGCGATCATCAAAGGCCTTCAGAGTCTATTTGCGTGTCCTGGGCGACGAGGGTCACCGCCTCTGATGCAGGGAGTTTTTGCACGGCTTTGACGAATTTATTTTGACAACAGATGGATCTCTGTTATAAACATAGACTGGGTGAAACAGGTTGACAACGAATGAAAGGGGGAAAGAACAGCCATGAGTGAAAAGAGCGCCTTGAAAGACAAAGTTGTCCTGGTGGTGGATGATGAGCCCGATGTTCTGGAGACCGTGGAGGAAGAACTGGACATGTGCCTGGTCCACAAGGCAAAGGATTATGACACTGCCCTCCAATACCTCCTAAGCTATACCTACGACATCGTCATCCTCGACATTATGGGTGTAAATGGTTTTGAACTCCTGAAAACTGCGGTGTCGAGGGAATTCCCCACCGTCATGCTCACTGCTCACGCCCTCTCCCCTGAATCTCTGAAAAAATCGATCAAGTTAGGGGCCGTCTCATTTCTACCCAAGGAGAAGATATCAGAACTGGCCTCGTACCTGGAAGATGTCGTCCTGGGTGGAGGAAAGCCGGTCTGGGAAAAGCTGTTTGATAAATTGGGAAATTATTTCAGTAAACGATTCGGACCCGACTGGAAAGAAAAAGACCGCTTCTTCCATGAATTCGAGGAAAAGCTGAAACAGGATCTTCAAGGATGAAACGGCTTCCTGCTTTCGCCTGACAGGCCTTCCACCCGCAGGCATTAAGAATGGCATGGATATGGGATTTCTCTCGGGGCTCCAGGAATACCTGGACGACAATTATGGCAATTCTATTTTTGATCAGGCCTTTGAATCAAAAGAGATCTATGCGTTTCATCTTCACGGTCATCGCATTGTCAAGGCCACGGTCATCGAGAATCTGAAATATGACCTCAACATCGGCCCTGTCGAGATTACGCCGTTAGGCGCGACGCATCTCCCCAAAACCGACGTAAAACTTGTTTATCCAGCGGCGCTATCCGACACGGTCAGGCCGCTCCTTAAGGCGGACCCGAAGGTTCGAGACCTCCGGTTGGAACCGATCATCCCCGCGAGGAAGAGACATCACATCAAGAACAAATCCCTCTACCCCCTCATGAAGGAAAGGCAGGTCGCCTTCTTCACCCTCATGGAAGGAGAGGTTGTCAAGGGCCTGATAACCGGTTTTACGCGTTATGAAATAACCGTGAGTCTCAAAGGAGGAACCCCGGTCTCCATCTTAAGGCATGCGGTGTATGACCTTCGCGACAAGAAGGGACGGTGTTTTTTGAAATCGTTCCAGGAAACCCATAGAGACTGGGAAAAAAGCGATCTTTTTCTGCCAGAGGATCGATAGACGTGAATTCTGTGCGGAAGGCCCGAAAATCCTTGATCCACGTCCTTGAAACCCGGGCCTTGGCCGCTCCAAGACGCATCCTGGGTGTATAGCTCCCCTTTTCAGGGATTCCCAACTGCCTTAATCTCCAGGACAAAAGAAGCTTCCCCATCTCCTGAGACGTGCCTGGGTTCATAGTGTCGGCCCGGCTCCAGATCCAGGACTACGCGGACCTTTACCTGAGGTTGGTGATGCAGCCCGATGCGTATGGTCCGGATGATACCGTTGTTCACGGCAATCCGGCGGCCAATGTCAGATGCAGGCTTTGCATCCATAAAATCGCAGACAATGCGAGGCGACATTTCATCCAATACCAGAATCTCGGGGACATAAGGGGCGCTGAGTTCAAACAACACCTTCGCCGTCTGATCCACAGGAGGCTCCACACGAATGGCCTTGATCTCCCTGACGACCGGCAGGATATCCTTTCCGGGAACAAGGGCGACCGCAAGCAGCGTATGGAACACCCATCCCGGACGGCCGTCATCCATGTTTACACGGTACCACCCGTCCCTCTTATCGGTTACCGTTACCGGGCACCCATTCCGGATCTGGAATATTACCTCCGATTCCATTGACGGCCGATCCCTCACATTGGCCACATCCGTGTTCACGAAAAACCGCTTGCCGGCACTTTCCCCTGATTGTGGAGAAGAAGTCCCGGTCTCTTCCAAGGGTACCCTCCCCGGCTCTTCAGGCGCATCCGGGGCTGCAGCCGTCTTGTCGGGCCGGGGCTGCTCCCCGTCCGCATCCCCGATCTGACCCCCTGCCTCCTCCCGGACTGACATCGCTTCCTCTCCTGACACAGCCTCCACAGGCTGCTGAACGGTTTCAGGGGGCTGGACCGGGGGGGCGCTCTCCATGGGTACAGAGACGGCCGGTGGGCCTCCAACGATCTCCTTATCCCCTGTCTGCAATGGGGCCTCGGGAACGACGGCGTCAGCGGCCGGCCTGGCAGCCCTCTCAATCTTGTAGCGATGAGGGGAATGGAAAACTTTCTCTTGATCCGGTGCAACGACTGACGGGGACTGTTTGTCGGCAATTCCGCCGGCCCAATACCTTATGACGGCCCCGGAAAAAAGAGTCAGCAGAAGGAGGCCTGCAATCAACCAGTAGGCGGCTTTTCCATCGGCACCTAAAAAAGGATGGCAGGAATCGGACAGGACCGGACGGATTGAGCCCCACCTTCGACACGGCATTCCGCTCCCGTGAAAACGAGGGCCTTTTCCGCTCAGATCTGACCCGGAGAAATGACTCGAAACCATAAGCAGAGACACCTTCTGAAACATTCACGGACCAGACCCAAATGTTCCGAGACGTTTAACGACATGGTACCGGCTGAGACATTTTCGATTGCAGAAGAGTAACCTAACCGCACCCACACGTCAAGCCCGAACAAAAGCAAGTTGAATTATTTCAAATAGCAGGCTAAACTGCCGTGACAGTAGAGGGTGGGACCGGTCCAT
Organism: Candidatus Desulfacyla sp.; assembly: GCA_046484725.1. Lineage (GTDB taxonomy): Bacteria > Desulfobacterota > DSM-4660 > Desulfatiglandales > Desulfatiglandaceae > AUK324. Next base: position 25,739 of record JAWOIH010000495.1, on the reverse strand, counting down.
TGCCCGCCGATCCATGTGGGGAGAATTCTGTCATGACAAAACCTCGTATTTCAAAACTGATTGCCAGGGATTCCGTTCGATCAGCCTCTCTCAGAATTATCATCCCGGTTGGCCTGACCCTGCTCCTGTTTATCCTGAGCGTCTTTTTCCTCTTTATCCCTGCAATAGAAAAACAGATGATGGCCCAAAAGCGCGAGATGATCCGCAGCCTGACAGAAATTTCCTGGAGACTGCTGACCGTCTATCACGACCGGGTGAAAAGCGGCGAGCTTTCCCTTGAAGATGCCCAGGCCAGGGTCATGGAGCGGCTTCGGGGTCTCCGGTACGGTCCTCAAGGGAAAGACTATTTCTGGATAAGCAACATGGACACGCAGCTGATAATGCACCCCTACCGTCGTGATCTGGAGGGAAGGGACCTTACAGAGCACACGGATGCCGAAGGGAAACGGGTCTTCGTGGAATTCGTAAAGATAGTGGAACGATCCGGGGCAGGATACGTAGACTATGTGTGGCAATGGAAGGACAACCCGGATCGGATGGTCCCGAAAATCTCCTATGTCAGGGGATTCGAGCCCTGGGGATGGATCATCGGAACGGGTATATATGTGGAGGACGTCCAGGCGGACATCACATCGATCACCCGCAGGATGGCGGCTATATGTTCAGGTATACTGGTCGTGGTCCTGGCCCTCTCCCTATTTATCATCTGGCAGACCACAAAGACGGAAATCGCCCGGAGAGAGGCTGAAAAAGGGCTTGCAGAAAGGGAGGAGGAATTCCGCAGCCTGGGTGAGGACGCCCCGTTCGGCATCTCCATAACCAACCCTGATCAGAGACATGAGTATCTGAACCCCCAATTCACGAAGATGTTCGGATATACGATAGCGGATGTGCCGGACAAGAGGACCTGGTTTGAAAAGGCCTATCCCGATCCATCTTACCGAGAAGCGGTGATCTCGGCCTGGAAAGGGGACATCATCGAAAATCCGGGTGCGGGAGAGGTAAAGCCCCGCGTGTTCACGGTCAGATGCAAAAACGGAGAAGACAAGATCATCCAGTACAGGGCCGTGGCCATGAGAACCGGAAAACTGCTCCTGACATGTCAGGATATTACCGAACAGGCCGTGATGGAGGGACGCCTGAAGGAAAGCGAGCAGAAATATATCCAGCTCTACGAAGCGTCGAGGAGACGGGAGGAACTCTACCGCTCCCTTCTCCATTCATCTGCAGATGCCATCGTCATCTATGATATCGAGGGAAACGTCCGGTATGTGAGCCCTTCATTTACGCGGATATTCGGATGGACCATGGAGGAGATGGAAGGGAAACGGATCCCGTTTCTGCCTGAATCTGAAGAGGAAGCGACCATGACCATCATCCGGGAACTGGTGGACCACGGGACCCCCTGTCATGGATTTGAAACCAAACGCCTGACAAAAGATGGACGGCTGTTGGATGTGAGCATCAGCGCGTCCCGGTATGATGATCACGAGGCGAAACCGGCGGGGATGCTGGTGGTCCTTCGCGATATATCCGAAAAAAAGGCCCTTGAATCCCAATTCTACGAAGCGCAGAAGATGGAGTCCATCGCCACCCTTGCAGGAGGGGTCGCGCACGACTTCAACAACCTCCTCATGGCCATTCAGGGGAATGCCTCGCTCCTTCTCATGGGCAAAGGCCCGGAGCATCCGGAAAGTAAAAGGCTCCATAGCATAGAGGAACATGTCCAGAGGGGAGCGTATCTCACCCGGCAACTCCTGGGATTCGCGAGGGGCGGCAAGTACGAAATCAAACCCACGGACCTTAATGAAATCACTCGACGGAGCGCCAACCTGTTTTCACGCATGAAAAAGGAAATCAGAATCCATTCCACATACCAGAAAGACATCTGGTGGGTCGAAGCGGACCAGGGGCAGATGGAACAGGTGCTCATGAATCTCTATGTGAACGCGGGTCATGCCATGCCTAATGGGGGCGATCTTTTTATCGTCACGCAGAATCTCGCCATTGCCGAGAATCACTCGAAAGCGTCCGGTCTCAGAGCGGGGAAATATGTCAAGATATCGGTGACCGATACCGGCATTGGAATGGATGAAGGCACCCTTCAGAAAATCTTTGACCCCTTTTTCACCACACGGGAGGTGGGCCGGGGAACGGGCCTGGGTCTTGCCTCTGCCTATGGAATCATCAAGAATCATGGCGGGAGCATAACGGTCAGGAGCGCCAAAGGTAAGGGCACCACCTTTGACATCTGCCTGCCGATTATTGAGACAGAAGAGGCGTCGAAAGATGGAACGCCCGATATGTCCCCTAAGATCGCCCCTGGCGGTGGAACCGTCCTCCTGGTGGATGATGAAGACATGGTCATTGAAGTGGCCGAAGAGATGCTGCAACGACTGGGCTATGGGGTCATTGTGGCGACGACCGGCAGACAGGCCGTGGAGACGTACCGCGCGCACAAAGACGCCGTTGACCTGGTCATCCTGGATATGATCATGCCCGACATGGGAGGGATGGAGACCTATGACAGGCTCAAAGAGGAGGACCCGAACATCGTGGTTCTGCTGTCGAGCGGGTACAGTATCGACGGCCAGGCCACCGAGATACTGAAGCACGGATGCAACGGCTTCATCCAGAAACCATTCAGCATTGCCGCCCTGTCACAGAAGATACGGGAGGTCCTGTCAAAATAAGTGGCTGAAAGGAATAGAGTGGGCTAAACTTGAAGGTGGCAACAGGGAGAAGCTGAAGGCAACCAGCAGCCAGCGGTCGCCCCGGTGAAACAGAAGAGAAAAGGGTTTCACAGGGCAAGGAAGTCAGATGTTGGAAAACCCAGAACCCAGCAACCAGTAACCCGCAACGAGTAACCAGAGGGCAGAGGCCCTATCAGCGATGAGCCATCAGCCATGAGCCGTTTACACCTCTGGAGCCTGGACCTGTAAACTCTGAGAGGAACCGCGCCATGCCCATCGTAGAACTGACAGGGCAGATTGAACGGATCACCTACACCAATGAGGAGAACGGCTACACCGTCGCCAGGTTGAGCGTCTACGGGCGGCCTGATCTGGTGACCGTGGTGGGGAACCTCATGGCGCCCACACCGGGCGAGGTGGTCAAGTTGAAAGGCGAATGGTCCACCCACGCCAGATACGGCGAGCAGTTTAAGATCACCCACTATCAGACCGCCGTGCCCGCCTCGGTCCACGGCATTCAGAAATACCTGGGTTCAGGCCTGATCAAGGGGATCGGACCGGTCATGGCCAAACGGATCGTAAAAGAATTCGGCACGCAGACACTGGATATCATCGAAAAGGACATTGAAAAGCTGACACAGGTAGAGGGGATCGGGAAAAAACGGATCGAGATGATCTGGAAGGCCTGGGAAGATCAGAAGGAGATCCGCGATGTCATGCTCTTCCTCCAGGGCCACGGAGTCAGTTCAGGCTATGCCGCCAAGATATTCAAACAGTACGGGAGCCGGTCCATCCAGGTCGTCAAGGAGAACCCCTATCGCCTGGCCACCGACATCTTCGGCATCGGCTTTGTCACGGCCGACCGGATTGCAGAAAAGCTGGGGTTCGACAAAGATTCCCGGTTGCGGGCCGAGGCCGGGATACTCTATGTGCTCAACCGTCTTTCCGACGAGGGACACGTCTACTTCCCCTATGAATCGCTCCTGGAAAAATGTGTGGAGACCCTCGAGGTGCAACCGGAACGGATCGCAGAGGCACTGGACGCTGTCGCAAGGGAAAAGCGGGTCATTATCGAGGAAATGACCACCCCCGCAGGAGGATCCACGGACGCCAGGGGGGTCTATCTGGCCAGGTTCCACGTATCCGAGACTGGTCTCGCCCGACAGCTGAAGACCCTCCTGAAGGCCCGGAAATCCATCCGAAAAATTGATGCGGACAAGGCGGTCTCATGGGTCCAGCAGCGGCTTTCCATATCCCTGGCAACAGACCAGATCCGGGCCATCAAGGGCGCTGCGGAAAACAAGGCCCTAGTCATCACCGGAGGTCCCGGCACCGGAAAGACGACCATCATCAACGCGATCCTGACCATATTTTCGAGGCTCAAGATCCGGATGCTCCTGGCTGCACCCACCGGCAGGGCCGCCAAACGGATGAGCGAGATCACCGGCCGCGAATCCAGAACGATTCACCGCATGCTGGAGTACAGCCTCCAGAAGGGAGGCTTTCAGAAAAACGAGGATTCGCCGCTTTGCTGCGACCTGCTGGTGGTGGATGAAGCTTCCATGATCGATACGGTCCTGATGTACCACCTGTTGAGGGCTGTCCCCCCTGAAGCGACATTCATCCTGGTGGGGGATGTCAACCAGCTCCCTTCGGTGGGGGCCGGGAACGTCTTGGCCGATATCATCGGTTCCGGATCGGTGCCGGTGGTGGAGCTTCGGGAAATCTTCAGGCAGGCCAAGGAAAGCCGGATTGTCGTCAATGCCCACCGGATCAACAGCGGTTTCCTCCCTGCATTCAAACCCTCAAAGGACCGGCTCGACGACTTCTATTTTATCGAACGGGACGATCCGGATGCAGTCCTCGGTGAGATTATCGAACTCGTCACGGAAAGGGTCCCCGCAAGGTTTGGGTTGGATCCCTTTGACGATATCCAGGTGCTGACGCCCATGCACAAAGGGATGGTAGGTGCGGAAAGTTTGAACAGGGAGCTTCAAAAGGCCCTCAATCCCGCGGGAGACGGGGTCGCGAGGGGCGACAGGATCTTGAGAATCCACGACAAGGTCATGCAGATCCGGAACAACTACGACAAGGAGGTCTTTAACGGCGACATGGGGCGCGTCGTCAGGGTCGACCCTGAGCTGCGGGAAGTCGTCATATGCTTTGACGGGAGAGAGATTCCCTATGACTTTAACGACCTGGATGAAATCGTCTTGTCATATGCGGTCTCGGTGCACAAGTCCCAGGGCTCCGAATACCCGGCGGTCATTGTCCCTTTGGTCATGCAGCACTATATGCTCCTGCAACGCAATCTGATCTACACGGCCGTGACGAGGGGGAGGAAACTCGTGATCCTCATCGGCGCCAAGAAGGCGTTGGCCATCGCGGTGAACAACAATAAGATCCGTAGGCGATACACGCGGCTCAAGGAGAGACTCACGGCCGGGGGGTGAGGGGAAGGCTCAAGGCACAATGGGAGAACTGCAAAGACAGCCGATCCACTCTCCGCTTTCCCGTTTCAAATCTCAAATCTCAAATTTCAAAATGCCAGGTTGCCGGGGGTCCTCGGGAAGGGGAGGACGTCCCGAATGTTGGAGAGCCCGGTCACGAACTGGATCAGCCGCTCGAACCCGAGACCGAAACCGGCATGGGGGACCGAGCCGAATTTCCTGAGATCCAGATACCACCAGTAATCATCCGGACGGAGCCCGGCCCCCCGGATCCTCTCCAACAGGATATCGTGGTCGTCCTCACGCTGGCTTCCGCCGATGATCTCGCCGATCTTGGGAACCAGCACATCCATGGCCCGGACCGTCTTTCCGTCCGGATTCACCTTCATATAAAAGGCCTTGATCTCTTTGGGGTAGTCAATGAGGACCACCGGCCCTTGGATGACCTTTTCGCAGAGATACCGCTCGTGTTCGGACTGGAGATCGACGCCCCATTCCACAGGAAACTCGAATGTCTCCGTCGCCTTTTTCAGGATCTCGATCCCTTCCGTATAGGTCATCACCTGGAAATCCTGCGACACCAGGTTCTCCAGTGTCTGGATCACCGACGGGTCAACGAAGCGGTTGAAGAACGCCATGTCCTCATTACAGGTATTCAGGACCGAGGCAAAGATTTCCTTGAGAAACGCCACGGCCAGCTCAATATTCCCCTCCAGGTCACAGAAGGCCATCTCCGGTTCCACCATCCAGAATTCGGACAGGTGACGCGACGTATTGGAGTTCTCTGCCCTGAACGTGGGGCCGAAGGTATACACCTCCCCCAGGGCAAGGGCATAGATCTCCGCCTCCAGCTGACCGCTGACCGTCAGATTGGCCGCGGCCCCGAAAAAGTCCCTGGAAAAGTCTATGACCCCGTCTTTTTCAGGGGCATGGTTCAGGTCAAAGGTGGTGACCTTGAACATCTCGCCGGCGCCCTCGCAGTCGCTCCCCGTGATAATCGGGGTGTGGAGATAGATAAATCCCCTTTCCTGGAAAAAGGCGTGGATCGCGCGGGCCATGGCGTTCCTCACCCTGGCCACTGCGCCGAAGGTATTGGTCCTGGGTCTCAAGTGGGCGATGGTTCGAAGGAACTCGAAGAGTGGCGCTTTTTCTGAAGGGGATAGACATCCGGATCGGCCCATCCCATCACCTGGATCGATTCGGCCTTCAACTCCACCTTCTGACCCTTACCGGGCGACTCGGACAGGGTCCCCTGCGCCTGGATCGAGCAGCCGGTCTGCAGCTTGAGGACCTCGCCCTCATAATTGGCCAGTCCCTGGTCCGCGATGATCTGCATGCCCGAAAGACAGGATCCGTCATTGACCTCGACAAAGGAGAATCCGCCCTTGGAGTCCCTTCGGGTCCTGACCCATCCCATCACGGTATATCGGCCCCCGATCTCCCCGGACCTGAGCACCTCAGCGATCCTTGTCCGTTTCAATTCCCCTCACCCCGCTTCCCTCTTTATCCCTGTTTTCTCTCAAACTCGGTCATGAAATCCACCAGGGACTTCACCGCACCGACGCCCGTGGCATTGTAGATGGATGCGCGGCATCCTCCCACCGAACGGTGTCCCTTGAGTCCTCCCAGCCCTTCTTTTTGGGCATCGGCCACAAACTTTTTCTCCAGATCCTCGCTCGGAAGCCGGAAGGTGACATTCATGAGAGAGCGGCTGTCCTTATCCGCGGTACCCCGATAGAAGGAAGACCCATCGATGAAATCGTAGATGATGGCCCCCTTTTCCCGGTTGATCTGCGCCATCTTTTCTAGGCCCCCGATGGTCTCTTCGAGCCATTTCAGGACCAGGGCGACGATATAGACCACCACACAGGAGGGCGTATTGTACATGGAGTTCTTCTCGGCGAAGGTCGTATACTTGAGCATGGTGGGGAGGGTATCGGGGGTCCGCTCCAGCATATCTTTTCGAATAATCACCATGGCCGATCCGGCCGGTCCGATGTTCTTCTGGGCCCCTGCATAGATCAGCCCGAAGGGCCGGACGTCAAAGGGCCGGCTCATGAAATCCGAAGACATGTCGCAGACCATCGGCACCTCGCCCGCATCCGGAAATTGTGCCCACTGGGTCCCCTTGATGGTGTTGTTGGAGGTGAAGTGGAGATAGGCCGCGTCCCGATTCACCGCGAACCCCTTGGGGATATATGCAAAGCCCTTGTCCTCGGAAGAGGCAATCACACGGACGTCCTTTCCCAGGATCTTGGCCTCCTTGATCGCCTTGGTGGACCAGGTGCCTGTATTGATATAATCCACCGGCCTGTCCGCCACGCACAGGTTCATCGGTATCATGCAGAACTGGAGACTGGCCCCCCCTTGAATAAAGAGGACCTCGAATGCATCGCCCAGGCCCAGGAGCCTCTGGGTCCTCAGGACGGCCTCGTTGATGACATCGTCGAACCACGTGGAACGGTGGCTCACCTCCAGGATTGACATGCCTGAACCCTTGTAGTCCAGGAGTTCCGCCTGAAATTCCTCCAGTACCGGCAAAGGCAGGGCCGCGGGACCTGCATTGAAATTATAAATTCTCTTCCCCATGTTCCATTCTCCTCCTAATTGGATTTCAAGCGGTTGAAGTGACAGGGTTCTCAATCCTTGATCTTGTCAAGCATCCCCTTGACGATCTCCAGGGTTTCCCTGTCCCTCTCGTAAGGAGGCCGGCCATTCAGGTCGGCCTCGATGATCTCATCGCGATAGGGCATGAAGCCCAGGAATTCAAAATCGGGCATTTCCTTTAAGAGAAACTCCTTGTCCTGTTCCGATCGGATCTTGTTCCCGACAAAGTTCAGCTTCCGGATGCCGATATCAGCGGCCAGCCTGCGAACCTGATGGGCCGTCTCGATACTCCGCCGACCCGGCTCCACGACCACCACGAGCCTATCCACATTCATGGCCGTCCCCCTTCCCAAATGCTCGAGACCCGCCTCCATGTCCAGGACCACCGCTTCGTCCCGGGCCAGCACGATATGGCCCACGAGTCTCTTGAGAAGCGCGCTCTCAGGGCAAATGCATCCGGCGCCCCCGGTTTTTACGCCGCCCATGACCATGACCTTAACGCCGTCTACCTCGATGGAGAGCTTTTCGGGCAGATCGCTGACCTTGGGATTCAGCTTGAAAAAGGACCCCATGGTTCCCACCTTGGCCTCTGTCCTCTCTTCGATCAGCTCCTTCATCTGGGAGATGGGAACGATCGCATCGCTGTTCTTGACGCCAAGGGCCTGGGCCAGATTGGCGTCCGGGTCGGCATCGATCGCCAGGACCTTTCTCCCTTCGTCGGCCAGCGCCCTGATCAAAAAAGAGGCAAAGGTCGTCTTCCCGACGCCCCCCTTGCCGCTCACCGCAATCTTCATAACGTCTCCCCTCAAAAAAAAACGCCCTCACCGGAAAGACCTTTTCCCAATGAGGGCCATATTTTTTCCAGCCTTACGAAGCCCTTCTACACCGCATCTTTCAGGGCCTTGCCAGGTACAAATTTGGCAACCCTCTTTGCCTTGATCTTGATAGTCTCTCTCGTCTGGGGGTTGATCCCCTTCCGTGCCTTTCGCTTATCTACCTTGAAGGTCCCGAACCCGATTACCGTCACTTTTTGTTTCTTTTTCAACGCATTGGTTATACTCGAAAAAACACAATCTACCGCTGCCTGGGCTTCCTTCTTGGTACCGACAACCTTGGCCACCTCATTGACTAAATCCCCCTTGTTCATATTACTCCCTCCTTCTCTTAAAATGTTTAAATAAAAGAACGCACCTTCCGTCCAATGCCGCCTCTCAACATCTTTAAACATCTGTAAAACGAAACGCTTCTGGGTGTCTTTCAACACCCTTGTTCCTCTATTGTCTCGTCATATTTTCAAAGGAGATTCAATATGATGCAGGGGGTCGCGCTTCAGTCGGCCCAGACCGTTCTGAGGCCCCGTGTGCAACAGGCGTCTTTGGCCAACCGGGTCCTGATTTTCAGATTTGAGGAAGGATATTTTATTTGCCAAATCCTGTCAAGGATTTATGTAACATAAGAGACACAAATTCACGCGATCCGTTTTGTAATCTTCCAGCAATGATGCATACCGGCCCTTCTTTCAAAATCCGGCGGCAGCGTGCGCGTTGACAGGTCTTCCATTCGGAACCCCTTCAGGGCGTCCGCATCCATCTTGAATTTTCGGTAATTGCTGGAAAAAAAGATGATTCCGTCCTGCTCCAGCACCTCTGCCGCGGACCGGATCAGCTTCACGTGATCCCTCTGCACATCGAGGACAGCCTCTGATCGTTTTGAATTCGAGAAGGTGGGCGGATCCAAAAAAACAAGGTCGTAGAACCGATTCTCCTGGCTGAGCCACGTCAGGACGTCGGCCTGACAAAAAAAATGCCGCCCAGGGTCGAACCCGTTCAGGGCCAGATTCCGCCTCGCCCAGCCCAAATAGACCCTGGAAACATCCACTGAGGTCGTGGATCGCGCGCCTCCCCTGGCTGCATAAACCGTTGCCGTTCCCGTATAGGAGAACAGATTGAGAAATCGCTTTCCCCTCGCCAGGTCCCTGATGAGGCCGCGGGTGATCCGCTGGTCCAGAAAAAGTCCGGTATCGATGTAGTCCGTAAAATTAACCAGAAACCTGCAATCATTTTCATCCACCTCGTGGAAACCCCCGTGATCTTCATGCCTCGAATACTGGGCCTTGCCTTTTTGGCGACGTCGCACCTTGACGAAAATATGCCCTTCAGGCACCCCGAGGACTTCCGGAATCACGGCCAACACTTGACTCAGCCGGGCCTCGGCCTTTTCGCTATCCACTGTGTCGGGGGCCTTGTATTCCTGGACGTGGACCCATTTATCGTAGATGTCGACGGCAACCGCATACTCCGGGAGATCCTGATCGTACACCCTGAAACAGGTGATGGCTTCCTTCTTGAACCGCTTCCCCAGCCGTTTCAGGTTTTTTCGCAGCCGATTGGCGAACATCTCCGCGGCCGGGTCCAGGGGCATCCTCGGTGTGCCGCTCGCCGGTCTGAGACCGGGATGCTGGGTATTCACAAACCGGTCCGGTTCGATACGGAAATTCAAGAGCTTGCATTCAAGCGGCCCGTTGTACAGGGAATACTTCTTTTCCGCCCTCAGCCCCATCCCCTTGCCCAGTTCCATATTCCCGGTAAACAGGCTGGCCCTCCAGCCGCTGAAATGGGCCTTGAGACGCATACCGAAGGCGCTATAGAGCGACCTCAGTTCACTGATCTCCCCAAGGCGCTCTCCATAGGGGGGATTGAGGACCACCAGCCCCGGCCGCCCCTTCATCCCGGGGTGCGGAACGAAAGCGGCGAGCTCCCTTTTTTCAACATGGACGGCGCCCCGTAACCCGGCCCTTTCCACGTTGGCCGCAGCATTCCGAACGGCCTTCGGGTCGGCATCGTACCCCACGATGGGAGGCAGCCTCATGAGGCCCGCGGCCCTTCTTTCCCGGGCCTCCTCAAGGAGCCTTTCCCAGATCTCGGGCCGGTGACCCTTCCACTTCAGGAAGCCATAGTAATCTCTCAAGAGACCGGGGGCAACGTCGGCAGCCATCAGGGCCGCCTCGATCGGGAGGGTCCCGGAACCCGTCATCGGGTCCATCAGGCCCCCTCCCCCCCCCGAGATCTCCGGCCAACCGGCGCGGAGCAGGATCGCGGCCGCCAGATTTTCCTTGAGGGGTGCAGGGCCCGCCTCTTCCCGGTATCCCCGCTTGTGCAGGCTCTCTCCTGAAAGATCGATGCTCAGGGTGGCCTCATCCCTCAATAGATACACATTCAGCCGAACATCGGGTCTGGAGAGATCCACCGAGGGCCTGGTCCCGAATTGCTCCCGAAACTGGTCCACCACGGCGTCCTTCACCTTCAAGGCCCCATAGCGGGTATGATGGATCTGGGAACGGGATGTACTGAAATCCACGGCAAGGGAGCCGTCCGGTTCCATATGCTCGCTCCAGCGTATCGTGCGCACCCCGTCGTACAGGGCCTCAGGGGTCTCGGCCTGAAACCGCGCGATGGGCGAGAGCACCCGGTTGGCGGTGCGAAGCCACAGGCACGCCCGATAGCCTGTCTCCAGGTCTCCCTGGAAAAAAGCGCCCGACCGCGAGGCCTTTACTCCCTCGGCCCCGAGGGCCTTGAGTTCGTCCACCAGCAGGGATTCCACGCCCTTGGGTGCAACGGCAAAAAATGTGAGAGATCTCTTCATAACCGTCAGGATCGACTAAGGTTCTGGGAACGGGCACAGTCCACTCATCATATGAGAATTCGCCCCGTGCCTGAATTAGCGGTTGAGTTTATCCCCGATTTCGACAATAATCTGCATATGAACAGATTCCCTGACAAATGGCAAGGGAAAGAGGCCGGCCGGATCGAGATAGAAACGCTGACAGCGACGACTCGGATTCACTATGTATCGGCCATCCATGTGAGGAAGGAAAACAATGAAACAGACAGATCCGACCAGCCAGACTGAAACCCTGCTAACCGATTACCGCAAATATATCTTTCCTGCAATCGCCCCGTTTTACGGCGACCACCCCCTCATCGTCGACCGGGCCAAAGACAGCGCCATCTGGGACATCGAAGGAAACCGATATCTGGATTTCTTCGGCGGCGTGCTCTCGGTCTCGGTGGGGCACTGCAATGACGAGGTCACGGAGCGCACCATTCAGCAGATGAGAAAGGTCCAGCATACCTCAACCCTCTATATCAATGAGGCGATGGTCAGGGTCGCCCGCAAGATCGCCGATCTGACGCCGGGCAGGCTTCAGAAGTGCCTCTTCACCAACAGCGGCAGCGAGGCCAATGAGACCGCCATCATGGCCGCCAGGATGTATACCGGCAACACCGATGTGATTACCCTCAGACATGCCTATGCCGGCCGCACCATGACCACCATGAGTCTCACCGGTCATGGCCCATGGCGGTTGGGAGGGGTCTTCGACGGCCACATCCGGCATGTGCGCAACCCCTACACCTACCGGGCCCCGGTGGGACTGGATGAAGAGGGGCTGATCGATCTCTGCGTACAGGACCTGGAAGAGACCCTGGCCACCACCACCAACGGCAGGATCGCCGCGTTCATGGCCGAGCCGATACAGGGCGTGGGAGGGTTCATCGTCATGCCCGGGGACTACTTCAAACGGATCCTCCCGGTGGTTCGGGAGGCAAAGGGCGTCTTCATCTGCGACGAGGTCCAGACCGGCTGGGGCCGGACCGGAAGGCATTTCTGCGGCATCGAGCACTGGGGAGTCGAGCCGGACATCATGACCTTTGCCAAGGGAACGGCCAACGGCTCGCCCATCGGCGTCACCATTGCCACCCCTGAAATCGCTGATGCGGTAAAAGGGCTTACCTTCGCCACCTTCGGGGGCAATCCCGTGACCATGATGGCCGCGCTGGCCACCATCGAGTATATCGAAAGGCATGATCTGCCTGAGAACGCCGACATTCAGGGTCGGTTTCTTCGAGACCGTCTGGACACCCTCCGGAAAAGATACGACTTTGTCGGCGATACCCGTGGCATGGGCCTGATGCAGGCGATGGAAATCGTTGAATCCCGCTGCATGGGGAACAAACGGCCGGACCCTACCCGAACCATAGACCTCATCAATGCGGCCCGCAGACACGGTCTCCTCGTGGGCAAGGGGGGGCTCTACGGCAACGTCATCCGGATCGCGCCGCACCTGACGGTCACACAGGAAGAGATGGAAGAGGGGTGCGATCTCCTGGCGAGGGCCCTGGCGGAAATCGCGTAGGCCGCCGGAAAGGTCCTATTCCTCGGGGTGCGGCATATCCTGACGGATTTTTTTGGTCTGGGCCCGACGGCGCTTTGAATCGAGTCGGCGCTCCCTGGACCCGGCGGTCGGGGCGGTCCTGCGCCGGGGTTTGGGGGGGAAGGCCGCATCACGGACCATGCGGATCAATCGGTCCAGGGCATCCTGACGGTTCTGCTCCTGGGTCCGAAACCGCCGGGCCTGGATGATCAGGATCCCCGCATCCGTCATCCGTTTTCCGGCCACAACAGCGAGACGCCTGAGGACATCGGGGGAAAGTGAAGGGGATCTTGCCGCATCAAAACGGAGTTGGACCGCGGTAGCCACCTTGTTGACATTCTGCCCCCCCGGTCCCGAGGCCCGAATAAACGTCTCCTGGATCTCCTTTTCGTCGATGGCGATATCCTCTGTTATCTGAATCATTCCCATGAAAACATGCCCATTGCGGTTATGCGCTATCTGTTATCGATCCTCGCGTGTCGGTTTATGGTCTTCCCTGATACCCATTAACTGATAACAAATAACCCCCTCCCGTTTTCATCCCCGGAGGCGACGAACCCTTCGCCATGAACATCTACGGTTAAAACAGGTTCCAGGATTCAGAGGCTGCCGGGAGAAAGCCTCACTTCCGTTCCCTCCTGAATCCCGACAATACCCAGTAGATCCCCCAGATCAGGGCCACGGGGCCCACGGCCAGATATAAGAAGACAACCCAGTGGCTGTTCCAGGGCTTGAGAAAAAAGGCCGCAAGGACCGGCCACAACAGTGACGCCAGGATGGCAAACCGCATCCGTCCCGAAAGCGGAGGGCCTCCTTCGCGGCATTGCCGGACCTGTTCCGGTTTCCTGGACATCAGCCTGGGAAGCATGAAGATGCCCAGAATGATCGCAATAATCAAGAGGATTTCCGTTATGCCGGACATCGCGCTTTTTTCCGATGCAAGTGTTTATCCAAGTTTTCCGCCTTTCAGCGGGGTTCGGGAGAATACCTATCAGAAAACCACCCGTGACGCAAGGAGTTCCGCCGCAAAGCCCCGCCCATGAAACGTGATGCCGTCCCTCACTATGCTTGACGAACACCTCTCCCGGGCGTATAGTGCGCAAAAATCAGCGAGGTCATATGGATGATAAGAGGCTTTAACGGCAAGACGCCCAGAATAGCGGCATCCGCCTATATCAGCGAGGCAGCTTACATCGTGGGCGATGTAGACATCGGGGAGGACTCGAACGTCTTCCCGGGAGCGGTCATACGAGGCGACTTCGGCAGGATTGCCATCGGCCGGAACACCTCTGTTGAAGACAACTGCGTGATCCATTCGGGCACCCCCTCCCCGGCCCTGGGCGACGTGGAGATCGGCGACAGGGTCCTTATCGGTCACGGCGCCGTCCTGAACTGCCGGAAGATCGGGAACAACGTCCTCATCGGCATGAACGCAACGATTCTTCACGACGCTGAGATCGGAGACTTTTGCATTATCGGCGCAGGCTGCCTGGTCGGCCAGGGGATGAAGATCCCGGAAAAATCCTTTGTGGTAGGCGTTCCAGGCAAGATCAAGGGCAACCCGACAAAACAACAACTCTGGTGGGTGGAGGAAGGGTACAAGGAATATGCCGAGCTGGCCCGGCAATACCGGAAAGAGGGGCTATAGGGGGATTTGGGAATTGAGGGATTGGATGACCGTGAGAGTTGGGATGCAGCCTTTGCTGATCTCTGACCTCCGACCCCTGAGGCTGTGTCCATTTACAGTAGGTTCGAACCATGACGACAGACGATATGAAAGAGATGAAAAACCATAGGGCAATTCTGTTCCCCCATTCCTGCCTGCCCCGGGCTGCAAAGGAAAGGATATTGTCCTCCTTTGCAGCCCTGACCGTTTGCGAACCATGGTATATGGAAAACGCAGGCGACGCCCGAGGCGGCGACGGTCGCATCGACATCGTACATCCCCCTGAAGATCTGAAGCCCCCGAAGGATTTCATGAGGCTCCTTGCCGAGTACCGGGTCTGGATGAGCCAGAACAGGGGATATACCCCTCCGCCTGTTGGGGCGGGGGAGGATGCCACATGGGAGATCAGACATACCCTTCGTCATACGGGAAAGGATGTCCGCGAATCGGTCGAGGCACAGGCCCTCAAGTGGCATCTCATCCTGCATCTGGATCGGGAACTGGAAGAGAACCGGACATCGGCGGATGAGATGCTGCTCCAGGTGAAAACGGAGAAGTCTCCACTTGCAGAAGCCCTCGGGGAGGCGACCCCCCCCAACGGTTTTTTCGACGATCTCGCGCCTTCCGATTCACCCCCCTCCATAGAGGAGCGACACCTCAAACAGGTGCTGAGCGCCTGGTTCGGCCTGTTCGGCTCCTCTCTCCCGAGGGACGGCACCCTCCTGACCATGGCCCCCGAGGTTTTGAACTATGCAGCGGAACTTTTTGAAACCGGGCAGGTCGAACCATCCGTGGAGAAAAGCGCGTCGTCTTTCCGAAAAATATTGCTGCCCGCGTCTTCAACCGATTCCCGCATGGAGAAAGACCCCTTGCGGACGGGGCTCTCGGGAAAGACGCTGATTCTAATGAATGCCTGAACATAGACGATCTGGTTTATAAGTTCTTGAAACAGAGGTTTCCCGTAGAATCGGATGCCAAGCCTCCGTGTTCCAACGATATTAGGCCTCATTTTGTAGGACCCTGTCACGAAAGGCAAAAAAATCCGGGTTTGTATCTTTGTGGCTTGAGTGGCTTTATGTGAAACCTTTTTTGGTTGTGGCTGTGCCGCGTCAGGGGTGGATATGAACTTTAAAGAACTGGCAGAAAATCTGGGACTGGAAGAAGAGGAGTACATGGAGTTGGTCAAGCTTCTCGTCGAAACCAGCAGGGCGGATATGTCAAGGATTGAGTCTGCCGCAAAAGATGAAAATCCGGATGAGGCCGCCGGCAGGTTTCATTCAATAAAGGGCGCTGCGGGCAATCTCGGCCTGATGGAGATCTACGATCTGGCCAAACAGGGTGAACAGATTTCGCGAAACCATGCCCTGGATCAACTCCCCGATATTGTTCAGGGGCTGAAGACAAGGCTGAATTCCCTGGCAGAAATCGCAGGCATTTAAGATGTCCCGCATCCAGGCATCATCCGTCTTCATCATGAGATTTATTCATGACAACGATTGAAACGATATTTTTGGGCATCATACAGGGCCTGACCGAATTTCTGCCCGTCAGCAGTTCCGGGCACCTGGTGGTAGGGAAAAATCTCCTCGGATTCAGGGAGCCCGAACTCCTCTTGGATACCGCCCTCCATTTCGGGACCCTTCTGGCCGTGTGCATCTATTTCCGCTCAGACCTCCGGCAGATGATCGAAGCGGTGTGGCGGATGATCCCGAGAAGGAAAAACCACCCTTCCCGATCCGGGCTCCACGCCAACCTGGCCCTCATGGTGGTCATCGGATCGATTCCCACTGCACTGATCGGCATTATTTTCAAGGACCCCCTGGAACGCCTCTTCGGATCGGTGACAGCGGTCGGGATGATGCTGGTGATCACAGGGATCATCGTGGCCATCACCCGGTTTATTCCCGAGGCCTACGGAAAACGGGACCGGGTGAGCGTCATCATCGCCCTCGCCGTCGGCACGGCCCAGGGCCTGGCCATCGTGCCGGGGATCTCCCGTTCGGGAACGACCATCGTATGCGGCCTCCTTCTGGGACTGAACAGAGACCTGGCCGGCCGTTTCTCCTTTATCCTGTGCATACCGGCGATTATCGGGGCGCTTCTGCTTCAGTTGGATATGGCGGCCATCACCAGGGTGGGGGCCGTGCCGCTCATGGCGGGATTTCTGGTCTCAGCCGTTGTCGGGTTTCTGGCCCTGAAACTCCTTATGGGGATGGTCAGGCGAGGACATTTCTACTATTTTGCCCCCTATTGCTGGGCCATAGGGATATTGACGCTCGTCTTTATTTGAGAATGGATGAATGATACTGCCCAATATAAAACGATCTTTTTTCGATTATCTGATCCTGGCATCCAAGGGCTTCTGCATGGGGGCCGCAGATGTGGTGCCGGGCGTCTCCGGGGGGACCATGGCCTTTATCCTCGGGATCTACGAGGAACTCCTCAATGCCATCAAGTCGTTTGATCTCAGAAGCCTGAGACTCCTGCTGACCTTCAACGTGAAGGCCTTTTTCGAGAGCATCTCGTGGAGGTTTCTCCTGGCCTTGGGTATCGGGATTCTCACGGCCATCTTTACCCTGGCCAGACTCCTCGCCTGGCTTCTCCACAACACCCCGGTGCTCATCTGGTCCTTTTTCCTGGGTCTGATCCTGGCCTCGGTGGTGACCGTCAGCCGACGCATCGGCACATGGCATCCTTGCACGTGGTTTTCCCTCATCACCGGCCTGATCGGCATCTATCTTCTGGTCGGCCTGGTGCCCGGAACCACCCCCAATGACCTCTGGTTCCTCTTTCTCTCCGGGGCCGTTGCCATCTGCGCCATGATCCTCCCCGGCATCTCCGGATCGTTTATCCTGGTCCTTATGGGCAAGTATCAATACGTTCTCGAGGCCGTCAACCAAAGGGATCTCCTCGTCCTCTTCATTGTGGCCGCAGGGGCCTGCGCGGGGATTGCGGCCTTCTCCCGGCTCCTGTCATGGCTGCTCGTCAGATACCATGATCTGATGGTCGCGTTTCTGACCGGCCTCATGCTGGGCTCCCTGCGCAAAATCTGGCCCTGGAAGGAGACCCTTGAAGGCATCATGGACAGTCATGGGAACAGGGTCCCGATCGTTGGAGCCAATATATTGCCCGCCCAACTCAATGGAGAGGTCTTTGCGGCCTTTGGTCTTATGGCGGCAGGATTTATGGTGGTCTTCGTTCTGGACCGGATGGTCAGGCCCACCACCCCGCCGACCAGCAAACCGATACCATAGGGGGTGTGGTCCCATTTTTCTTGACTCACAAACCGAAAATCGGTATGTATTCCCCTGCTAAAGGCAAAACTTCTTATCACCTCGCCTCCGCTCCTTGCAGATCTTGCCCCCGCACGGATATCAGACAGGAAGCCGCGCTGTCCACCGGGGAAACCTGTCTCGCCTTCTCAACGGACACAGCAAAAAATGCATACAAGAGTGGATCCTGGCATATAAATCATTACATTACCGACGATGGGCTCAAACAGATGTGGACCCATAGCATCCCGATATGGACGGGCAGACAATCCCGGCTAAAAGGAAAAGCATGAAAGACAACCTATTCTTATTCGCTCTGATTGCCATCTGCTTACTGACCGGATGCGGTAAAGAGGAAATCGGCATCACAAACCTCTCCATGTTAAAGGGAGGGAAGACCTTTGCCGTTCCCACCGGAACCGTTGCCGACCAGTTTGTTTACCGCCGCTTTCCGGATGCCAAAATCGAATATTATAACAGTGCCCTCGATTGTGCCCTGGCCGTTCAGAGTGGCAAGGCGGATGCCGCAATTTACGATGAGCCGATCCTGAAAAACATAGCGGCCAAAAACGAGGGGCTCATCGTTTTGCCCGAGCTGCTGGAGGTCGATAATTACGGGTTTGCCGTGCAGATCGAAAATATCCCCCTCAAGACCGCCATCGATGAGACCCTTGCGGAGCTGAAATCCAACCGGGCCTATGATGATATGCTCAAGCGCTGGTTCCCTGTCAGAGGGGCGCCCGCACCCATGCCCACCATCGAGCTGTCGGGCAGTAACGGAATATTGAGATTTGGAACAGCGGCGGTCACCGAACCCATGTCGTTTTACGATGTCGACCGGAACATCGTGGGATTTGATGTGGAATTGGCCATCCGCGTGGCCTTTAAGCTGAACAAAAAGATCGAGATCACGGATATGGAATTCGGGGCGCTGCTCCCGGCACTCATCTCAGGCAAGGTCGACATGATCGGCGCCGGTCTGTCGATCACCGAGGAGCGGGCAAAAAAAGTGCTCTTCTCCGAAAGCTACTATCCCAGCGGCATCGCTGCCGTGGTCAAGGGGAATGCCCCGCTGCCCGCGAGTTTGCCAGCCAGGAAAATGAAGACCGTTGACGACGTCGAAGACAAGACCATCGGCGTGCTGCTGGGCTCGGTGTACGACACCTATGTCACACGAACGTATCCCAAGGCCAACATCCTTCAATACCAGAGCATTTCCGACCTGCTCATGGCCCTCAAATCGGGCAAGATCGATGTCACCTATTACGATCAGGTTTCAGTGCCCGAAATACTGAAGGTGAATCCAGATCTGGGCATACTGGCCAGGGATATCTTCAGCATCCCGATCGGCGCCGGGTTCAACCGCGACGATGACACGCTCCGCGAGCAGTTCAACGCCTTTTTAAAGGAGATCCGATCAAACGGCGTGTACCAGGACATGGTCACCCGCTGGATGGAAAAAGGCACCATGGACATGCCAGTGATTGAAAGCCCCAAAACCAACGGCGTCCTGCGCACCGGGGTGGTAAACGACGTGGGCATGCCCTTCGGATTGGTCCGCGACGGCCGGCTCATCGGGTTCGACATCGAGCTCTCGTCACGCTTCGCCGCCTACACGGGCCGTGAATATGTCCCGGTGCCCCTCCAGTTCGGCAGCCTCATCTCCTCCATCTCCACCAATAAAATCGACATCATCACGGCCTCCATGTCCATCACCGAGGAACGGAGCAGGATGATCGATTTTAGCGATCCCTATTACGAGTCCGGCGTGAGCCTGATCGCCCGCAAGGACGCCATGGACCCGTCGGTCGCCGGTGCAAACGAAGGCCTGGGACCCCGGAAACCCTTCCTGGAAAGGGTTTCCGACAGCTTTTACAGCAATATTATTCTGGAAAAGAGGTACCAGCTGATCCTTGACGGGTTGCAGGTCACCATTCTCATCTCCATCTTTTCAGCCGTCCTGGGAACCCTGCTGGGCGGGCTGATCTGCTTTATGAGAATGTCAAGGCTGAAAATCCTTTCCGTGACCGCAGGCCTGTATATCTCCCTTCTCCGGGGGACCCCCGTACTGGTATTGCTGATGATCATCTACTATATCGTCTTCGCCTCCATACACATCAATCCGATATTGGTATCCATCATTGCGTTCGCTCTGAATTTCGGCGCTTATGTATCTGAGATGTTTCGGACCTCCATCCAGAGCATCGACAGCGGACAGAAGGAGGCAGGCATCGCGGGCGGATTCACCAGAGTTCAGACATTTATCCATATTATTGCCCCCCAGGCGTTGCGCCACCTCCTTCCTGTTTATAAAGGAGAATTCATTTCCCTGGTCAAGATGACCTCCATTGTCGGGTATATCGCCGTGCAGGACTTGACCAAGGCCAGTGATATCATCCGCAGCCGTACGTTCGACGCCTTTTTCCCGCTGCTCATGGCGGCCGTCATCTATTTGGTGATCACGTGGCTGCTGACAAGGGCCCTGAGCTATATTGAGATTTCGGTGGCTCCAAAAAGAAAACACGTGGTCAAAGAGGTAGAGGCAAACAGATGATACAGGTAAGACATCTTTCGAAACATTTCGGGGATCTCGTGGTCCTAAAGGATATCAGCGTGCATATCAAAAAGGGAGAGATCATTTCCATCATCGGTCCTTCGGGAACCGGGAAAAGCACCTTTCTCCGCTGCCTCAACCTCCTGGATACCCCGACGGGCGGCGCCATTCATATCAACGGCATCCCCCTGCTGGATAAAGGCACGAATGTCCCGAAAGTCCGCCAGAAAATGGGGATGGTCTTTCAGTCGTTTAATCTTTACGCTCACCTTTCCGTAATGGCGAACCTCACTCTGGGACCGGTCAAACTCCTTGGGAAGAAAAGGGCCGAAGCCGACCCGAAGGCCATCCAACTGCTTCAACTGGTGGGTCTCGCCGAAAAGGCGCATGCCTTCCCGGATGAACTTTCCGGCGGGCAGAAACAGCGGGTGGCCGTTGCCCGCTGCATGGCCATGGAGCCTGAGATCCTCCTCTTTGATGAACCCACTTCCGCGCTCGACCCGACCATGGTCAGCGAAGTGCTTGCCGTGATCCGTCGCCTGGCCAGGGAAGGCATGACCATGGTGATCGTCACACACGAGATGGAATTTGCCCGAAACCTGTCGAGCCGCGTCTTATATATGGATGAAGGGCTGATCTATGAAGAGGGGACCCCTGAGCAGATATTTGACCATCCCCAGAAAGAAAAGACAAGAGCATTCATTAACCGGATACGCAGTTTTCATTACCGAATCACCAGCAAGGATTATGACCTGTACGCGATGCAGGCCGAAATGGAGGAATTCTGCAACAAGCATATGCTGCCAAGGAAGGTCACCGGTTATGTGCTCCATATGGCGGAAGAGGTGTTATGCCTGCAGCAGGATTTTTCCGATATCCAGATCAGCCTCTCCTATTCCGAAAAAAACGGGAGTGTTGAACTGGTCTGCGTGAGCGGCGGGGCACCGGTGAATCCCCTTGAGGAGGGTGTTGCAGAGGATGATATCGGGATCAAACTGATCCATGCCAGATGCAGGAGTGTGGATTACCGGTATGAGAACGGGAAGAACATCCTGATATTGAAAATTAAGGGGGAATAGACAGCCGAAATCCTTCGCTGATTCTTCGAAAACAGGAGCGGTATCGGCCCTGGCGGCGACAACTTCACGAACAGTTAAATCTCCATCCACCGGGTATTTGATTCCGGCGCCCAACCCTCGATGCTGCGATTTTCATTTTGGTTTGCCACAGTTTTCATAGCCTTGGGATGGGCCATCCCGTCACCGGAATCGCGTTCCAGCCACACTGCGAACAGAACAAGAGGATTGCCGGGGATTGACAAGGGGCGGATGATGGACCATATTGGGAGCCGCAGGGCCTGCCACGAAAGGGACGTGCTATGCATGCGGGGGCCTTCTTTTTCAGGAGATCTCTCAGCCATGGGCTCGAACCAAACAACGGGAAAGGACACATCTGCGGCTGTGGAGCAATCCGGGGCCGCCCCATTTCAAACGGGACGCGTCATCGGTCTGGCCCTGTGCCATTTTATCAACGATGTATACACCAGTTTCCTTTC
Organism: Candidatus Desulfacyla sp.; assembly: GCA_046484725.1. Taxonomy (GTDB): domain Bacteria; phylum Desulfobacterota; class DSM-4660; order Desulfatiglandales; family Desulfatiglandaceae; genus AUK324. The sequence continues at coordinate 3,730 of JAWOIH010000495.1, read as the reverse complement.
TCCCCTCCTTCCCCTCCTGATCCAGAAGCTCTCCATGTCCCTGACCCAGGCCGGGTTCCTCTCCACCGTGCTCCAGGTCCCCTCGCTGCTGAATCCCTATATCGGGGTCCTGGCCGACAGGGTCAGCGTCCGTTACTTCATTATTGCGGCCCCCACCCTGACCGCGGTCCCCATGAGCCTCATCGGCCTTGCGCCCACCTATGGCGTTCTTTTGATTCTTCTCTTCGTCACCGGGATCAGTGTGTCCATCTTTCATGTTCCGGCGCCGGTGATGATTTCTCGTATTTCAGGAAACAGGGTGGGGAGGGGCATGAGTTTCTATATGGCAGGGGGCGAGGTTGCCAGGACCCTGGGGCCCCTTGCCGCCATCGGGGCCGTGTCTTTTTTCGGGCTGGAGGGATTTTATCCGGTGATGGTCTTCGGCCTGATCGCCTCCATCTGGCTGTTTCTCGGTTTCAAGGATATCCCCATAGATCGCCCCGGGAAGAAAAGGGAGGGATCCATTGGAAAGGCCTGGCACGAGGCGCGTCCGGTACTGGGCCCCTTGGTGGCTATTCTCTTTGCAAGGGGATTCATGCACGCCTCCATGGCCACCTTCCTTCCCACCTTCATCGAGGGAGAGACGGGAAGTCTCTGGCTGGGGGGCATGGCCCTGACCATCTTCCAGACCGCCGGGGTCTTGGGCGTCCTCGGCTCAGGCTCCATGAGCGATTATTTCGGCCGGCGCCGGGTCCTCTTCTTCTCGCTTCTTGCCGCGCCCCTGGGGCTCCTCATGTTTCTCCGGCTCGAGGGATGGTTTCGGTTTGCAGCGCTCCTGTTTACCGGACTGACGCTCCTTTCCACCACACCGGTGATGCTGGCCATGGTGCAGGAGCGGGCCATCAAAAATCCTGCTGCGGCCAACGGGCTATTCATGATGATCTCGTTTGTGGCACGTTCCGCGATTGTGGTCCTGGTGGGGTTTGTAGGCGATATGCTGGGACTGCGGGCCACCTATATCATCAGTTGCCTGCTGGGGTTTCTGGGTATCCCGTTTATCTTTCTGCTTCCCCGAAAATAGAGGGGCGTCTTCCTCCACCAGAACCCTGTGGGACCGAGGGTGGCGGGACACCCGCCAGAAGATCGGAATCTTGACAAAAGCCGGGGATTCAGCTTCCGGGAGGTGTCATGACTTCCCGGTTACCGACTTCTTTTTGGATTCGATGGTGGCCCTTGTGTCCCTGCGATCATCGACCTTCAGGTCGATGACCAGCCGCTGCGCCCCTTCTGCCACATGGGCCGCATGGACCTTTTTGATGAGATCGAACAGGGTATCCAGGTCGGGCGTCTCCACCGAGGTGCTCATCCCTCCGATTTCGTAGGGGAGGCCGGAGGCCTCGATGACGGCCACCCCCTTTTTCACAAAACGACTTACGCTTGTCCCTTCCCCGAGGGGATAGACAGACAGTTGTGCAATCATCTGTTGCCTCCTTACTGCATCGCCTCCGCCACCAGCTCGGTGAGGTCCTTGACCTGGAGGTCGATCTTCTGTCTCCGGGCCCGGGTGGCGATGGTCCGAAGACACTGCTGACAGGCCGACACCACCATATCGGCCCCGGTTGCTGCAATCTCGTCCAGCTTCATCTGGGCCACTTTGGCGGACAGCTCAGGATTGACCATCTCCACATTCCCCCCGCCCCCGCAGCAGACCGACAATTGCCGGTTGCTGGCCAGTTCCACAAACCGGATCCCAGGGATGGCCTTGAGCACCTCGCGCGGTTCCTCGAACACGCCGCTGTTCCGCCCCAGATCGCAGGGGTCATGATAGGTAACGGTGGCCTCGAGCTCCCCGAGGCGGATCCGCCCCTCCCGGATCATCCGGGCCAGCATCTGGCTTGAGTGATAAAGCGCAACATCCTTCGGCTGATAGACGTATTTCCAGGTATGGTAACAGGAGGGACAGGTAAAGACAATCGCCCTGGCGCCCACCTCTTTCACCTTTTTCAGGTTGTGATCCATCAATGTCTTCATCTTGTCCGGCATGCCGGCCCCGATCAGGGGGAACCCGCAGCACCATTCCTCCCCGCCTAAGATGGTGAAGTCCACGCCCCCTTTGTCCATGATACGCGCCATGTTGGCCGGTATCTTCTGGGCCATGGGGAAAAAGGAGGCCACGCACCCCACAAAGAAGATCACCTCCGCATGCGCCTTTTCAAATGCCTGTTCAGGGAGGTCCTTGATGAGTTCCCGCCATTCCCCCCGCTCCTCGTTGTCGTCATCCGAAATATTGTGCTCCGCCTCTAAGAACCCTGCCACGCGGTCGGCGATCATCGGGTACAGCCCCTCCCCCACCTGGCATTCCCGGTCGCGGAAGATGAGGTCCTTGGTGGCCACCCCTGAGAGACAGACCTGAGTGCAGGCCCCGCACCCCAGGCAGCTGAAGAGGGATGCCTCGGTGTCCCCGCTCAGGGGGAGTTTACCCTCAATGACAGCCCGGGTAATGGCGTTTCGACCCCTGGGCGAGGCGGATTCGGTTCCTTCGACCCGGTAAACAGGGCAGTTGGGCAGGCAGAACCCGCACCGGTTGCATTTGGCCACCTCTTCGTAGGATAATCTCTTCAACTGGACGATATTCATCAGGGATTGCCTCGCAGGAAAGATTCAGAGGGTTAAGGGTTCAAGGTTCAGAGGTTTCCATCGTCAATCAACCATCGACAACCTTTAATCCCACATCAAAGTCCCCCCACAAAACGACCCGGGCTGAAGATGCCGGAGGGGTCCAGATTATGCTTGATGCGCTCCATGACGAGCCGGTCCGGACCCGGCTCACCCCACATTTTCAATTGCGGTTTCAGGTCGGGAGGGGCGCTCCGGATGATCAGGTTGCCCCCGCTTTCACGGCTTCGGGTCAGCAGCTTATGGAGGAGGAAAATGCTCGCATCCCCTCCCCTTCCCCCATCCGGATTGCCGGACACGGTAATGACGCATGCGCCGGTTCCGCCATGGACCAGCAGGGTGTGTTCCATGTGGCTTTCGAAAAGCGATGTCTCTGCAAACTCGACGATTTCCGTCATGCACGAAATCGGGTAGGTGAGCTGGAAGCTAACGGGAAGAGTGAACGAACCCGCCGCAGACGCCTGGAGATGGCTCACGGTGAGCCAGAAACGACGGTGATCCTCTTCCGCAAAACAGGCGTGGCCCACAGATCCCAGACGACTCCCCATCTCCAGGATCTCATCGCGCATTCGGTTGACGGCCGGCTCAAATGACTCGATGGCCACTGCAACAGCGTAGGTGCTCAGGCTGACATCCTTCCGCTCCCTGCATGAGAGGTGTTCGCAGGACGTGAGGTTCATGATCTCAACGGCAGCGGGAACCAGTGGGCTATCCAGGATGGCCCCTCCCAATGCCAGGGCATCTTTTAACGATTCAAAAGAGACAAAAACCGTCTCCATCCGCTCAGGCAGAGGAAGCAGCTTAAAGGTCATCTCGCAGATAAACCCAAGACTCCCATACGATCCCACCATCAGCTTGGAGATGTCGTATCCGGAGACGTTCTTGACGGTCTTCCCCCCGGTCCCGACGATATCCCCATTGGACGCAACAAACCGGACCCCTAAGAGGAGATCCCGGGGGAACCGGTAGAGGAGGCGCCTCGGCCCGCTGGAATTGGCGGCCACAGGCCACGACACGGCGCAGAACGTGCTGCGCGACGCCGACGCCGCGATGTACCAGGCCAAGAACGCCGGCA